>NZ_CP150900.1:4309451-4664177 GCF_038050405.1 Paraburkholderia sp. IMGN_8 | reverse complement strand
GGAACGCGTGCGTGCCGCCGCCGCACAAGCCGACGTTCAGATGATCCGCGGCGGAGACCAGGGTGTCGCGAATCTTGCGCAAATCGGCGACGGCCTGTTCATGCGTCGTGCAGATGCCGGTCGACAGCTCGATCATGCTTTCGGTGATTTCCGGCGTGATGTTGCCGGGGATTTTTTCGTCCTTGATGAGACGCAGCAGATCCGAGCCGGCTTTGGTCAGATCATAGTCGTGCGTATTGACGATCTGCATCTCGAGTTCGACACCGAAAGTGAACGGTTTCGAATCGATGAAGGGTTCGAGTGACATGGCGTCCCCTAAGTCTGGTCGGCTGGGCGTGTGTCGACGCCCGGCCGTTTTTGAATCGAATAAGTCTGGGTAAAGCGTATGCGGCGTGGAGAACCGGCGTGCGCTTATTCTTCGCGCCGTTCGCCCACCAGAGCAAGGCTGCGATACACGAGCCACGGCCCGAGTATCTGCAGCACGAAAATCGAACACATCACGACGGCCCGCAATTGCGGATCGAAATTCGGATAGAGGTTGTAGGTATCGTCGACGAGCAGATAGGCGAGCGCGGACATCGGCGACAACGACAAACCGAGCGCCATCCCCTGCTTCCAGTTCAAGCCGCTCGGTTTGGCGAACGCCATGACGCCCACCAGCTTGGCGACTAACCGCGCAACGATCAGGCCCAGCGCCGCGATGCCGCCGAGCGCGATATGTTTCCATTCGAACGAAGTCAGCGTCAGCACGAACAGAATCACGGTTAACAGCCAGCCGGCCGTGCCGAAATTTTGCGGCCACAATTGCGGACGCGCTTCAAGATTCTTCACGATGATGCCCGCGGCCAGCAGCGCAAGAATCGTCGACAGCTTGAACAGATGGGCAATCGCGATTGCCAGCAGCACCAGACCGATTAGTGCGACAAACGAATGCTCATCCTGCATGTTCAGGCGGCGATAAAAAAACGTACAGGTTCGCGCCAGCAGATAGGCCAGCACGAGCGAGCCGGCAAGCAGATACAGCGGCTGCAGAATCGTTGCATATACGTTGCCGTAAACCTCCTGATGCAGCCAGCTCGATACGAGCTTTTCGATCACCACCGCATACATGCTGTTCAGCGCGGTCAAGGTCAGCAAACGTTGAGTGACCTGGCCTTCGGCGCGCAACTCGGTTTTGAGCTGGATCACCATGGCGGGCGAGGTCGCCATTGCGATTGCGGCGAGCACCGTTGCCACCATCAGTGGCACGTTCAGGAACAGCAAAACCGGCAAGACAAGCGCAAAAGTGAGTGTGGCTTCGGCGACGCTCGACAGAATCAGCCAGGGATTGCGGCGAATCCAGCGCAGATCGAGCCGGCTACCCAGTTCGAACAGCAATAGGCCGAGCGCGACATCGAGCAGCGGCCGCGCGTCGCTCGCGGAATCCGCGTCGATCACGCCGAAACCGGCTGCGCCTGCCACAAGACCAATGACCGCGTAACCGGAAATGCGCGGCAGACGCCAGGCTCGAAAGCAGAGTTCACCGCACAGACCAGCGGCGAGCAATGCGAGACCAGCCCAAAAAATGGCGTCGGGCGTGAGTGGCCAAGCTGGGAAAAACGAAAACGCCGACTTCATCGTGGTGGGTTCTCCTTTGCTGCAACGGCAGGCGACACGAGCCGGCGCAAACACCGGCGAACGGGTGAGCGCGTGAGTCGCTCACTGTCGCGATCGCTTCGCGTGACCAGCGTTGCGAGTTTCTAACGATCGGATGATCTGAATGCGCCGCAGCCGCAGGGAGCGCAGCGCATTCTGAGGTGCGGCCGCAGCAACCGGCACGGCACGGTGAAAAGAATGCCGTCGACTCTGAATCAGATTCTGATTGACCGGCACCGTTCCGCTGGTGCGTGTGCCGCTTGAGGCAAGGCACGACGCGGGAAGAACGGCGATTGTGCCATAGCTTTTTCAGCCTCGACCGAAAACACACGATCTTGCTGGCAAAACGGTAAAAACGTACGTCATCTTCACGGCGGGTGGAAAAAGCGACCGTTCTGCGGGTCAATCGGGCCGTCACAGGGTACACGCCGAGTGCGACAGATGGGCTTTTCGCGGTAACGGCGCAGATGTTTTTTGCGCCGATTTTTTGGGTTGGGCTACGACGATGCCCGTCGATCTGGCTACGGCCTTTCTGTTTACTGGTTTACCGTATGTATACGTAGTAACAGTTAACAAGGTGACTCGGTTTCTGTGGATAACCTTGGTTTACCGAAACGAATCATCGGCTTGCCAGCCGCATAACCGGATGCACAGCGTGTGCGGCAGCGGCGGGTATACAGGGGTAACTTTTTGGGATTTCCGACTGCGGCAAAGTTACCCCGTTTACGTCCACAACGGTTCCACATGAGTTGCGCACGTAAACCGAGCAGTTATCCACATGTTTCGGTGGATAACTTTTCTCGGGTGCGGCGGGTGCCAGGTGTGCCGTTAACCTAAGGTGCCTTGCCGCAATGCGCGCAACAGGAAGCGCGCCGGATCGATGTCTTCAGCCAGATCGCGCTCGAGCGGCCACGGTTCACCTTCGATCTGCGATGCGATCAACTCCGCGCCGAGCGCCGCCCACACCAGACCGCGCGAACCGTAGGCGAACGCGCCATACAGACCGTCGGTACGCGGCAAGTCGAGCGGCCATGCGCCGCGCAGACGTTGGGCATCGCGCGTTGCCGCAGCCTCGTCGGCGAAGTTGCCGACCATCGGCAGCCGGTCGCTTGTGACGCAGCGAAAGGCGACGCGTCCGGCTAGCGACGCCGCCCGTGCCGGATCGACCATGTCGCGAAACGCCGGCAGCATCTGCGCGACGCGCTCCAGGTTTTCCAGGTGGCCGTCCGCGCGCAGCGAGGTGTCGGGGTCGTCGAGATCGTAGGTGGCGCCGGTCAGCGTGACGCCGTCAGCGAGCGGGACCGCGTAGCCTTCGCCGATCACCGGGATGCGCAACGGCGGCACGCTGCCAAGCGGCAGCAAAGTCAGCTGGCCGCGTATGCTGCGAGTCGGCGCGTGCTGCAAACCGGCGATGCGCGCGGCATCGTGTGCGCTCGCGACGATCACCACCGGCGCGCGTGCGACGGCGTGCCCTGTTGCATCGAATACCGTCCATTGATTTTCCGACCGTTCGATTCGCGCGACGTCCACGCCGAAGCGGCGTTCGAGTTGCGCGCCCGCCGCTGCGCATTGCGCGGCGCACAGCGAGGCCGGATCGATCCAGCCGCCGTGCGGGAAGAGCCAGCCGTTCTGCGCGAGCGGCATGCCTGCGAGGCGTTGTGCTTCAGCTAGCGACACCGGTGTCACATAGTCGGATGGATAGTTGAATGCCGCGAGCGCCTCGCTCATCAACCGTGTTTCTTCGTCGTTCGCGGCGATCTGCAACAGGCCCTCGCCACCGCGTAGCGGCCGGTGACCCAGCCGTTCGAGCGCGGCCCAGCGTCCGAGCGTGTAAAGAAAACCGGCGCGCGTAATGCGTGAGGCGACGCTGTCGTCGCGCGAGATCATCGGATGGAATACGCCGGCCGGGTTGCCCGACGCGTCCTGCGCCACCGATGCATGCCGTTCCAGCGACGTGATGCGCCAGCCGCGCGCGGCAAGGCGCTCGATCACCGCACAGCCAGCGAGCCCGGTGCCGATCACAATGGCATGCCGCTCGTCGACCGCGAGCGGCGCCGGCGGCTCATAACGGCGCACGCGCCAGCGCGGCGCGAAGTGGCCCACCAGCATTGCCCGTTTCCAGCCGAAGCCTTCCACCTTCCGATATTCGAAGCCGCACTGCGTCAGTGCACGTTTGATGTCGCCCGCGCTGCTGTAAGTGCTAAAGGTGGCGCCCTCGCCTGCCAGACGCGCGAGTGCCTTGAAGATTGCCGGCGTCCACAGTTCCGGGTTCCTGGCTGGCGCGAAGCCATCCAGGTAGAACGCATCGGCGCGCAGCCTCAAGGTCGGCAAGCTTTCAGCGGCGTCGCCGAACACGAGTGTCAGCGTAACCCGGCCGTCTTCGAATTCCAGCCGATGGGTGCCGGGCACGAGCATCGGCCATGCGCCGGTCAGCTTGCCTGCGAGCGCGGCAATTGAAGGATCGGAAACCGTTTTGGCGTACACGCTGCGCAAATCGGCTCGCGTGAACGGATGTTTCTCGGTCGAGACGAAGTGCAGCCGCTCGCAACGTGCCGGATCGGCGCGCCACGCGGCCCAGGTCGTCAGGAAGTTGATGCCCATGCCAAAGCCGGTTTCGAGCACCGTGAAAATGCGGCGTCCCTGCCACCGGTCCGGCAGTGCATTGCCTCGCAGGAAAACGTATTGAGCCTGTTCGAGACCACCGACGGCGCTGTGATAGATGTCGTCGTAAAGGGGCGAAAAAGGAGTGCCGTTGTCGCGAAACGCGAGGGTGGCAGGGATCAGCGGATCGGTCATGCGCGGTGGAAAAAAGACGCTCGGAAGAGCGGGTCTTACGTTACCACCAGGGCGCGCAGGTCGCCGGGCGGCGAAAAAGACGCGCCGAACGTTGGCAAAAACCAACGCCAAGCCCCGTCCATACTGGGTTTCAGCCCTTTGTTCGAGCCCGCTAACAGCAAAAACAGCGATTTCCCTGCTGTATCGGCCCCGGAACCGTTAAATCTTCCAAACCCTTGTCCTGATTGGGTTTGCGCTGCGCTATCATAGCAAGCGCCGCGAAGGGAGCGGCAGCACGGCCGCCGGACAGTCATCTGCCCGGCGCTATTGTCCGGAGGGGATCCGGAGCCGCAGCTGCTCGACGGCGCGGCGCGCGCACGTATAATCGGCGCGTTCGCGCTGTTCGTGTCAACCTAAACTCAGAAGGGAACCTTAATGAACAAACAGGAACTGATCGACGCCGTCGCAGGTCAGACGGGCGCCAGCAAGGCTCAAACCGGTGAAACGCTGGACACGTTGCTTGAAGTGATCAAGAAGTCTGTGTCGAAGGGCGACGCGGTCCAGTTGATCGGCTTCGGCAGCTTCGGTTCGGGCAAGCGCGCAGCACGTACGGGTCGTAACCCCAAGACCGGCGAAACTATCAAGATCCCGGCCGCCAAGACCGTCAAGTTCACGGCTGGTAAGGCGTTCAAGGACGCAGTCAACAAGCGCTAAGCAGATTACTGCCTGGCAGTTGACACCCGCCGACGGCGGGTTTTTTTTCGTCCTCGATTCGGTTTGGGTTTAGCCGCGACGGGCGTCGCGGCTAAACATTCTGGCTGGGGAAACGGGCTCAGTCGTGGCGATGCACGATCTCGCCGTGGCCATGACCGTCGTGGTCGTGATCATGATGATCGTGGTCGTGGTCGTCTTCATCGAAGCCCCATGCCGGAAACGGGTCGGCGAACTGTTGCCACGCTTGAGGTCCCGCCGCATATTCCGCATCGGTCAGCAGACACGCGTCGAACTTCGCTTTCCAGAAGGCCGGGTCGATGCCGATGCCGATCAACACCAGTTCCTGGCGACGGTCGCCGATGCTCAGATCGTCCGGGTCGCCGTACCAGTCGCCGGCAATTTCGGCCGCCAGCTCGTCGTCGCCATCCGGCCATTCGCTGCGATCCTGGGCGGCCCACCACATCCCCGCCGGACCATGCCGGCAAGCGCCGCCCGCCTGCGACAGCGAACCGGCGATGTCGTGACGCGTCGCGAGCCAGAAAAAGCCCTTGCTGCGCAACACGCCCTGCCACTCCTGATGCAGCAGCGCCCACAGACGTTCCGGATGAAACGGCCGCCGCGCGCGGTAAATGAAGTTGCCGATACCGAATTCGTCCGCTTCGCCGTGGTGAGCGTGGCCGTGCTCATGGTCGTGGTCGTGATTCAGCGACGCCAACCAGCCCGGTGCGCTTGACGCCTCGTCGAAATCGAAGCGGCCGGTGTTCAGCACTTCGGCGAGCGGCACCGCGCCGAAGCGGCTCACCACTTGCACCGCGCGCGGATTGATACGCGCGAGGATCCGTTGCAAACGCGTGAGGTCGTCGGCGCTGACCAGATCGGCCTTGTTGACCACCAGCACGTCGCAGAATTCGATCTGCTCGATCAGCAATTCGACCAGCGTGCGATCGTCTTCTTCCGTGGCGGCGATGCCGCGCTCGGCGAGCGCATCGGCTGAACCGTAGTCACGCAGGAAATTGAACGCATCGACCACCGTCACCATCGTATCGAGCCGGGCGACGTCGGACAGCGATATGCCGTCGTCGTCGACGAAGGTGAAGGTTTCGGCGATCGGCATCGGTTCGGCCACGCCGGTCGACTCGATCAGGATCGCGTCGAAGCGCTTTTCACCGGCGAGGCGCTTGACCTCGATCAGCAAGTCGTCGCGCAGCGTGCAGCAGATGCAGCCGTTCGACAATTCGACGAGTTGCTCTTCGACATGCGAGAGCGCGGCGGCATCGCGCACGAGGGTCGCATCGATATTGACGGCAGCCAGATCGTTGACGATTACGGCCACGCGCAAACCGGCGCGATTCGCGAGGATGTGGTTCAGGAGCGTGGTCTTGCCGGCGCCCAGAAAACCGGAGAGCACGGTGACGGGCAATAGCGGCTGGTTCATTGCAGTACGGAAACGCAAGAGGATTGGAAGGCGTGCCGGGCGCGGGGTCCGATGACTCCCTGACCAGAATGATGGTCATGCGCCGACAGCAGCACGAAGCCGCATTGTGCATCAAACGGACAGTGGCCGCGTGACGGGCCCGATATGGAGAGCTTGCACAACTTCGGGCACAAGCGCTGGCTGGGAGCCTGCGCCGGTACCGCTGCCGATCAGTGCGCAGCCGGCATCAGATTCCACTTGCGCAGGATCGCGGCGATCTGCTGCGCGTATTTATCGCGCAGCGCCGGTGTTTCGGAGTGATAGGCTCCGACCGCTTGCCACGTATTGCCGTACTTGTTCATCTGGCGGCGCAGATGCCATGCGGCGATATACACGTTCTTGCAAGGCTCCATCAGCGTCCCTTGCGAGATGCCGTACTGCGCGAGCGTGGGCAGATGGACCGAATTGATCTGCATGACCCCGTAGTCGGTCGAGCCGTTTGCGTTCTTATGTTGCGCGTCCGGCCGATTGTGCGACTCCTGCCACGCAATCGCGCGCAGAATCAAGGGGTTGACCTTCTGATACCCTGCCGCCGCGTCAAAGCAGTCGGCGCGCGCGGACCCTGCTGCGATCAGCACGGCAAGTCCTGCGGCGACAGTGACGAGGGTTCGCTTCATCGGTCAAGACGACTAAACAAATCGCAAGGGTAAGGTTCGGTAAGGTAATCGGTCGGCCAAACTTCAGTCGCTTCAAGCCGCTGAGCCGCCCTGGTTGGGCGTGTGCCGGGCATGGGGGAAAACCCGCGTAGTCAAACCACGACTAGCACCCTGAACGGCTCGTATCATACCGGCAGGTCATCGAGCGTCAAGTTGGCTAACCGACATAATCCAGCTAAAAAAGAAGCACTTATGCGGCACCGCGCACAGAAGCGCGAAAGCTTTCAAATACGTAACGATCCGGAAGTCTCTTTAGAGTAATTGCACGGGCTGTTTGTTTTGTGACAAATCCGACATGAAAAACTGTTACTGTTCATTTCTTTTGGACATTAAGTGGCTGGCATCCGGGGCGGCGATTGCCCGTGAAGCCTGCCGGCAGACCGAGGGGGCTGCGGCTTGCTCATATGTCCGCACTGCATGACAGTCGGCGGCTGCGGCTGCCAGCATCGAAACCACATTCCATGAGAAGAAATCGTATGGCATTGCGTCGCGTCGCAACGGCGCTGCTGGTGGCTGGATTGATCACCGCGCAGACAGCACAGGCCCAGGTGACACTCAATTTCGTGAACGCCGACATTGATCAGGTGGCCAAGGCGATCGGCGCGGCAACCGGCAAAACGATCATCGTCGACCCGCGCGTGAAAGGTCAGTTGAATCTCGTGTCCGAAAATGCGGTGCCTGAAGACCAGGCGCTGAAGACCCTGCAGTCTGCTTTGCGGATGCAGGGCTTCGCGCTGGTGCAGGATCACGGCGTGTTGAAGGTCGTGCCCGAAGCCGACGCCAAGCTGCAAGGCGTGCCGACCTACGTCGGCAACGCGCCGGTTGCGCGTGGCGACCAGGTGGTCACGCAGGTGTTCCAGCTGAGGAACGAATCGGCCAATAATCTGCTGCCCGTTTTGCGTCCGCTGATCTCGCCGAACAATACGGTGGCGGCTTATCCCGCCAACAACACGATTGTCGTGACCGATTACGCTGACAACGTGCGGCGTATCGCGCAGATCATCGCGGGTGTCGATACGGCGGCGGGCCAGCAGGTCCAGGTCGTGCCGCTGAAAAACGCGAACGCGATCGACGCCGCGCAGCAGCTCACGAAGATGCTCGATCCGGGCTCGGTCGGCAGCA
The DNA here is from genome assembly GCF_038050405.1 of Paraburkholderia sp. IMGN_8. Lineage (NCBI taxonomy): Bacteria > Pseudomonadati > Pseudomonadota > Betaproteobacteria > Burkholderiales > Burkholderiaceae > Paraburkholderia > Paraburkholderia sp. IMGN_8. The sequence goes on along the minus strand of NZ_CP150900.1, from coordinate 4,655,801 downwards.
CCGACACGACGCTGAAGGTATCGGTCACCGCCGACCCCCGCACCAACTCGCTGCTGCTGCGTGCATCGAACGCCGGGCGGCTGAACGCGGCGAAGTCCCTCGCGAAGCAGCTCGACGGGCCGACCGGACAGCCCGGCAACATGCACGTCGTGGCGCTGCGCAACGCGGACGCGACAAAGCTCGCGAAGACCCTGCGCGGGATGCTCGGCAAAGGCGGCGAGACCGGCTCGTCGGCCGGTTCGACCGAAGCGAGTTCGTTCAGCCAGAGCGGCGGCGGCTCGTTTGGCAGCAGTTCGACGGGTACAGCGGGTACGCCACCGCTGCCGTCGGGCGGACTCGGAAGCAGCTCGATGGCGTCGCCGCTGGGCGGCAGTGGGGGAGGAGCATATGGCGCGAGCGGCGGTTCCGGAGCCGGCGGCCTGCTCGGCGGCGACAAGGAAAAGAGCGAGGACAATCAGCCGGGCGGCATGATCCAGGCGGACTCTGCCACCAACTCGCTGATCATCACGGCGTCGGACCCGGTGTACCGCAACCTGCGGGCGGTGATCGACCAGCTCGACGCGCGGCGCGCACAGGTCTATATCGAGGCGCTGATCGTCGAACTGAACTCGAACACGAACGCCAATCTTGGCATTCAGTGGCAGATCGCGAACAACGAGGTTTTCGCCGGCACCAATCTGGCGACCGGCGCCGGCAACAGCATCATCAATCTGACGGCGGCCGCGGCGACCGCGACCACCGGCGGTCTCGCTGGAGCGCTCGCAACCCAGAATCTCCAGCAGGGGCTCAACGTCGGGTGGGTGCACAACATTTTTGGCGTGAAGGGACTTGGTGCGCTGCTGCAGGCGCTGTCGCAGACCGCCGACGCGAACGTGCTGTCGACGCCTAACCTCATCACGCTCGACAACGAAGAAGCCAAGATCGTCGTCGGCACGAACGTGCCGATCCAGACGGGTTCGTATTCGAACCTCACGAGCGCCACCCCAAGCTCGGCGTTCAATACGTTCGACCGCGTCGACGTCGGTCTGACGCTGCACATCAAGCCGCAGATCACCGATGGCGGAATCCTGAAGCTGCAGCTCTACACGGAAGACTCGGCGATCGTGAACGGCACGACCAATGTGGCGACCAACCCGGCCGGCCCGCAGTTCACCAAGCGTTCGATCCAGTCGACGGTGCTCGCCGATAACGGCGAGATCATCGTGCTGGGCGGCCTGATGCAGGACAACTACCAGGTCAGCAACAGCAAGGTGCCGCTGCTGGGCGATATCCCGTGGCTTGGCCAGTTGTTCCGCTCGGAACAGAAGACCCGCCAGAAGACCAACCTGATGGTGTTCCTGCGCCCTGTGATCATCAGCGATCGCGATACCGCGCAGGCCGTGACGTCGAACCGCTACGACTACATCCAGGGCGTACAGGGCGCGTACAAGTCGGACAACAACCTGATCAAGGACAAGGACGATCCGGTGGTGCCGCCGAAGCCGATCGGCCCGGCCGAGGGCGGCTCGGCCGCCATGAACCTGTTCAATCTTGACCAGATGCGCCGCCAGCAGATGACGCCGCCGCCGTCGGCTCCCGCGTCGGCGACGAGTGGTGCTGTCCAGGCTAACCCTGTGCCCGCCGCGCCTTCCACCGCGGCGCCCGGAGTGCAGCCGTGAGCACGCCGTCCACGCCGCCGTCAGCTTCTGCGTCGTCAGCAGCGGCGCGAGCCGGTGCGTCGGCACAGGCCACGGCGATTTCGCCCGCGGTCGTGGCGGAGCATGCTGAGCGCATCGCGCCGTCTGCGGTCGCGGCTCGCCTCGTGCCGTACGGCTTCGCCCGCGGCGGCCAGATTCTGGTCGCGCATCAGCATGCCGACAGCCTCGAAGTCTGGATCAGCGAACGCACGAGCGATGCCGCGCTCGCCGAAGTCGCGCGCAACTTCGGCGCTCTCTCGGTGGTACGTATGCCCGCTGACGAACTCGCGCAGGCGATCAACCAGGCATATGCGCGCCAGGACGGCAGCGCCGCGCAGGTAGTCGGCGAAGTGGAAGGCGAAGTCGATCTCTCGCGTTTGATGCAGGACATTCCCGAGGTCGAGGACCTGCTCGAGTCGGAAGACGACGCGCCGATCATCCGCATGATCAACGCACTGCTTACGCAAGCGGCGCGCGAGCAGGCCTCGGATATTCACATCGAACCGTTCGAGACGTCATCGGTGGTGCGCTTCCGGGTCGACGGTACGTTGCGCGATGTCGTGCGGCCGAAAAAAGCACTGCACGGCGCGCTGATCTCGCGGATCAAGATCATGGCGCAGCTCGACATCGCCGAGAAACGTTTGCCGCAGGACGGCCGGATCACGCTGCGCGTCGGCGGCCGTCCGGTCGACGTGCGCGTCTCGACGCTGCCCACCGGCCACGGCGAACGCGCGGTGCTGCGTCTGCTGGAAAAGGATGCGTCGCGCCTGAATCTCGAAGCGCTCGGCATGGCGACCGACACGCTCGTCAAATTCGACAAGCTGATCGCCAGGCCGCACGGCATCGTGCTGGTGACCGGCCCGACCGGTTCGGGCAAGACGACCACGCTCTATGCTTCGATGTCGCGGCTCGAAACCGCGACGACCAATATCATGACGGTCGAAGACCCGATCGAATACGACCTGTCGGGCATCGGCCAGACGCAGGTCAACGAACGGATCGGCATGTCCTTCGCGCGGGCGCTGCGATCGATTCTGCGGCAGGACCCGGACGTCATCATGATCGGCGAAATCCGCGATCTGGAAACCGCGCAGATCGCGGTGCAAGCCTCGCTGACCGGCCACCTTGTTTTGGCCACGCTGCACACGAACGATGCGGCTTCGGCCGTCACGCGTTTGACCGACATGGGCGTCGAGCCGTATCTGCTGGCGTCGTCGCTGCTCGGCGTGCTGGCGCAGCGGCTGGTGCGGCGGCTGTGTCCGGTGTGCCGTGAAGAGCGTGTCGAAGAAGACGGCCGTGTGCACTGGCATCCGGTCGGCTGCGACAAGTGCGGCCAGTCGGGTTACGCCGGACGGCGCGGCGTGTACGAATTGCTGCTGATCGACGACGAGATCCGCACGCTGGTTCACCGCAACGCCGCCGATGCGGAGATCCTTGCCGCCGGCCGCAGGCAAGGCATGCGCACGCTGCGCGAAGACTCGGACCGCTGGCTCGCGTCCGGGCTGACGTCGCTCGAAGAAGTGATTCGCGTGACGGGCGGAGCATAAGCGCATGCCGGCATTTCGTTTCGAAGCGATCGACGCGGCGGGCAAGGCGCAAAAAGGCGTGCTCGACGCGGACAGCGCGCGCGGCGCGCGAACCAATCTGCGTTCGCAAGGACTGACGCCGCTCGTAGTCGAACCGGCCGCGACGCGCACGCGTGGCGAGCGTAATCAACGTTTGTCGTTGGGGCGGCGCCTGTCGCAGCGCGAGCAGGCGATTCTGACGCGTCAGTTGGCTAGTCTGCTGATCGCCGGCCTGCCGCTCGACGAAGCGCTCGCAGTGCTGACCGAGCAATCGGAGCGCGATTACATCCGTGAACTGATGGCGTCGATTCGCGCCGAAGTGCTCGGCGGCCATTCGCTCGCCAATGCGTTGACGCAGCATCCGCGTGACTTCCCCGAAATCTATCGCGCTCTGGTGGCCGCCGGTGAACATACCGGCAAGCTCGGTCTCGTACTATCGCGTCTTGCCGACTACATCGAGCAACGCAACGCGCTCAAGCAGAAGATCGTGCTCGCGTTCACGTACCCGGCGATCGTGACCCTTATCGCTTTCGGCATCGTCACGTTTCTGTTGAGCTACGTGGTGCCGCAGGTGGTGAACGTGTTCGCCAGCACCAAACAGCAACTGCCCTTTCTCACCATCATGATGATGGCGCTGTCCGGTTTCGTGCGGCACTGGTGGTGGGCGGTGCTGATCGGTGTGGTCGTGCTGGGGTATCTCGTGCGCTCGATTTTGAAGCAACCCGGTCCGCGCCTCGCCTTCGACCGCTGGCTGCTGACCGCCCCGCTGCTCGGCAAACTCGTGCGCGGCTACAACACCGTGCGTTTCGCCAGCACGCTAGGCATTCTGACGGCAGCCGGCGTGCCGATTCTGCGCGCGCTGCAAGCCGCGGCAGAAACGCTCAGCAACAACGCGATGCGCGAGAACATCGACGATGCGATCGTGCGCGTGCGTGAAGGCACGTCGCTGTCACGCGCACTGGGCAACACGAAGACGTTTCCGCCGGTGCTGGTTCACCTGATCCGTTCGGGCGAAGCGACCGGCGATGTGACGACGATGCTCGACCGCGCAGCCGACGGCGAAGCACGCGAACTGGAGCGCCGCACGATGTTCCTGACGAGCCTGCTCGAGCCGCTGCTGATTCTGGCGATGGGGGGCGTGGTGCTGGTGATCGTGCTGGCGGTGATGCTGCCGATCATCGAGTTGAACAACCTGGTGCAGTAAAGCGGAGAAGTTTTCTGATTGCGCGGCTGCCGCGGGTGATGGCGGGTTATTGCCAGCCGCGCAATCTGCTGAACCGGAACAGGCCGGTTTAGCGCACGTAGATGGTAGGACCTGCCGCGTTAGCCGGCAGGAACACTTCGGAATGCGCGCCATTGCGATCGATGACGATCGAGCGGGCGCGGACTTCGGAGAGTTTGGCGCCTTGCATCAGCGCGCTGCCGAGCGACACCGCATGCGGCGGTTCGCCGCCGACGCTGACGATCGCCGCGGCGCCTTCCGGCAAAGCGAGGATGCCGAACAGATGCACGTCCTGGTTGACGCTGCGCGTGAGCTGACCGCCGAACAACGTCGCCGCCTGTTCGGTCGAGACCGGCGAATGCGCGGCGGCAGCGGGCAACGGCGCGCCCGACATCGTGGACAGTGTGATGACCCAGTAGGTGAGCGTCGCGCAGAACACGGCGAACAGCGCGAGCGACAGAAGGCGGATTTGGATAGCGTTCATGCGCATCATTGTACGGACTATTGTGAAAATTGCGTTGGGTTGAAAGCGCCCCCTAACCTGGCGCTTCGCGCCAGGCCCCCCGAGGGGCGTGAGCAAACTTGGGGCGGCCCGGCGTTTTCTCACGACCCTTCAACACCATGACATTAAAATGACCGGCCGGGCGTGTTCAATGGCACCCTGATTGCGAGTGCGCCTGCTAATGCGCGAATCCCGCCCGATCGAAAATTTCATCTGAAAAGAGGTAGCAAGTTATGCAACTGTCGACCACTCGCCGTATTGAAATCGCGGGTTCGCGCAGCCGCCGTCAACGCGGTTTCACGCTGATTGAAATCATGGTCGTGATCGCGATTCTGGGCATTCTGGCCGCGTTGATCGTACCGAAGATCATGAGCCGTCCGGACGAAGCGCGGCGCGTCGCCGCCAAACAGGACATCGGCACGATGATGCAGGCGCTGAAACTCTACCGTCTCGACAACGGCCGTTATCCGACCCAGGAGCAGGGCCTGCGTGCGCTGATCGAAAAACCGGGCACGGACCCGGTACCGAACAACTGGAAGGACGGCGGTTATCTCGAGCGTCTGCCGAACGATCCGTGGGGCAATAGCTATCAGTATCTGAATCCGGGCGTCCACGGCGAAATCGACGTGTTCAGTTACGGCGCGGATGGCAAAGCGGGCGGCGAAGGCAATGACGCCGATATAGGCTCGTGGCAGTAATGCACTGATTTTCAGGCGCGCCGGATTGCCCTTCCCTTCAGCGATCCGCCGCGCGTTTTATCGACTCATCGGTTTTTGATCGTTCGTGGCCGGCACTATGCGTATGTCCGCTTGCAAGTCCCGTGTGGACACTCCGTTTACGGCGCCGATGCCGCGCGCGGCGTGTGCCTGCGCGCGCGTGCCTGGCCTGCGTGGATGCGGACCGAGGCGGGCGGCCGGTTTCACCTTGCTGGAAATGCTGGTGGTGCTGGTGATTGCAGGCTTGCTGGTGTCGTTGACGGCGTTGACGATGACGCGCAATCCGCGCACCGATTTGAACGAAGAAGCGCAGCGTTTGGCGCTGCTGTTCGAATCGGCCGGCGACGAAGCCCAGGTGCGCGCGCGGCCGATCGCCTGGCAGCCGCTCGACGGCGGTTTTCGCTTCGACCTGCGTACCGAAGACGGCTGGCGTCCGCTGCATGACGATCTGCTCGGGCCGCGCCAATGGGAAGGTGGCGTGACCGGCGTGACGATCAACTATCCCGGCTCGGACGCACAGCCGAGCCGCGTCGTGTTCGGCACCGAGGCGATCGACGTGCCGGTGCAGATCACGCTGTTTTCGGCGGCGGGGCGCGCGACGATCGTCGGCACCGGCAATGGTCGCTATGAGGTGCACTGAGATGCGTCGTTGCAGGGGTTTGGGCCGTCGCGCACGACAGCGCGGTTTTACGATGATCGAAGTGCTGGTGGCGCTGACGATCATCGCGGTGGCGTTGGCGGCATCGCTGCGCGCGGTCGGCAGTCTGGCGAGCGGTGAAGCCGATTTGCACCGGCGCTTGCTGGCCGGTTGGAGCGCGGACAATACGCTTGCGCAATTGCATCTCACGCATGGCTGGCCGAACGTCGGCGAGACCAGCTTTGACTGTTCGCAGGGCAATCTGGAATTGATCTGTACCGAGCATGTGACGGCGACGCCGAATCCGGTGTTTCGTCGAGTGGAAGTGATGGTGACGACGCCTGGGCGTTCCGGCAATCTTGCTCAGATGGTCACGGTGGTCGCGAATGAAAACAACCGTTCGCTCTGAGCGCCGCAGCCGATCGGGCGCGCGTGGTTTTACGCTGATCGAGCTGCTGGTCGCAATTGCGATCATGGCGGTGATCGCCGTGTTGTCATGGCGCGGGCTTGACCAGATCATCCGCGGGCGGCAGACCATTACGAGCGCGATGGAAGATGAGCGCGTCTTTGCGCAGCTGTTCGACCAGATGCGGATCGATGCGCGGCAGGCCGCGTCGGATGACGAGTCTGGGCAGGCGGCCGTTTCGATTAGCGGCAGCGTGCTGCAGATTGTGCGGCAGATGGTTTTGCCGGGGAGCGCGCCGCGTTTGCAGGTGGTGCGGTATCGGGTTTCCGATGGACGCGTGATTCGGTATGCGTCGCCGCCGTTGGGGAATGTTGGCGACCTGCGGCGGGCTTTACGCGGTGGCGAGGATGATGGATGGACTGGGGTGCCCTTGATGGGCGGAGTGGGGTCTATTTCTGCTCGCGTTTATGTGCCGAAGGTCGGCTGGACCGCGCAGATGAAGGATGTGCAGGGTGCTATTACGGAGAACGATAATAATCTTAAGGTGCCCCAGTTGGGGAATGCGCCGCTGCCGCGGTCTGTGACTGGGCTTGAAGTTAGTATCGGGGCCAAGTCGTTGGCGCGGCCTGTTACGCGGGTTTTTCTCGTCGGAGAATGAAATGAAGTTCTCTCTGTTGTCTCCGCGACGCTCTTCTTCTTTGCCTGCTCGGCGGTTTGTGTCTGTGCGCCTGCAGTGGTGCCTTTCCTTGTTTTCTTATTGGTTTATTAGCGTTCCCCCTGTGCGGGGGGGCACCTACTTTTCTTTGCCGCCGCAAAGAAAAGTAGGCAAAAGAAAGCGGCTCAAACCGCTAACTCTTAAGCGGGTCCCCCGGCTTGGAGGAGGCAGTGGAGCATCTGGAATCTGTGTTCTCGCACACTCCACGTCAGTGACAAGGCAGTCATCCGTTCCGGCGGCGCTGCGCGCGCCGAGCGGTACTTCAGAAAACCGTCAGGCGGAGCCGGCACATGATTCCACGCAAGTACCGCAGCTTGCAGTTGCACACAGTAGTGTGACGTGCCACCGAGAAGCCGGGCACCCCGCCGAGGCGAAGCCGATGGCTCCCACCGAGCCAAAGCGAAGCCACTGGTTTCCCTTGCGGACCGTTCCGGCGAGCGCGCAGCGCGAGGCGGGAAGTATGACTGCCTTGTCACCAAGGCTGAATGTGCGAGGGCACGGATTCCAGATGCTCCACTACCGGGACTGCGCGGGGGACCCGCTTAGCATTAGCGGTTTGAGCCGCTTTCTTTTGCCTACTTTTCTTTGCGGCAGGCAAAGAAAAGTAGGTGCCCCCCCGCACAGGGGGAACGCTAATAAACCAATAAGAAAACAAGGAAAGGCCAACGCCGTAGGCAGACAAAAAAACCAAACCGGCGCAGCAATCATCAGCGCGCTGCTAGTGGTAGCGCTATCAGCGATATTGGTCTCCGGCATGCTCTGGCGCCAGCAAGTCCAAATCCGAAGGATAGAAAACCAGCGCCTGCTATCGCAAGCCCAATGGGTAGCGCGAGGCGCATTGGACTGGACACGCCTGATCCTCCGCTCAGAAGGCGACACCTCAGCAGGAATCACGTACTTAGGTGGCCTATGGGGCGTCCCCATCGCCAAAACACGCCTATCGGATTTCCTGGGCCGAATCGGCGAAGTCAGAGCCGAGCAAGGCGCGGAAACCTACCTGTCAGGTTCAATCGAAGACGCCCAGGCAAAATTCAACTTGCGTAACCTGGTATCGAGCCCTGCGCCAGGCGTATTGCAACTGAACATGGAGCAGATCGGCGCCTACCAGCGCCTGCTCGTTTCGCTGGGTATCAGCAGCCAGTTGGCAAAAAACACAGCAGTCCAGGTGCGCGCGAGCCTTGCTCAATCGGCGACACGTTTTCAAACCGTCACGTCCATCACCGGTGCAACAGCCGCCCCGGCCATCCAGGGCGGCCCAACCGGTGGTGGCAATTTCACCGACAACCCCGGCCTCGAAGACAGCAACGACAACGCAGCGCTCGCGCCGCTGCAAATGACCAGCGTCGATTCGCTGCTCGACATCCCCGGCTATACGCCGGAGATGGTTGCGCGCTTGCGTCCGTTCGTTACCGTGCTGCCGACAGCGTCGGCGGTCAACATGAATACGGCCTCCGCCGAAGTCATCGCGGCAGTCGTGCCCGGTATGAGTCTGTCGAGCGCGCAGGCCTTCGTCGCGCGGCGGCAGACGGTGTTTTTCCACAACGCCGGCGACGTGCAGCTCGCTTTGCGCGGCGCCGGCGTGCAGTCGTCGGTCGATACAAGTGAACTCGACGTCAACACAAGCTATTTTCTGATCCACGGCCGCGTGCAGCACGAACGCGCGGAAGTGGACCGCACGACCCTCGTCTATCGCGACGCATTGACTCACACTACGCGTATCGTGCGGGTACAGGACCAACTATGAATAACGCTTTTCCCGGAGAGAGTGGCCTTTGAGCACGCTGATCGTCCTACTGCCGCCGCGTGACCCGGCGGTGCCATCGCAGGAATGGCAACTCCCGGAGCTGCCGTTCCTGCTGCTCGACAAGTCGGGCCGCACCCAACGCGCAGGCCGTTCGGCGCTCGCGCTGCTGCCGCGCGCCTCGTCGACGGTGCTGATGGTCGCCGCGCGCGACCTGCTGATGATGCCCGCCACGTTGCCGCCGCTGCGCGGCCCGCGGCTGCGTCAGGCACTGCCGAACGTCGTCGAGGATCAACTGATCCAGGACCCGCAGACCTGTCACATCGCCGTCGATCCGCAACCGGTCGCGGGCGGCCGGCAGTTGCTCGCGATCGTCGATCGCGGCTGGTTCCGCTTCATCTGCGAAGGCTTCACCGCTGCCGGACACCGCAGCTTGCGCGCCGTGCCGGTCACGCGCTGTCTGCCGCAAGCGGCGGCGCTCGATACGCCCGCCGAAGTTGCCGAAACGGTCAACGCTGGCGAACCGGTATTGGCCGGCTCGGCTAGCGCGGCGACAGCGTTGCCAGGCGCCGCGCCGGTGGTGCCGATGGTGGCCGCCGTGCTCGGCGCCGTGGTCCAGACCGCGCCGGCGCTGCTGCTTGAAGGCGCGATCGAAACGGGTGCGCCGCGCGTCGAACTGGCAATCGCGCGCGGCGTGCAAGGCGAAGGGCTGGCGGTGCCGGCCACCGCCGTGAACGCGACCCTCGCCGCGCTGGCGGGCGCGGCCCCTGTCACGCTGTACATGCTGACCGAAGTGCCTGGCAACGAGCCGCGTCTCGGTGCGACCGGCCCCGCCGCTCTCGCAGCGCACGTGCATGGGGCCAGTCCGTTGCCGTTCGAGCAACTCGCGCGGCGCGCGCTGGATTGCCGCTTCGATCTCTGCCAGTTCGAGTTCGCTTTCCAGCCGTGGCGACTCGATCGCGCGACGCTGCGGCGCCTGCGTCTGCCGGTGCTGCTGGCGGCCGGTGCGCTCGTGATCGCGATTGCCGGGGCGAACGTGCAGTGGCTGATGCTCGCGCGTCAGCGCGACGCGATCAACACGCAGATGACGGAGTTGCTGCTCAACACCTTCCCGAAAACGACAGTTGTGCTCGATGCACCTGACCAGATGTCGCGCCAGTTGCAGCAGCTGCGGGTGGCGGCGGGCGAACTGTCGCCGGACGATTTCCTGTCGCTGGCAGACGGTCTCGCGCGTTCGCTGTCGCCGGTGCCGGTCAACGGCATTGCTGCGCTCGACTATCACGACCGCCGGCTCGACGTGACCTTCAAGCCTGAGATCAAGGTCGATCCCGATCTCGCGAAGCGCCTCGCGCGCAACGGCCTGAACGGCGCGATCGACAGCAACACCGGCAAGTGGACCATCAGGAACGGACAATGAAAGCTGAACTCGCCCAATCGTGGGCCGGATTCTGGGACCAGCGCACCGAGCGCGAAAAAATGCTGCTGACGTGGGGCAGCGGGGCGTTGGCTGTGGTGATCGCGTGGTCGGTGCTGTGGGCGCCAGCGCAGGACGGCCGCGCGCATCTGCGCCAATCACTGCCGACGCTGCAGCGTCATTTGGCGCAGATGACGGCGCAGGCGAACGAAGCGCGGCAACTGTCGGCGGCGGCTCAAGGCGTCGCGCCGACCGGCGGTGCGCTAAAGGACGCGCTGACCGCGTCGCTCAGCGATCACGGCCTCGCCGCGACCCAGGTGCAGATGATCGGCAATGCGGTGCAGATCCAGATGAAAAACGCGTCGTTTCCGGCGTGGACGAGCTGGGTCGACGACGCGCGAAAGCAGTTCAAGGTGCAGGTCGCCGAGGCGCATGTGACCGCGCTCAAGGAAGACGGTCAGGTGGATCTGACGGCGTCGTTGCAGCCGTCGACCGTCAAATGACCGCGCAGTTACAGGATTTCGCATGACTTTCTGGATGCGACGCCTGCGCGTCGCGCTGCCTTGGTTGGTGGTCGCCGTGCTGTCGAGTGCCGCCGTCATGCTCGCGTTACTGCCGGCCGCCTGGATCACCCCGCTGTTCGCCAAACAGACCCGCGGCCACGTCAATCTTGTCGATCCGGCCGGCTCGCTGTGGCACGGCTCGGCGACACTGATGCTCGCTGCCGGCTCCGACCTGAGCGCGGCGACGCTGCTGCCTGGACGAATCGAATGGCACACGTCGTTCTGGCCGCTCTTCACCGGCCGGGTGCGAATGACGATGCGACAAAGCGAAGCGATGCCCGATCCGATCACCGTCGACGCGACGCCGCGTGGCGCGACCGTCACGCAAGGCGCGATCGGTGTGCCGGCTTCGCTGCTGACTGGCCTGGGCGCGCCGTTCAATACGCTCGATCTGCAAGGGGATGTGCGACTGTCGTGGTCGGACTGGCGCAGCTTCAACAAGGAAGCGTTCGGCCAACTGACGGTGACACTGAACGACGTCAGCTCGCGCGTATCGCTGGTCAAGCCGCTCGGGTCGTATCGGCTGCTAGTCCAGGCACAAGGCGCGTCGTCCACGCTCGATCTGACGACGTTCAAGGGCCCGCTGATGCTGACCGGCAACGGCACCGTGTCGGCGGTCTCGACATCGTTCCGCGGGACCGCCAGCGCCGCGCCGGAAGCACGCGATAACCTCGCGGGACTGCTGAATGTGCTGGGGCGGCCGAGCGGGCCCGATACGGTCGCGTTGACGTTCGTGCACTGAGGCGCGCGGTTGGTCCGGGGTTGGGGGTGAAGTGTCGGGAGGCGTTTACCGTCGCCGCGCTCACGGTTCGGGCAGTGCGAAGTTTCGAAACACGTTTGCCGCCCTGGCTCGGGGACGCCTCGCGTAGCCGCCGTGCGAGCAAGTGCGATTCGGATTCGGTGCGATTAAAAAAGAGGCATCGCCGCGCAACGCGGCTATGCCTTTTTTTGTCTTCGCGAGGAGCGGGCTTAGTTGCTCGGCGCCTGTTGCGACGAGGTCTCACTTTGCGCGACGGGCGTCGCCGATGACGCAGGTAACGGCGCAGGTGCCGCTACGTCGCCGGTTTCACGATTCATTTGCGAGACATCCCAGCCGCCGCCCAGCGCCTTCACCAGACCCACCGACGACACCATCCGCTGCCCGGCGATGTTTTCCAGCTTTTGCTCGGCTGTGAAGGCGGTGGTCTGCGCCGTCAGCACGTTGACGTAGCCGACTGTGCCCGCCTTGTACTCGTTCGTGACGATGGCCACCGCCTGGCGGGCCGACTCCACCGCTTGCTGCTGCACGACGATTTCCTGTGCGAGGATGCGTTGGGACGCGAGGTTGTCCTCGACATCCTGGAATGCGGCCAGCACCGTTTGACGATAGGCCGCGACATCCTGGTCGTAGGTAGCGCGAGCGGCTTCGGTTTTTGCCTGGCGCAAGCCGGCGTCGAAGATCGTTGCGGCCAGTTGCGGGCCGAGCGTCCAGAAGCGCGACGGTACGGTGAGCAATTGCGAGAACACCGAGCTTTGGAAGCCGCCGGTGGCCGACAGCGTCAGCGTTGGGAAGAACGCCGCAATCGCGACGCCGATCTGCTCATTGGCGGCCGCGGCCTTGCGTTCCGCCGACGCGATATCCGGGCGCCGCTCCAGCAGTGCCGACGGCATTTGCGCGGGAACGACGGGCGGCGTGGCGGTGAGCGGCGTCGGCGGAATCGAGAAGGTCGAGGCCGGTTCGCCGACCAGCACGGCGATCGCGTGTTCGTCCTGGGCGCGCTGCACGCCATTGTCGATCGCGGCGGCTTGCGCCGATTGCAGCTGCGTTTGCGCCTGAATCACGTCGGAGCGCGCGGCGACGCCTGCCGCGTACTTGTTCTGCGTGAGTTGCAGTGAGAGCTGATAGGCCGCGACGGTTTCGTCGAGGAGTTTTTGGGTGGAATCGAGCGTGCGCAGCGAGAAATAGGTTTGTGCGAGCGTGGCCTGAGCGGACAGCCGGGCGTTCGCCAGATCGGCGGCGGCGCCCTGTTGACCGGCTTTCTGGGCGTTGACCGAGCGGCTCACCGAACCCCACAGATCCGGCTCCCAGCTGGCGACGAGTTGCGCGTTGAAGCTGTTGCTGACCCGGGAGCTGCTCGAGCTCGTGGACGACGAACCGTTACCTGAGCGTGTCGCGCCTGCCGATGCGCCAACGGTCGGGAAATATGCCGCCCGTGCCTCGCCGACCAGCGCGCGCGCCTGCCGGTAGGCGGCGGCGAACTGGGCGACGGTCTGGTTCGATGCGTTCAGCTTGTCTTCGAGCGTGTTGAGTTGAGGGTCTTCGTAGATGGTCCACCAGTTGCCGCGGTCTTGCTGATCGGCCGGTTGAGCGACTTTCCAGCCGGGCGCGGCTTCCTTGTACGAGGCGGGAATCTGCGCCGCCGGCCGCTTGTAGTCAGGGCCGACCGCGCAGCCGGCCAGAACGGTGGCGAGCGCCGCCGCCGCCGCGAGGGTCAGGGCGCGAGGGGTAATGGTTCGCGCGCGCGTGATTCGGTCAAACTGCATGCAATGGATTCCTTCTGGGCGCCGCGGTGCGGACGATGGCGGCGCTGCCGGCCGGGAGAGATCATGGCTCAGCCGGAATGTTAGCGTATGGGCCCGCGGGTGGGCGCGGGAAACTGAAAGGGTAATGCGCGGAGGCTTTGTGGTGTGTTACTTAGGGTTGCGGGATGGTTACGTGCTATTACGGTTTTTTTGCCTGCGCGGCGCTTTTTAGCTGTGTGCGTACGGCGTTGGCCTTTCCTTGTTTTCTTAGTGGTCTATTAGCTTCGCCCCTGTGCGGGGCGGGCACTGTAGTGGTTCAATGAACCTGGACACCTCTAAAGGGGATAATTCTCCAACTGAGGTGAGAAATGAGCAGACGGAACATTCCTGAAGAATTCAAGGCAGAAGCAGTCCAGCTGGTGGTCAGCAAGGGCTATTCGTACTCGCAGGCCTGCGAAGCGCTGGGCGTTGGCGACACGGCGTTGCGTCGCTGGGTCGCGCGGTGGCGCGAGGAGCAGGCCAAACCGCCGCGCACAGCGATAGAGATCGAGACCGACGCGCGTCGCATTCGCGAGCTCGAGGCGAAGGTCGCTGATCTCGAGAGGGAACGGGACATTCTAAAAAAGTCTACGGCCTTCTTCGTCAAGGAAATGGATCGCTTCTCGAAGTGATCCAGTCACTGAAGAAGGCCTGGCCTGTGAGTGTGATGTGTGAAGTGATGAACGTGGCGCGCAGCAGCTATTACGCGTTCGCGGGGCGCCCGTCGGCTAGCCCTACGGCTTGCCCGCAGATGGCCGCTGCACGTGAAATTCATCGCGAAACCCGCTGCAGTTATGGCAGCCGAAGGATGTCGGACGAGCTTCAAAGGCGGGGTCACAAGGTGGGGCGTTATCGTGCCCGCACGCTGATGCAGCGCGCGCAGCTGGTGGTTACCAGAAAGCGCACGCACCGCTATCAGAAGAGCAATGGCGAGGCGCTGGTGGTGCCGAATCTGCTGGCGCGTAACTTCGAGCCGCCGGCCATCAACCAGGTGTGGGCAGGAGATATTACTTATGTGAGAACGGTTCAGGGCTGGTCGTATCTGGCCATCGTGATGGACCTGTATTCGCGCCGTATCGTCGGCTGGGCGTTTGCGTTACTGCCTGATACAGCACTGGTCATCAGGGCTTTGCAGCAGGCGCGCGACCAGCGACGTCCGCCGCCGGAGCTGATGTTCCACTCGGATCAGGGATGCCAGTACACCAGCGCGCACTTCATGAACGAACTGAAGGCAAACGGCATCGTTCAGAGCATGAGCAGGAAGGGGAATTGCTGGGATAACGCGCCAGTGGAGCGTTTCTTTAGAAGCCTGAAAAGCGAATGGATCGACGATAAAGGGTACCCCGATCACGCGCACGCCGAACGTGACATCGGGGCCTACATCGACGACTTTTATAACTACCGTCGCATCCATTCGGCAGCAGGCGGTCAGCCGCCGGCACGATTCGAAGCTTCACTTTTTTAAATATTCCCCTTTCCGGGTGTCCAAGTTTACTTGACCACTACACACTTACTTTCTTTGCCGCCGCAAAGAAAGTAAGCAAAGAAAGCGGCTTCACACCGCCAATTCTTAAGCGGGTCCCCTGGCTTGGAGGAGGCAGTGGAACATCTGGAATCTGTATCATCGCGCATTCCGCGCCGGTGACAAGGCAGTCATACTTCCGGCGGCGCTGCGCGCGCCGTAGCGGTACCTCATCAAACCACCTCCTGCTTTTGGCGCTCGCCTTTTGACCGGCGTTGGCCTGCCGATGCATTGCCAACGCCCAACGTGGTGCCGACATTTCGCTCTGGGTGATAAGTTCGCGCTTGCACAAAGCTGCGCCTCGCCGAGGCGTAGCCGATGGCCCCCACCGCCTACAAACGAAGCCACTGGTTTCCCTTGCAGACCATTCCGGCGAGCACGCAGTGCGAGGCGGGAAGCATGACTGCTTTGTCACCAGGGCGGAGTGCGCGAGGGCACCGATTCCAGATGCTCCACTGCCTCCTCCAAGCCAGGGGACCCGCTTAAGAATTGGCGGTTCGAGCCGCTTTCTTTGCTTACTTTCTTTGCGGCGGCAAAGAAAGTAAGTGCCCGCCCCGCACAGGGGCGAAGCTAATAGACCACTAAGAAAACAAGGAAAGGCAACGCCGCAGGCACACAGAGATAAAGAAGCACCGCGAAGGCAAAGAAAAGCAAAAAAAGGCCAACGCCATAAGAAAACAGACAAATGCCGCCGCCAAAGGCACAAAACCCTAATAATCACTGGGCTCCGCCAGAAACCAACATCAACTGCGCAAATCGATGCTCGCTTGCCGAGCCACCTTACCGGCAGCCGCCCGACACGGCACATCGCCTCGGGCCGGGCAGGCGCCGGTCGGGCTGGCAGTCACCGCTGCAGCGATATTCCCCGCCGCGACGGCCGGACCCATCACTGGCGCAGCCATAGAAGAAACACCCTTTTGCCCTCGCCGGTGCTCAAACCAGGCCAACACCGCCACCCCCACCGACCCGCCGGGAAGCACAACCAGTACGGCAAACAACGCCAGTTTCCACCAGCGATGCGGCCCTTGAAAGCTACTCAGCGCGGAATCGGTCAGGGAGCGGCTCAAGCCGCCAAGGGTGTTTTTCAGGTACAGCATCGGGGAATCCTTTTTGCACACCGCACACGCGGCACGCAGGCAATCGGTCAGAACATGGTCTCGGGTGGCGCGGGTCGCGCGTAACTCGTTGCCTAAAATAATATTGACTATGCAATTAAATTTCAAGATACTTTGCCTCGCGCTCGTCAGCGGTGTTGTTTTTCCGCCTTCCGATCCAGGCAAAATCAAATTTGACTTGTCTGCTTAGGCAGCTAAAATTCGATCTGCTTGGCGATGTCCCCGGGTACACGATGACCGATGGTCCCTACAACGCGGATGAGATTCACCTCGAATCGAGTCTCGGCTATTACCTGACGAAAGCGCGAAATGTGCTCGTCGAGCGGATGGATTGCGCGGTCAAACCGTTGGGGCTTACCGCCCAGCAGATCGGCGTGATCCTGCTGCTGTCGGCGCAGCGCGCGAGCACGCCGCTCGAGTTGTCGCGGGTCATGTCGTACGACAGCGGATCGATGACCCGTCTGCTGGACCGCCTTGAAAAGAAAGGCTTTATCGTCCGCACGCGCAGCGACGCCGATCGCCGGATGGTCAAGCTGGAACTGACGCCGCAAGGCCACGAGGCCGCGCGGCAATTGCCCGGTCTGGGCGCCGCCGTGCTGAACGAGCAATTGCGCGGATTTTCGGCGGCAGACCACGCCACCCTGCTCGACCTGCTAGGCCGTTTTATCGCCAACGGCATCAGCGGAGGGACGAGCGCTGCGTGCGGGCTGGGGCCATCGCAGGAATCGTCGGAAGAATCACCTGAAGCGACGCCGCCGAAACACGGCGAGCAGTAACCAGGCGGCGCTTTTGAAGGCGTCGTCATTTGCAAATATCTGTCTGGGCAGAGGGTGATCCGGCATGTAAGTGCGCCGTTCGGCGTGCGCGATAAAGATGCCGCGACAAGCTTTCCCGGCTGAGGAGAAACACACATGGCTGCCACGGCTCCCGCCGCTGCCTTACCCGCCGCCGAACCCGCTCCGCTCAAAGGCGGCGCGCTGGCCTTGCTCACTGTCGGTCTTGCGCTCGGCACGTTCATGGAAGTGCTCGACACATCGATTGCGAACGTCGCCGTGCCGACCATTTCCGGTAGCCTCGGCGTGGCGACCAGCCAGGGCACCTGGGTCATTTCATCCTATTCGGTGGCCTCGGCGATCGCGGTGCCGCTGACCGGCTGGCTCGCACGGCGCGTCGGCGAAGTGCGGCTCTTTACCCTGTCGGTGCTGCTCTTCACGATCGCGTCGGCGCTGTGTGGCTTCGCGCATAACTTCGAGTCGCTGATCGCGTTCCGGCTCTTGCAGGGACTCGTTTCCGGGCCGATGGTCCCGCTTTCGCAGACAATCCTGATGCGCTCCTATCCGCCGGAAAAGCGCGGGCTCGCGTTGGGTCTCTGGGCGATGACGGTGATTTGCGCGCCGATTTTCGGCCCCGTGATGGGCGGCTATATCACCGACAACTACACGTGGCCGTGGATCTTCTACATCAACGTGCCGATCGGGATTTTCTCGGCGGTGTGCGCGTTCCTGCTGCTGCGCGGCCGTGAGACGAAAGTCACCAAACAGCGCATCGATGCGGTGGGCCTCGCTTTGCTCGTGATCGGCGTGTCATGCCTGCAGATGATGCTCGACCTGGGTAAGGATCGCGACTGGTTCAACTCGACGTTTATCGTCGCGCTGGGGATTATCGCGGTGGTGTCGATCGCGTTCATGCTGGTGTGGGAGATGACCGAGAAAGAACCTGTTGTCGATCTCTCGTTGTTCAAGGACCGCAACTTCGCGCTCGGCGTGTTGATTATCTCGTTCGGCTTTATGGCGTTCTTCGGGTCAGTGGTGATTTTCCCGCTCTGGCTGCAGACGGTGATGGGCTATACCGCTGGGCTTGCTGGCCTCGCGACAGCTCCGGTTGGCTTGCTCGCGCTGTTCTTGTCGCCCTTGATCGGGAGGAATATGCATCGGCTCAACCTGCGGGTGGTGGCGAGTTTTGCGTTCATCGTGTTTGCTTGTGTGTCGTTCTGGAATTCGACTTTTACGCTCGATGTGCCGTTTAATCACGTGATCTGGCCTCGGTTGGTGCAAGGCATTGGGGTTGCCTGTTTCTTCGTGCCGATGACCACTATTACGCTGTCCAGCGTGTCGGATGAGCGGCTCGCTAGTGCTTCGGGTTTGTCTAATTTCTTTCGGACTTTATCGGGGGCGATTGGGACGGCTATCAGTACTACGTATTGGGAGAACGATACGATTTATCATCATGCGATGTTGACTGATTCGGTGAATGTTTATACGGCTAATACCAGTTCTTACACGAATGCGTTGGCCGGGATTGGACTCTCCGGGGATGGCGTCACCGCGCAGTTGAATCAGGTCGTCACGGCTCAGGCCTATATGATGGCCACTAATGATTTTTTTCGGATCTCTTGTGCGGCGTTTGTTGTGTTGGCGATGCTTGTTTGGGTTACCAAACCGCGGAAGGGGGCTGGACCTTCTATGGGGCATTGAGGTTTTTTTGCCTACGGCGGCGCTTTATTTCTGTGTGCCTACGGCGTTGCCTTTCCTTGTTTTCTTATTGGTCTATTAGCGTTGCCCCTGTGCGGGGCGGCACCTACTTTTCTTTGCCGCCGCAAAGAAAAGTAGGCAAAAGAAAGCGGCTCGAACCGCTAATGCTAAGCGGGTCCCCCGCGCAGTCACGGTAGTGGAGCATCTGGAATCCGTGCTCTCGCGCACTCCGCGTGAGTGACAAGGCAGTCATTCTTCCGGCGGCGCTGCGCGCGCCGAGCGGTACTTTTCCCCGTGGTACTTTTTGTGCGACGCGCGCTTTTTCCCCCGCCTTTTACTGCGTTATCGACTCGCCATTCGTTCCCGGGATCGATTGTCCCTGTGATGCATCCGGATGCATCGCCGATGGTGTGGGTTGTGATGGTTTTGCTCCGCCTTGCGGCGCGTCGGTTGCGGTGCCGCGCACATACTGCTTGAAGTCGGCGCCCGCCGCCCATGGGTTTGGTTTGCAGCCGAGCGAGCCGTCGCAATGCGCCGCAAAGCCAATCGTCGATGTGCCGTCAGGGTTCGGAGCACGTGTAATCTGGTACGCCAACGCTCGCTTGCCGCCGTCTGGACCCGCGGTCTGGATCAGCGTGTCTGTGGTGAATTCGACCTTGTATTTCGAATGAGCCGTCACCCACGTCTGCGCACGTTGCCACCATGCGTCGCACTCGGCTTTGCTCGAACACGTCAACGGCGTCGTCGCAATCTGCATGACGTCCGGATCGACCTGCCCTTGCGTCGAGCACCCCGCCGCCGCAACGCACAGCACGGCCAACAGACCTTTTTTCGTCACGTTGATTCCTCCTCTCTCTGGAGTGTGTCACGTAGGTTGGACCGCAGCGGCAGCACCGTGTTTCATGCTCGCAAGCGAATCGTCAGCGCATGCGGAAATATTGCCGATTTGCACCGGTAAAGCCCCAGGCCGCTCGCGTAGACGTTACCTGCGAACAATAAAAAGGCGGCCTCGAAGGCCGCCTTCTCCACATCCCGGATACTCGCCGTTCAGACGCTGAAGCGGTTTAACGTATACGCCCGGTAAGCCGCGACGAATGCGTCGAACGAACCCACTTCTTCCTGTTCGAGCTTGGCCTGCTCTGCAAGCGACCGTGCGGCGAGTTCGGCGAATTCCTGCATTTGCGCAGCATCCAGCGGACGCGCGCGAAAATACGCGGCGTGCGCTTCGCTTTGCTCAAGGCCAAATGCAAGGAAGCTCTGCTGCTTCTCGTGCATGCCTTGCAGCATGCGCGCCGACGGCGTCAGCGAGGGATCCGCCAGTTTCGCCCTCTGAACCGCCACGGCGCGAGCGTGCGCATCGCCGCCCTGCAAGGCGTCGAGCGTAGCAGCAGCTGCGTCGATCCTGGCGAGCAGTTCGTTCGCCCAATCTGTCATCGCAACCGTTTGGCCGTCGCGCGTCAGTTCGAGCCCCGGTTTGCGCCCTTCCATCGTCACGCGGCCGAAGTTCTGATTGGCTTCGGCGTAGGCGTCAGGCGGCAGCAGCGCGCTGTCTTCCAGAGCGCAGACCAGCAGGTATGCATCGAGAAAACGCGCGGTTTCCAGCGAGATGCCGGTCGGCTCGAACGGATCGATATCCATGCAGCGCACTTCGACGTATTGCACGCCACGCGCGGCCAGCGCATGCAGCGGCCGCTCGCCGGGATACGTGACGCGCTTGGGCCGGATCGTCGAGTAGAACTCGTTTTCGATCTGCAGCACATTCGTGTTGATCTGCACCCACTCGCCATTGCGCTGCGTGCCGATCGCCTCGTACGCGGGATAAGGCTGGCTCACGGCTTTCGCGAGCGCGTCGAGGTAGCCCGGCAGCGTGTCGTAGTCGGCATGCAGCGCGGCTTGCGCCGTGGTATTCGAATAACCGAGATCGCTCATGCGCAGGCTGGTCGCGTACGGGCGGTACAGCGTGTCGGCGTCGAACGTCTCGAGCGTGTGTTTTCGATCGCGCAGGAACCGGCGGTCCAGCGCCGGCGACGCGCCGAACAGATACATCAGCAACCAGTTGGTGCGGCGGAAATTGCGGATCAGCGCGAGATAACGTTCGGACTGGAAATCGACAGCGCTCGCCGTGGATTGCTGGTCGGCATGCAACAGCCGCCACACTTCTTCATTCAGCGAATAGTTGTAGTGAATACCCGCAATGCACTGCATCGTGCGGCCGTAACGGAGCGCCAGGCCGACGCGGTACACGTACTTCAGTTTGCCGATATTCGAGGTGCCGTACCGCGCAATCGGAATGCCCTCGTCCTGCTCAGGCAACAGGCCCGGCATCGAGTTGTTCCACAGAATTTCGTCGCCGAGCTCCGCGTAGACGAAACGATGCAGCGTATCGAGTTTCTCGAGCGTGATCGCGGCATCGTGCTCCGCCGGCGTGATCAGTTCGAGCAGTGCTTCGGAGTAGTCGGTGGTGAGCGATGGATGCGTAAGCGCCGAGCCGAGCGCGCGTGAATGCGGGGTCAGCGCGAGCTGGCCGTCGTGCGTCACGCGCAGGCTCTCCCTTTCGATGCCGCGCAGGCCGCGAATCAGCGCGTCGCGCTGCGGGCCGGAGGTCAGCACGGACAAGCGGTGCGAGAACGCGTCGGTCGTGCGGGAAGGTGTGTTGTTTGGCATCGATGCGAGTCGGGCGTTGTCGGCCGCCATGTGCCGCTTCTCTGCATTCGATGCAGCACTGCGCGGTTGACAACGTTCGGCGGAATTTTCAGGTAGCGGGCACTTTAACATCTCGCCACGGCGGCTGCTTGAGGCCGCTTCGAGGCTGCCTCGCGGCACGCCAGGCAGCCTGTTTTCACGATGAATCGGCCTGCCGGCTGCCTCGTCACTCTACCTGTCGCGCACCCGTCGCGCGATCTCGCGTTCCTCCCCGACTTGCAAGGCTGGCAGGGCTCTACCCGCCGCGCGCGGCTCCCGCCCGGTCCGCCACTTCGTTCCACAGATGCATCGCCGCATACGCGCGCCACGGCCGCCAAGCATCGGTGCGGGTGCGCTGCTGGGTCGGCCGCACGAGCGACGGGTCGCGCGCGCAGATCGCCTGCATCAGCACGAGGTCCCATGCGGGCCACGCGTCGGCGTCGCGCCACGCACGCATCGCGACGTACTCGACCGTCCATGGGCCGATGCCAGGCAGTGCGAGCAACGCGGCGCGCAGGCTGGTGGCGTCGGCCACGCTGCTGTCAAGCGGCACATCGCCTGAAGCCACCGCGTGCGCGAAGCCTTGCAACGCGGCTACGCGTTTACCCGGCATGCCGATCTTCTCCAGATCCACGGCCGCCAGTGCGGCGGGCGTCGG
Organism: Paraburkholderia sp. IMGN_8; assembly: GCF_038050405.1. NCBI lineage: Bacteria > Pseudomonadati > Pseudomonadota > Betaproteobacteria > Burkholderiales > Burkholderiaceae > Paraburkholderia > Paraburkholderia sp. IMGN_8. The sequence goes on along the minus strand of NZ_CP150900.1, from coordinate 4,633,655 downwards.
GAAGCGCCACGCGGTGTTCTCGTGCGGATGACCTTCGATGCGTTCGCCGGCGCGCTGCACCAGCCGTCCGATGATGGTGGTCGCGGCCTTCACGCTGACCTGCTGGCCGACGATCGCGCGTACCACCAGTTCGAAGCCCGACCACGCACCCGGCACGCGTAGACCCGGCACGGCTTCGATCAATGGCGCGAGCCACGGGTCGGCGGCGAGTTCCGTACCGATTTTTTTCGGCTCGGCGTGCAGGTCGAACATCTTCGCGATCGGCACGGCGAGCGCGTCGGCGTGACGGCTCGCAGGCCCCTCGATACTCGCGACGATGCAGCGTTTGCGAGGATGCAGGCGCACCGTCAGCGTGCCGCTGTCGCCGGCCCAATCGATCGCGCGGCGGTAGGCGCCGTCTTCGACGGCTTCGACGCCTGGCGTCGCGCGTCCACCGAAAAAGCGCAGCAGCCGGGGCCAGTCGAAGGGTGGTTTGAACGGCAGTTCGAGTGTTGCGACGTCGTCAAGCGTGCTCACGCGGCGTGGTCCAGGTTGGAGGTGGTGACGGCAATGTTGGCGATCTCGTGGTCGCGTTCGCGCTCGTGGTCGGCCGCGTCGTGATCGTCGTGCGCGTGCCGCGCTTCGTTGTCGAGCAACGCAGCCTTGCGCGGCAGTCCCCAACGATAGCCCGCCAGCGCCCCGCTCTTCTGCACCACGCGGTGACAAGGGATCGCCAGCGCGACCGGATTCGTTGCGCACGCGCTTGCCACCGCGCGCACGGCGCGGGGTGAACCGACGGCTTCGGCGATGTCCGAATAGCTGCGCGTCTCGCCGTACGGAATGCGCCGCAGCGCGTCCCACACGCGCTGCCGGAACGCGGTTGCGGCGATATCGAGCGGCAGATCGAAGCGCTGGCGCGTGCCGCGCAAATAGGCGTCCACTTGGGCGATGAACGGTGCAAGCCGCGCCGGATCGTCGACCAGTTCGGCATTGGCAAACTCGCTGTGCAGGTCGTCGGCGAGCGCCGCGGCATCATCGCCGAAGCCGATCTTGCAGATGCCTTTGTCGGTGGCGGCAATCAGCACGAAGCCGAGCGAGGTCGGCGCGCTGGCGTAGCGCACGGTCAATCCAGCGCCCTTGCGGCGAAACGCGGACGGCGCCATGCCCAATTCGGCCGACGCGCTGTCGTACATCCGCGACGGTGAGCCGAATCCGGCGTCGAGCGTGGCGCGCGTGACGTCCGAGCCGCGCTGGAGCGCATCGCGCAACGCGGCGCCCCGCTGCGCGGCCTGATACTGACGCGGCGATACGCCTACCACGCGTTTGAACAGGCGCTGCAAGTGAAATGGGCTGACATGCACGGCGTCGCTCAGCTGCGCGAGCGTGAGGCGTTGTTGCGGATCGGCGTCCAGCGCGGCGCACGCGCGATTCACGATCTCGAGTTCGCGCGGCAGGCCGCCGGGCTGGCAGCGCTTGCAATCGCGGTAACCCGCGGCGCGCGCAGCGTCTGCGTCGACGAAGAAATCGACGTTTTCACGACGCGGCTGGCGCGACGCGCACGACGGGCGGCAGAACACGCCGGTGGTTTTGACGCCGTAGAAGAACGCGCCGTCGGCCTGCGGGTCGCGGTGGGTGACGGCGTCCCAGCGGTCGGCGTCGCTGGTCCAACTGGTGGTGGCGGTGTGGTCGGTGCGGTTCATGATCGTCCCGGAAAGACAGTGTCGATGCTCACCAATGTAGGCCGCATGCCGACACACTACGCTCCGGTTCTTGCTCTGTCATTGCGCTTCCTCGTAGGCTGGAAGCGCCACCAGGCGCTCGTTTCGCTGCAAAGTGCGACAATTTGGCACGATATCGGGTTTTCCCTTAAAAAGTTATTGCGTCGCACCAACCTGATGTGTATATTAGTACCTGTCTCCTCCATGTCTCCTCCTGATATGGATTCAGCCCGCTCCACATAGAGCGGGCTTTTTTTCGTCCGAGTTTTTCGTCCGCATTTTTCGTCTGTACCCTCCTGATCCGCCCCTTTGCGGGTGATTCACGGCCGATCACACGCTGCTGTCACGGCGGCGCCCTCCCTTTCCTCCTACACTGGCTATTCACCCGTTCAGCGAACCATCCAGGGGGCGTTCGAGATGAAAATCCACATTCGTGAGATCGACCACATCGTCATTCGGGCTGCGGACGTCGCGCGGATGTCGCGCTTCTATTGCGACGTGCTCGGTTGCAGTGTCGAGAAGGAGCAGCGCGATCTGGGCTTGACGCAGTTGCGCGCCGGGCGCTCGTTGATCGATCTGTTGCAGGTCGGCGCAAAACTCGATCATGCCGAAAACGGCACGCCCGGCGCGGGACGCAACATGGATCACGTGTGTTTGCGGATCGAACCGTTCGACGTCGACGCGCTCAAGGCGCATCTGACCGAACACGGCGCGCGGCTTGGCGAAACGGCGCTGCGCTATGGCGCGGACGGCTTTGGGCCGTCGCTGTATCTGTTCGATCCGGAGGGCAATATGGTCGAGCTGAAAGGGCCGCCGGAAGCGGCGCGTGTGACTTCGCTCTAACGAATGAACCGCGGCCGTTGCGGACGACGCTCGAACGCAGGGGGCAAAGGCAAGGGGCAGGCGCAACCAGCGAACGCACCTGGCGTTATCAAGCGTTGGCCGGCGCCTTCAACACCGTCCATTTGATCTGCACCGCGTCCGCCTCGGCGCTGCCGAGCCATGCTTCGCCGTCCTGCACGGTGCATTGCAGGCGCATGGTCCGTTCGGCGAGCGAGCCGAGCGCGGCGGCGACGTCTTCACCGAGCGTCCACACCGTCACATTGCGCATGCGTTCGACCTTGTTCTTCACGCCTTGCCACCAGATGTCCGAAGCGCGGCCGCCGTAGGCGATCACGATCACTTCGTTCGCGCGGCCGCTCGCCTTGGCGATGCGCCGTTCGTCGGGCTGGCCGACTTCGATCCACGTTTCGATCGCGCCGGTCAGATCCTTCTGCCACAGGTCCGGTTCGTCGATATCCGACAAACCTTTGCAGAATTCGAGGCGTTCCTGCGCGAACAGCGCGAACGCGGCGACGCGCACCATCATGCGCTCGTCCGTTTCGGAGGGATGGCGGGCGATCGTCAGCGAATGGTCGGCGTAGTAGTGCCGGTCCATGTTGGCGATCTGGAGTTCCGTCTTGTAAATCGTCGATTTGAGAGCCATGCCGTTGCTATACCAGGTGCTCGCTCCACCGGAGCGAACAGAAAAAGAATCGTCGACGGCTCGTTGCCGCTTACCGTGTTGTTTGTACATCGCTTGCCCCTCCCGCGCCGAAGGCCGGCGTCCCGCTGTGGTGTGGATCGCAGCGGAGAATGCGGCCCACGGCCCGCGGCGCGCCGTCTGGATTTCGCATTTAGACGGCGCTACCGGCTGCTTTCTGCAACGGGAGAAGCATTTACCGCGCCACTGCCGGCTCGAAGGGGGTGCCGTACACCGCTGCAGCGGCTTCCCGCAAGGCTTCGAGCACCACGGAGGCCGCCGGCGAAAGCAGGTGGGACTGGCGCGTGATGATACCGAATGTATCCATCCTGCACGGTAAATCGATCGGCATCCGCTTCAGAACACCGTACTGTTGGTATTGACGCGCCACTTCGTCGGGCAAAACCGCCAGCATGTCGCTTTGTAGCAGCAAGCTCGAAATCGCCAGAAAATTGTTGGTATTGACCACGTTTTGCGGCGGATTCAGCCCGATTTGCGAAAACATCAGATCGAAGCGATGGCGCAAAACACTGCCCGGCGGATGCAAAACCCAGCTCGCGTTGACGATTGCCCGCAGTGTCAAATCTGTCTCATTTTCGAGAGGATGGCCGGGACGCGCGACCACGCACAGCGGTTCGTCGGCGAGCGGTTCATAGCGAACCTCGGTTTTGAACTGATTTTGCCGCTCCAACACGCGGCCGACCATGATGTCCAGTTCGCCCTCGGCGATCCGGGGCAGCATCACGTCGGAGGTTTCCACTTCCGCCCAGATTTGCAGCTGCGGATAGCGCTCTTTCACGCTGGCGATCGCGCGCGGCACCATCGTCGCGGCGGCGGCGGCAATCACGCCGATGCGCACCTGGCCCGCCAGACCAGCGCGCAAGGCCGAAATTTCATCGTGCGCGTGGCTCAGGTTCGACAGCACCATGCGCGCGTGGCGGATCATCACTTCGCCGTACAGCGTGGCGTGCATGCCGTGCGGCGTGCGGTCGAACAGGCTCACCTCCAGCATGTCTTCCAGCTCTTTCAGAAGGCGTGAGGCGGCGGGCTGCGTCATGCCGAGCACGTCGGCCGCGCGCCGGACGTTGCCCTCCTCTTCCATCGCCGCGAGCAACAGCAACTGCCGCGTCTTCAGCCGTGCGCGCACGAACCAGTTCGAGTAGCTGCGGGTCATGGCCAGTCTCCATAAAGCGGCTCAAAGCCGTCTGTTGGGGCGAAGGCTTCATCATGCCATACCGGAATTGATATCGCGATGGCCCAAAAAGGGATTGGAAAGTTATTGGGGCCGCTCATACCATTCGTGGACTTTCCGAGCTTCCTCATGTGGCCTCCTGCTTTCGATGAATCGCGATCCGCTTGTCCCTCTCGTTGCAAGTCCGTTCCGTCACTACATTAACGGCGGCTGGGAGACGGGTGCGACCACCGGCGTGTCGCTCAATCCATCGGACCTCGACGAACCGGTCGGCGACTATGTGCGCGCCGATGCGCGGCAGACCGATACCGCAATCGAAGCCGCGAGCTCCGCGTTCCGCGAATGGTCGCTGGGTTCGGTGCAGCGCCGCGCGGATGCGCTCGATGCGATCGGCAGCGAGATGCTGGCGCGCCGCGATGAGCTAGGTCGGTTGCTCGCGCGTGAAGTCGGCAAGACCTTGCCGGAAGCCTTGGCCGAAGCGACGCGTGCCGGCCAGATCTTCAAGTTTTTCGCCGCCGAGGCATGGCGTGCGTTCGCCGAGCCGATGGCCTCGGCGCGCGCCGGCATCGAAATCGACGTGACGCGCGAGCCGCTCGGCGTGGTCGGCATCATCGCGCCGTGGAGCGCGCCGCTGGCGATCCCCGCGGCGAAGATCGGCGCCGCCCTCGCCCACGGCAATTGCGTCGTCTTCAAGCCGGCCGAATCGGCGCCTGGGTGCGCGGCGGCGCTGGCGACGGTCATCAGCCGCGCCGGAATGCCCGCGGGCGTGTTCAATCTCGTGATGGGCAGCGGCCGGCAGGTCGGCGCGCGGATCGCGGCGCATCCGCTGGTGGCCGCGATCAGCTTCACCGGCTCGGCGGAAACCGGCACGCGGGTTCTGCAAGCCGCCGCCGCCCGGCAGGCGCGCGTGCAGCTGGAAATGGGCGGCAAGAATCCGTTTGTGGTGCTCGCCGATGCCGACCTCGACGGCGCCGTCGAGGTCGCCTTGAGCGGTGCATATGGCTCGACTGGCCAACGCAGCACCGCAGCGTCGCGCTTGATTGTCGAACGCGCGGTGTTCGAGCCGTTTGTGGATGCGTTGCAGGCGAAGCTTGCCAGATTAACCGTCGATCACGCGTTGAAGCACGGCACCGATATCGGCCCGGTCGCGAACGCCGCGCAGTTGGAGCGCAATCTCGACTATGTGCGCATCGGTCAACAGGAAGGCGCGCAATTGCTGCGCGGCGGCCGGCAGTTGGAACGCGCGACGCGCGGCTACTTTTTCGAACCTGCGTTGTTCATCGGCGAACCCGACCACCGCATCGCGCGCGAAGAGATTTTCGGGCCGCTTGCCGTCGTGCTGAGCGCCGACGACTACGATCACGCGCTGCATCTCGCCAACGACACCGCCTACGGTCTATGCGCCGGCATCTCCACACGCTCGCTCGCCCGCGCGCGGCATTTCCGGCGCCACGTGCATAGCGGCCTTGTGACGATCAACCTGCCGACCACCGCCGTCGAGCATCACGCGCCCGCCGGCGGCCGCAAAGCGTCGGCCTACGGCGCAGCCGACACAGCGTTCTGGACGGCCGTGAAAACGGCCTACGTCGCAGGCTGATCGATATGACATTCGCGCATCCGACTGCCTATCCACCATCCGGCTGACGCCGGTGTGCATGACCCCGCTGCTACTAAACGAAATCAATGCAGCTTTTCAACCTCAGCAACTACGTTGCATGGGACCGGAGTAAGCGCTAAAGCGCCAACTCCGATCGACAGGAGACAGAGATGACCAGCAAGCTTCGCCGTTTGACCCTATCCGCGATGGCCGCCGCCGCCCTCGCCGCGCCCTTTGCCGCGCAACTTTCCGCGCGTGCCGATCAGCCGCTCAAAGTCGGCTTCCTCGTGAAGATGCCGGAGCAGGCCTGGTTCATCAACGAACAGAAAGCGGCCACCGCACTGGGCCAGAAGGACGGCTTCTCGGTGGTCAACATCGGCACGCCTGACGGCGAAAAAGTGCTGGCCGCGATCGACAACCTCGGCGCACAAGGCGCCAAAGGCTTCGTGATCTGCGCGCCCGACGTGCGCCTCGGACCGGCAATTCAGGCGCGCGCGAAGCGCTACAACATGAAGTTCGTCACCGTCGACGATCAACTGGTCGACTCGGCCGGCAAGCCGCTGCCGAACGTCCCGCACCTTGGCATGTCCGCGTTCAAGATCGGCAATCAGGTCGGCACGGCGATCGCCGAAGAAATGAAGCGCCGTGGCTGGAAGCCCGAAGAAGTCGGCGCGCTGCGCATCACGAACTACGAATTGCCGACCGCGAAACTGCGCACTGACGGCGCCACGCAATCGCTGCTCGCCGGCGGCTTCAAGAAGGAAAACATCTTCGACGCGCCGCAAAAGACCACCGACGACGAAGGCGGTTTCAACGCGTCGTCGCCGGTGCTCGCGCAGCATCCGAACATTAAGAAATGGGTGATCTTCGCGCTCAACGAGGAGAGCGTGCTGGGCGGCGTACGTGCCACCGAACAACTGCACATTCCGGCAGCGGATGTGATCGGGGTCGGCATCAACGGTGCGGGCGAGGCGTTCGCCGAATTCCAGAAGAAGGAACCGACGGGCTTCTACGGCACGATCGCGGTGAGTTCGACGATGCACGGCAAGGAGAGCACGGAGAACCTCGTCGGGTGGATCAAGGACGGCAAGCAGCCGCCCGCCGATACGCAGACCACCGGCAAGCTGATGGTGCGCGGCAACTGGCAGGACGTGCGTAAAGAGCTCGGAATTTAAGCAGGATTCGAGTCTGCACGTTGCGGGCCGAATTGCGCTTACGCGAAATCGGCCCGCACGGGTTGTCCCCCAGTTAGAGGCTTTCGATGACGGTTTCCCACACTGACGAAGCGGCGCTTTCCGCGCAAGCGCCCTCGCCCGCCCTCGCGTCCGCCGAGCCATATCTGCAACTCGACGGCATCACCGTGCGCTTTCCAGGCGTACTCGCGCTCGATCAGGTGTCGCTCGACGTGCGCCGCGGTGAAGTGCACGGCTTGATGGGCGAAAACGGCGCCGGCAAATCGACGCTGCTCAAGGTGCTGTCCGGTGTGAATCAGCCGGCCGCAGGCACCTTGTCGCTCGACGGCGTCGAGCAGCAGTTCATCACCACCAAGGCGGCCATCGCGGCGGGCGTCGCGATCATCTATCAGGAACTGCATCTGGTGCCGGAGCTGACGGTTGCGGAAAACCTGATGCTCGGCGCCCTGCCCAATCGTTTCGGTGTGCTGGACGAAAAAGCACTGGTTGCACGCGCTGTTCGCGAACTCGAACGGCTAGGTGAAAAGATCGATCCGGCGCAGCAGGTCAAGAATCTGTCGATCGGGCAGCGGCAAATGATCGAAATCGGCAAGGCGCTGATGCGCGATGCACGCGTGATTGCGTTCGATGAGCCGACCAGTTCCTTGTCGTCGCGTGAAACCGCTCAGTTGTTCCGGATCATTCGCGCGCTGAAGGCCGAGGGCCGCGCGATCATCTACGTCACGCATCGGATGGATGAGGTCTATGAACTGTGCGATCGCGTGACGGTGTTTCGCGACGGCCGCCGCATCGATACGTTCGAGGCGGGGACCGGACTCGATCGCGATCGATTGATCAGCTGCATGGTGGGCCGTTCGATCGCCGACGTGTACGGCTACCGCTCGCGCGATATCGGCGACGTGCAACTCGACGTCAAAGGTTTGATGGGACGCGGCCTGCGCGAACCGGCTACTTTTGCGGCACGTAAAGGTGAAATTCTCGGCTTCTTTGGACTGGTCGGCGCCGGCCGTTCCGAGTTGATGAAGCTGATCTACGGCGCCGAGAAACCGACCGCAGGCGAGATCACGCTCAAAGGCAAGCGCGTGCGTTTCACCACGCCGCGCGATGCGGTCCGCGCGGGCGTCGCGTTGTGCCCCGAAGACCGCAAGCAGGAAGGCATCGTGTCGATCGCCTCCGTTTCGGACAACCTCAACATCAGTTGCCGCCGCCACTTCAGCCGCTTCAACGTGCTCAACGGCCGCAAGGAAGCGCAGAGCGCCAAAGAGTTCATCGGCAAGCTCGCGATCAAGACGCGCAACGGCGAGACGCCGATCGGCACCCTCTCCGGCGGCAATCAGCAGAAGGTGATCCTGTCGCGCTGGCTTGCTGAAGACATCGACGTGTTCCTGATGGACGAGCCCACACGCGGTATCGACGTCGGCGCGCGCAGCGAGATTTACGGCCTGCTATATGGGCTTGCCGAAGCGGGCCGCACCGTGATCGTCGTGTCGAGCGATCTGGCTGAAGTGATCGGCGTAGCGGATCGCGTGATCGTGATGAAGGAAGGCCGCATTGTCGGCGATCTGCCGAAGGCGCAGGCCACGCCCGACGCATTGATCAAGCTCGCATTGCCTCGCTAAGGCGCCAACTGAATCGCGCCATTGAAAACGGAATAGACATCATGCACACACCTTCCACCGACTCCTCTACTCCAGCCGTCGCCTCCGCGGGTCTAGGCGCACGCGCCGCGCGCACGTGGGATCTGATCAACAAGTCCGGCATCGTGATGGTGTTCATCATCCTGTTCGCGGCTTTATCGTTCACCGTGCCCGATTTCCTGAGCTCGCGCAATATCCAGGGCTTGCTGCTGTCCGTCACGCTAATCGGCTCGATCTCCGTGACGATGATGTTCGTGCTCGCGCTGGGCGAAGTGGATTTGTCGGTCGCGTCGATTGTTGCGTTCGCGGGTGTGGTCGCTTCCACCTTGATCACCGCGACGCATAGCGTGTTGCTCGGCGTGGCAGCCGGTGTGCTCGCGGGCGGCGCGGTCGGGCTCGTGAACGGCGTACTGGTCGCGCGCTACAAGATCAACTCGCTGATCGTCACGCTCGCGATGATGGAGGTCGTGCGCGGCCTCGCGTTCATCACGTCGAACGGCGACGCGGTAATGATCTCCGAAGAGCGTTTCTTCGACCTCGGCGGCGGCGCGTTCCTCGGCATTTCGTATCCGATCTGGAGCAACATCGTGGGCTTCGTGCTGTTCGGCTTTCTGCTGAAGAAAACGGTGTTCGGCAAGAACGTGCTCGCTGTGGGCGGCAATAGCGAGGCGGCATTGCTCGCGGGCTTGCCGGTTACGCGGATCAAGATCACAGTGTTCGTATTGCAAGGGCTCGTCACCGGCTTTGCCGGCGTGATGCTTGCCTCGCGGATGAGTCTGGGCGACCCGAAAACGTCGGTCGGGCTCGAACTCGGCGTGATTTCCGCGTGCGTGCTCGGTGGCGTATCGCTGACGGGCGGCGTCGCGACGATTTCCGGTGTGCTGGTCGGCGTGCTGATCATGGGCTCCGTGCAGGACGCAATGAGCCTGATGAACGTGCCGACCTTCTATCAATACCTGATTCGCGGCGGGATTCTGCTGCTCGCGGTGCTGTTCGATCAGTACCGCCGCAGCAAGCGCGTGCACTGATGCGCGCCCCGGGCTAGGCGCCCCCCGCTACATGTTTGCCAACAGGAGATTTCATGGCTGATTCGAACCAGACTAAAAAGCCGCTGCGCAGCCAGGCGTGGTTCGGCCTCAAGGACCGCGACGGCTTTCTGCATCGCTCGTGGATGAAAAACCAGGGCATTCCGCATGACGAATTCGACGGGCGTCCGGTGATCGGCATCTGCAATACGTGGTCCGAGCTGACGCCGTGCAACGCGCATTTTCGCGAGCTTGCCGAGTACGTGAAAAAAGGCGTGCACGAAGCGGGCGGTTTGCCGTTGGAGTTTCCGGTGATGTCGCTCGGCGAGACCAATCTGCGGCCTACCGCAATGCTGTTTCGCAACCTCGCGTCGATGGATGTCGAGGAGTCGATTCGCGGCAATCCGATGGATGGGGTGATTCTGCTGGTCGGCTGCGACAAGACCACGCCGGCGCTGCTGATGGGCGCGGCCTCGTGCAATCTGCCGTCGCTCGCGGTGTCGGGCGGGCCGATGCTGAACGGTCGTTTTCGCGGCAAACATATCGGCTCTGGCACGGGCGTCTGGCAAATGTCGGAGGAAGTGCGCGCCGGCTCGATGACGCAGGAGGAATTCACCGAAGCCGAATCGTGCATGAACCGCTCGCGCGGCCATTGCATGACCATGGGTACGGCATCGACGATGGCCTCGATGGTCGAATCGCTCGGCATGGGCTTGCCGCACAACGCGGCGATCCCCGCTGTCGATGCACGCCGGCAAGTGCTCGCGCATCTCGCTGGGCGGCGCATCGTCGAGATGGTTCGCGAGGACCTGACGATGGACAAGATCCTCACGCGCCAGGCGTTCGAAAACGCGATCCGCACGAATGCGGCGATCGGCGGCTCGACCAACGCGGTCGTCCATCTGATCGCGCTGGCTAAGCGGATCGGCGTCGAACTTTCGCTGGAAGATTGGGAGTTGGGATCGAACGTGCCGTGTCTGGTGAATCTGCAGCCGTCAGGCGAATATTTGATGGAGGACTTTTACTACGCGGGTGGTCTGCCGGCCGTGCTCAAGCAACTCGGCGAGCAAGGGCTGCTGCATCGCGATGCGCTGACCGTCAACGGCAAGACGATCTGGGACAACGTGCGCAACGCGCCGAACCATGACGAGAAAGTCATCACGACTTTCGCGGAGCCATTCAAGCCGAAGGCGGGCATTGCGGTGCTGAAGGGCAACCTGGCGCCGAACGGCGCGGTGATCAAGCCGTCGGCGGCCACAGCGCATTTGCTGAAGCATCGCGGACGCGCGGTGGTGTTCGAGAACATCGAGGAATTGCACGCGAAGATCGACGACGAGTCGCTCGAGATCGACGAGCACTGCATCATGGTGCTCAAGGGCGCGGGGCCGAAGGGCTATCCGGGCTTTGCCGAAGTCGGCAACATGCCGCTGCCGAAGAAGGTGCTGCAAAAGGGCATTACGGACATGGTGCGCATTTCCGACGGACGCATGAGCGGCACGGCATACGGCGCGGTGGTGTTGCACGTGTCGCCGGAAGCGGCGGCAGGCGGGCCGCTCGCGTTCGTGCAGACCGGCGACATGATCGAACTCGACGTCGAAGCACGGCGCCTGCATCTGGATGTCTCCGACGCCGAACTGGCGCGCCGCCGCGCCGCATGGCAGCCACCGGAACCGCCCAGGCGCGGCTACTACAAGCTTTACGTCGAACATGTGCTGCAAGCAGATCAGGGCGCGGATCTAGACTTCCTGGTGGGATCGAGCGGCGCGCCAGTGCCGCGCGATTCGCATTGATCGACGTTTGACCGTTTGACGGTTGTTCCTGCGCTTTGCGAGAAGGCGTGCTGCCGATGCGGACCGACAATCCGCATCGGTTTTTTTTATTCGCTTCAGCAATCAGGCTGGAGCCACCAATAAAAACGGCCGGGCAATTCGCCCAGCCGATTTATAACTCACAGGTTCACCGCCTCCGGCTTTTGAAGTCAGAGGATTGACAACACGAACCGCGTCCGGCGTTTCGCCGGAGCGCGGGCGCTTATTGCTTGATGAATCGATCGTTAGCCCAGAGGCCTTGCGTATCGCTATTAGCGGAATTCACGAATTCGACGTCATGCCCAACCACGCGGACCACCCGGAAACTCGAATTTTCAGGCGTTGAAATGCACTGGTATCCGGAGAAGAATTCCTGCATCTTTTGCTGTTCACCGGCTTGCGCATGCTGATCGGCGGCGTCGAGTTTATCCTTCGACAGGCAGCCATACGCATTCGCCTTGAACTGGATGGTTTGCTGCGGCTTGACGACAACGTCTTGCGCTTGAACAGAAGCGGCAGCCAAACCCGCAATGGCGAAAAGAAGGGCGATTCGCGATTTCATATGTTCCTCCGGTGCGGGTTTATTACTCAGGTTAGCTATGTATTTAACTTCAACGTCGAACCCGCAACTCGCACTTTAGGAGAACGCGAGCGAACGACAAGCACATCTTGTGTGCGGTCGCAACAGCGGCGAATTGTCGCACCTGCTGCCGCACCTCGTTAACCGGCAAGCAAAGTCTTCAAGACGCAGGATTGAAACGGATAACTAAAAGACGGGCAGGGCGCACCGCTTTAACCAGTAAAGCTTTGCGGTTCGTATTCGCGTAAACGCGCAGCGCCAATTAAGCGATTTAATACAATTAACGCCTGGACTTGGTGCATTGCACACAAAGTCATTCAACCGACTAAAGAAAAATCGCGAAATAACGGTGTATGTGCAGAAGAGAAAAGGTGCCAGGTCTGACAACCGGGCGCGCACAGGGCGACGCGCCAGCGCGCGCCGTGCGAGACAGCGGCTCAATCGCCGCGCTGATGGGTCGCAAAGAACTCGGACTGAAACATGCACATGCGCAAGGCGTTGTGATACTGGCCATTGCCAAAAAACTCTTCGATCAGCTCGGCCTCATGCTTGAAACCGCACTTCTCATAGACATGGATGGCGGCCGTGTTCGACGTATCGACAATCAGATAGATCTTGCGCAGATTCAGCACTGAAAACGCATAGTCGATCGCGAGCTGCGTGGCGAGGGTGGCGTAGCCGCGGTCCTGTGCATGCGGCGCGATGATGATCTGGAACTCACCGCGCCGGTGGATATAGTCCAGTTCGATCAACTCCACGACGCCAACGGTTTCGCCCGCGTTATCGATCGCGACGAAGCGCCGCTCGCGCAGATCGTGCACGTGCTGGTCGTACAGTTGGGTCAGCTCGGAAAACGTTTCGTATGGCTCTTCGAACCAGTAACGCATGATTTTCGCGTTGTTGTTCACTTCGTGGACGAACCGCAGATCGGTTCGCTCGAGTGGGCGCAACGTGAGTTCGTTGCTGCGTTCGGTAGTCATTGGATTCCCCTTGAGACTTATTCGTTTGAATAGGCGAGCCGAGGCGCGCGTTTCTGTTAGTCCGGCCGCAGCGCAGGGAGTTCTTGCAACGCATGCAGCCGCAGCAGCGCGATTTTGCAAAGAGCGAGACGGCGCGCAGATTCGGCGAGGGCAGGGCGTCGCATTGTCGCAGACGGGTTATCGCAAAATTATGAGTGGTGTGACACCGTGTGGGTACGCGTGCTGCTCTACAATGAAATCATGCACTAGCGATCGGAGGCTACCATGATCGAGCAACTGATACTGGGCGCGTTTCTGGTCGTGCCACTCGTGATTGTCGCGTTGCTTTTCTCCGACGAATTGTGGCAAGAGCATAGGCATCAGCAGGAGTTGCGACACATGGATGTACCGCCTCACCGTATTGACTGGCGGCATCCGTTGCGTCGCATGCGGAATCGTCCTTGAGTCGTCGCGGGGTGTGCTGGTGCTGCGCGAACCGTGACGCCGCGTCGCGGCGCGGTTCGCTACGTTATGCCTTCAGCATGACATTTGCCGACTCGACCTTTCCCTGTATTAGCCTGGACCCGACCCGCTGTACGCGGGTTTTTTTGCGCGCTTAACCGCCCGAGCCCCGCTCAATCTACGCGCCAATGCTCGCGGATGCGTTTGGCGAGCGCTTCGAGCGTGGCGGCATCGGCGACGTCGCGGGCGTGCATGCGCAACGGCTCCCCCTCCCAGCGCGGAATCACGTGAAAATGCACGTGCGGCACGGTTTGTCCCGCCGCGCTGCCGTTGAACTGTCCGATGAACATGCCGTCCGGGCGCAAGGCCGCGCGCAGGGCGATGGCCAGCTTCTGCGTCATCCGCATGCAAGCGACTACCGACGCATCCGACAGCTCGAAAATCTCCACTGCCGCTTCCTTCGGCACGACCAGCACGTGACCGTCGGCTTGCGGCATCAAGTCCATGAAGGCGAGCGCCGCGTCGGTTTCCGCGACTTTGATGCAGGGTAGTTCGCCACGCAGAATCCTTGCGAAGGGATTGCTGTCGTCGTAGTTCATTGCGCGTCCTCTCTGGTTGCCGGTACGAATCAGGGTTTTGCTGCTCTCACCGCTCTCGCCGGTATTGTCCACCACATCTGTTACAACGCGCGCGCCGCCCGTTTGATCGCTTGCGGCGGCTGGCCGAACGCCCGCAGAAAGGCGCGCCGCATCCGTTCGGTATCGATAAAACCGGTTTCGGCGGCGACCGCTTCCATCGAATGACGGCCGGCTTCGAGCATCGAGCGCGCGGCTTCCACGCGCAGCGCCTCGATGGCCTTTGCCGGCGACTGCCGCGTCTCGTCGCGGAAGGCACGGCTGAACTGGCGCGGGCTCAGGTGCGCGACGTCGGCGAGCTGTTCGACCGTCAGCGGCTCGCGCAGATGATTCTTCGCGTACGACAGCGCGTCCTGAATCCGATCGGATTTGGGCTCCAGATCGAGCATGGCCGAGAACTGCGATTGCCCGCCGGTGCGCCGGTGATAGACCACCATCTTCTTGGCGACCGCGCGCGAGACGTCGATGCCAAGATCGTTTTCGACGAGCGCCAGACACAGATCGATGCACGCGGTCATGCCGGCCGACGTCCACACCGATCCGTCGACGATAAAGATGCGGTCTTCATCCATACGAACCTCGGGATAGCGCTGCTGCAATTCGCGGGCGAAGCGCCAGTGGGTCGTGGCGTGCCGGCCGTCGAGAATGCCCGCTTCGGCCAGCACGAAGGCGCCGGTGCAGATGCTGGTGGTGCGGCGGGACGCGGCCAGCGCCTCGCCTAGAAAGGCCAGCAACCCCGGCGAAGACGGTTCGATCGACAGCGCACCCGTGACGACCACCGTGTCGTACGACGGATCGCCGAACGGCTGCGTCGCGATCTGCACGCCGGACGAACTGCGCACCAGCCCGCCGTGCTCGGAGATGACTTCCACCTCGTACTCCGGCTGCGGAGCTTCCATGTTCGCCAGCTCGAAGACGGAGATCGCGACCATATCGAGGATCTGGAAGCCGGGGAAAACCACCACGCCAATACGTTTCATCGCGATGTCCTAAAACGAGGTAAATACGACATTTGAGACAGCAGGCTACGCGCCTAGACTTCGTTCGTCAACACCGCAAGACCGCCTCAAGCAAAGCGGCGACTGCGGGGAAGTCATCGGTTTTCCCATTCAACGATCAGGGCGCAAGCGTCGACGCCTGCCGCCCGTAAGGAGAGTTTCCATGGCAACGCAAGCAAACAAAGGCAAGGCATTGATCACGGGCGCATCGTCGGGCATCGGCGCCGTTTACGCGGACCGCCTCGCGCGGCGCGGCTACGACCTGATTCTGGTGGCGCGCAACGTGAAGGGCCTGACCGATGTGGCCGAGCGCCTCACCCGTGAGACCGGCCGCCACGTTGAAATCGTCGCCGCCGATCTGACCGTCAAGGCCGACACGCGTCGCATCGAAGAGCGCCTGCGCACGGATAGCAGTATCACGATGCTGGTCAACAACGCGGGCGTGGGCGCGACGGCGTCGCTGATCGACTCGGACGTCGACGAACTCGACAAGATGATCGAGTTGAACGTGACGGCCCTTACGCGTCTCACCGCGGCGGCGGTGCCGGGTTTCGTCGAGCGGGCGAACGGTATCGTGATCAATATCTCGTCGATCGTCGCGCTGTCGCCGGAGACGCTGAACGGCACCTATAGCGGCACCAAAGCCTATGTGTTGAATCTGACGCAGTCGCTGCATCATGAAGTCGGCGGCAAGGGCGTGCAGTTGCAAGCCGTGCTGCCCGGCGCCACCAGCACCGCGTTCTGGGACCGTGCCGGCCTCGCGGTCGAGCATCTGCCCGCGCAGATCGTGATGACCGCCGAGGATATGGTGGACGCCGCGCTCGTGGCCCTCGATCAAGGTGAACTGGTGACGATCCCGTCGCTACCGGACGCGGCCGATTGGGAGCGCTTCAACAGCGCCCGCCTGCAACTGCAACCGAACCTCTCGCACAAGGTTCCGGCGCAACGCTATACGCGCACCTCAGCGGCGGTTTAACGCCAGTCGGTCGCGACGTCGTCAGGATCGACCAGCGTCAGTCCTGACGACGGCAGCGGCAGCGCCGTTTTATAGCGCACCTGTTTCAAAGCAAAGCTGGAGCGGATGTTCGAAATGCCCGGAATCTTCGTCAGATGATCGACGATGAAGCGCTCCAGCGTCTGCATGTCCGGCATCACGACGCGCAAGAGATAGTCGGCGTCGCCCGTCATCAGATAGCACTCCATCACCTCGGGGCGCTCCGAAATCGCCTGCTCGAAACGCTGCAGCGCGTCTTCCACCTGCTTCTCCAGACTCACCTGAATGAACACGTTGATGCGCAGCCCGAGCGGCTCCGGGTTCAGCAACGTGACCTGCTGCTTGAACAGGCCGAGTTTTTCGAGCGCGCGCACGCGATTGAAGCAGGGCGTCGGCGACAGATTCACCGAGCGGGCCAGATCCGCGTTGGTAATGCGCGCGTTCTGCTGCAACTGGCTCAGGATGCCGATGTCGATGCGATCGAGCCGTCTGGGTGGCATGGTCATAGATGAAATATTCCGTGATGGGCGCGAAATTCGGAATAAATAGCCTATCCCAGAGCGAGATCACAAGCAAATGAGAGGCTCATTTTGCGGATGGATGGGTACCATTAATTCACTCGATTTCGAGTTGAACGCCTCCTTGCGGGAGTGGTGCCATGACGGATTTGTCCAGCGGTAGCGAGCAGGTGCGGTCCTTGAATGTTCAAGGCGTGGAACGCGCGGAACGTGAAGACACCGACCCGCAGGAAACCGCCGAATGGCTGGAGGCGCTCGATGCAGTGGTCGCGCACGTCGGCCGCGATCGCGCGCAGTTCCTGTTCGACAAGCTTGCAGGGCATGCGCTGTCGCTCGGCGTGGAATCGGCGCGGACCACCGTCACACCGTACCAGAACACGATCCCGCTCGAGCAGCAGCCGCGTTATCCGGGCAATCTCGAACTCGAAGAGCGCCTCGCTGCCGCGCTGCGCTGGAATGCGCTGGCGATGGTGGTGCGCGCGAACCAGGCATACGGCGAACTCGGTGGCCATATCGCGAGCTATGCGTCAGCGGCGGATCTGTTCGAGGTCGGCTTCAACCATTTCTTCCGGGCCGCGGCATCAAACGGCGAGGAGGGCACGGGCGACCTCGTCTACTTCCAGCCGCATTCGTCGCCGGGCGTCTATGCACGGGCCTACCTCGAAGGATTTTTGGGCGAGCAGCACCTGCAACACTACCGCCGCGAGATTGCCGGGCCGGGGCTGTGCTCGTATCCGCATCCGTGGCTCATGCCGGACTTCTGGCAGTTCCCTACAGGCTCGATGGGCATCGGCCCGATCAACGCGATTTACCAGGCGCGCTTCATGCGCTACCTCGCCAACCGTGGCCTCGCAGAGACCGGCGGGCGCAAGGTGTGGGGATTCTTTGGCGACGGCGAGATGGACGAGCCGGAATCGACCGGCGCGTTGTCGCTGGCCGCCCGCGAGGGGCTCGATAATCTCGTGTTCGTGATCAACTGCAACCTGCAACGGCTGGATGGTCCGGTGCGCAGCAACGGCCGCATCATCGACGAACTCGAGGCGCATTTCATCGGCGCCGGCTGGAACGTGATCAAGGTGATCTGGGGTTCGGACTGGGACGCGCTGTTTTCGCGCGACCGCACCGGCGCGTTGCTGCGCGCGTTCGCGCACACCGTCGACGGGCAATTCCAGACTTTCTCGGCGAACGACGGCGCGTATAACCGCGAACGCTTCTTCGGCCAGAACCCGGAGCTGGCGGCGCTCGCCGCGCAGCTTTCCGACGACGACGTCGACCGCTTGCGCCGCGGCGGCCACGACGTGCGCAAGCTGCACGCGGCGTATGCGAAGGCGCTCGCGCATCGCGGCCAACCGACGGTGATCCTCGCGAAGACGATGAAGGGCTTCGGCATGGGCGCCTCGGGCCAAGGCCGGATGACCACGCATCAGCAAAAGAAACTCGGCTTCGACGACCTCAAGGCGTTTCGCGACCGCTTCCGCCTGCCGCTCACGGATGAGGACGTCGGACAGGTGAAGTTTTACAAGCCAGCGGACGACAGCCCGGAGATGCAATACCTGCATGCTCGCCGGGCTGCCCTGGGAGGCTATCTGCCCAGAAGGCGGAGAGTTGCATCGAAGGGGCTGATCGTCCCGCCGATGTCCTCCTGGGGGCAATTCGCGCTGGATTCGAACGGCCGCGAAATGTCCACGACCATGGCGCTGGTCCGGATGCTGACCGCGCTGCTCAAGGACAACGAAGTGGGTCCGCGCGTGGTGCCGATCGTCGCCGATGAGGCACGCACCTTCGGCATGGCGAATATGTTCCGTCAGGTCGGTATTTATTCGCCGCTCGGGCAGTTGTACGAGCCGGAGGACCTCGGCTCGATGCTGTACTACCGCGAGGACACCAACGGGCAGATTCTCGAGGAAGGGATTTCGGAAGCGGGCGCGGTGTCGTCGTGGATTGCGGCGGCGACCTCGTACAGCGTGCACAACCTGCCGATGTTGCCGTTCTACATCTACTACTCGATGTTCGGCTTTCAGCGCATCGGCGACCTGATCTGGGCCGCTGCGGATCAGCGCGCGAGAGGTTTCCTGATCGGCGCGACCTCGGGCAAGACGACGCTCGGCGGAGAAGGCCTGCAGCATCAGGACGGCACGAGCCATCTGGCGGCATCGACGATTCCGAACTGCCGTGCGTACGATCCGGCGTTCGCGTACGAAGTCGCGGCGATCGTCGACGCGGGCATGCGCGAGATGGTCGAAGAACAGCGTGACGTGTTCTATTACGTGACGGTGATGAATGAAAACTACGCGCAGCCTTCGGTGCCCGGCGGCGATCTGGATGCGACGCGCGAAGGCATCCTGAAGGGCATCTATCCGCTAGCTAATCAGGCGACGTCTTCGCAAGTGCAACTGCTCGGTGCTGGCGCGATTCTCGGCGAAATCATCGCTGCGCGGCAGATGCTGAAGGACGACTGGCAGATCGAAGCCGCCGTGTGGAGCGTGACCAGCTTTACCGAGTTGCAGCGCGACGGTATGGCGTCGGAACGCCTCGCGCGTCACGGTGAGACGACGGAAGCGCCGTATGTGACGAAAGCGCTCGCCGCATCCAAAGGCCCGGTGATCGCCGCAACCGACTATGTCCGCGCGGTGCCCGAACTGATTCGCGCCTATGTGCCGCGCCGCTACGTGACGCTCGGCACCGATGGCTTCGGCCGCAGCGACACGCGTCAGGCGTTGCGCGCGTTCTTCGAAGTGGACCGCGCGGCGATCGTGATCGCAGCGTTAAAGGCGCTCGTGGACGAGGGCGCACTCGAGGCCAACGTGCTTGCCGAAGCGCGCAAAAAATATCGCGGCGAGATGCCCGCGGGCGCCGCTTCATGGCAATGCTGAAGCAACGCCGCTTCAAATGAAAACGCGCCCGGCGATATGCCCGGGCGCGTTGCTATCCAGTGGCGCTGCAACTGCGCGTTCACCGGGTCAATCGCTCACCGCCACCTGATTCTTGCCGTCCCGCTTCGCACGATACAGCCCGACGTCGGCGGCTTCGATAAGCGTCGTTACGGGGTCGGACGCGGACGGCACGATTATCGCCGCGCCTATGCTGATCGTCACGACGCCGCTCGCCGATCCCGCATGCGGAATCTGCAGCGCTTCGATCGCGAGGCGGATCTTTTCGGCCAGCAAACGCAATCCGCCCGACGACGTGCCCGGCACCACGACCGCAAACTCTTCCCCGCCAAATCGCGCCGCGAGATCCGACGAGCGTCCGACGCAGGACTCGACAGTGTGCGCGATATCTTTGAGGACTTCGTCGCCGGCCACGTGTCCGTAGGTGTCGTTGTACGCCTTGAAGTTATCCACATCGATCATCAGAAAGCCGAGGCCGGCCTGATCGCGCGTGCTACGACGCCACTCGGCGGCCAGATACTGATCGAGGTAACGTCGATTCGACAAGCCCGTCAAGCCGTCCGAATGCGTGAGCCGCTGCAATTCCAGATTGGTCGCGAGCAACTGCTGTTGCGACTGGCGCAGCGCCTTATACGCCTCGTCGCGTTGCAGGAGGTTCAGGTACGAGCGCGAGTGATAGCGAATCCGCGCGATCAACTCGATGCGATCCGGCAGCTTCACGAGATAGTCGTTTGCACCGGCGGCGAACGCCGCGCTTTTCACGAGCGGCTGTTCCTTGGTCGACAACACGATGATCGGAATATCGCGCGTCGTCGGATTCTGCCGGTATTGCCGCACGAGCGTGAGGCCGTCGGTGCCGGGCATGACGAGATCTTGCAGGATCACCGTCGCGCGGGTTTCCTCGGCACAGTGCACTGCCTCTTCGGGCGACGCGCAGTAGTGGAAATCGACGTTCGGTTCGCCGGCCAGCGCCTGACGGATCGCCTCGGCGATGATCGCCTGATCGTCGACCAGCAACACCATGATCGGGCACTCGGCCGCGGGCGGATTGGCGAGGATGCGGGCCAACGCGTCGACTGCGTGATTCGGCGCGTCCACCGCGTGCGCCGGCGCGGTCGCGGCGTCTTCTGCGAGGTCTGGCGCGTTGGCGTCCTGGTGCGGTTTGCGAGTGTCCATGATGATCAGCCAGAATGAATGTCAGTGAATCGAAGCGGCGCTCAATGTAGGCGTGAACGCGGCTATTGCGCGGCGACCGCCGTTACCAGCGCCGCGGCAATACGCGGCAACGGCAGGATCGCGGCGGCCGCGTCGAGCGCCGCAGCCGCCTTCGGCATACCGTAGACGGCGCAGGTCGCCTCGTCCTGGGCGATCGTGTGATAGCCCTTGGTACGCATCGCCTTGAGTCCGATCGCGCCGTCGCGGCCCATGCCGGTCAGCAGCACGCCGATCGCCCGCGCCGGCCAGCGTGCGACCACGCTATGAAAAAACACGTCGACGGAAGGCCGGTAAGGCGTCTCTTCCGGCACGCGGGTATAGCCGAGCACGTTGGGCAGCTTCAGGTGAAGGTGATCGTCGGTGGCGGCGAGCAGCACGACGCCCGCTTGCGGCCGGTCGCCTTCGCGCGCGATCCGCACCGGCAATGCCGACTGCTGATTCAGCCAGTCGGCCATGCCGGCGGCAAACGCCGCGTCGACGTGTTGCACGATCACGATGGCGGCCGCGAAATCCTTCGGCAAACCGGCGAGCAACGTGGCCAGTGCAGACGGCCCGCCCGCCGACGCGCCGATTGCGACCAGCGGCGTGTCGCGATTCGTCCCGTTCTTAACCCTCGACGCAGTGGCCGCGCCAGGCGCATTGCGCTCCTCTACCAACGCCTCGATGCAGTCGATCTTGGCGATCAGCGTGGCGATGCTCTTGTGCGCGTCCGGGCCGCTCAGCGACGGCGTATCGACCGCATCGAGCGCGCCCGCGCCCATCGCTTCGTAGACGCGCCACGCGTTCGCACCCACGTCGACGGTCACGATCAGGATTGCGCACGGCGCGCGCGCCATGATGCGGCGGGTGGCTTCGACGCCGTCCACGTTCGGCATCACAAGGTCCATCAGCACGATGTCGGGCCGCTGCGCGGTGCAGAAATCGACCGCTTGCTGGCCGTCCTGCGCGACCCACAGCACTTCGTAGTCGTGGCGCGCCGCGAGCGCGCGGCGCAGCGCCTCGACGGCGAGCGGCAAGTCATTGACGATTCCGATCTTCATCCGTTTTACCCGTAGGCCTCGCCGATCAAATCACGCACTGCGTCGAGCAGGGCTTCGTCATGGAAACTGCCTTTTGCCAGATAGTAATCCGCGCCTGCGTTCAGACCGGCGCGGCGGTCTTCTTCGCGATCCTTGTACGAGACGATCATCACCGGCAGCGCTTGCAGCTGCGGATCGCGCTTGATGAGCGTGACGAGTTCGATGCCGTCCATCCGCGGCATGTCGATGTCGGTGATGACGAGGTCGAAGCGCTCGCTGCGCACCGCGTTCCAGCCGTCCATGCCGTCGACGGCGATCGTCACGTCGTAGCCGCGTGTGGCCAGCAGCTTGCGCTCGAGCTCGCGCACGGTGAGCGAATCGTCGACCACCAGCACGCGCCGCGTGACGCGCTGCGCCGTGTGCGCCGCACCGTGCTGCGCGTGTCGCAGATCGCCGCCGGCGACGAGCCTTTCGACCGAGCGCAGCCAGTCGTCGACATCGGCGATCAGCACCGGATCGCCGTTTTCCATCAGCGCGCCGGCGGTGATGTTCCTGATCTTGCCGAGGCGCGCGTCGAGCGGTTGCACGACCAGCATCCGCTCGCCGAGAAACCGGTCGACCGCCACGCCGTAGGTTTGCGCGCCGTCACCTAACACAATCACGCTGACAGTCTCGGCTTCGTTGGCGAGCGGCGCGGTGTCGAGAATCTGATGCGCGGTGACGACGCCGATGCGGCGGCCGTCGAAGGCGATGTGCTGATGCCCTTCGAGCAATTCGATATCCGCGCGGTCCACGTGCAGCGTGCGGTTCACGTGCGCGAGCGGTACCGCGTACGGCTCGCCCGCGACTTCGACCAGCAGGCTGCGAATCACCGAGAGCGTGAGCGGCAACTGCAACTGCACGCGCGTGCCCAGGCCGGGTTCGTGCGTGATGCGCACCGCGCCGCGCACGCGCTTGACGACGTCGTGCACCGCATCGAGACCGACGCCGCGGCCCGACACATCGGTGACCTGGTCGCGCAACGAGAAACCCGGTAGCAAGAGAAAGTTGAGCAACTCGGCGTCCGACAGACGCGCGGCGGTTTCCGCGCTCGCCAGTTTCTTGCGGACGATCGACGCGCGCAATGCATCGAGATCGATGCCCGCGCCGTCGTCGGATACGGTGATGAGCAGCGCGCCGGCGGTGTGGCGCGCGTCGAGCGTGAGCGTGCCTTCCTCCGGCTTGCCGCGCGCGATGCGCACGGCAGGCGCTTCTATGCCGTGGTCGATCGCGTTACGCAGCATGTGGCCGAGCGGCGCTTCGAGCAGATCGAGGATGTCGCGGTCCACCTGGGTCGATTCACCGACCAGTTGCCAGCGCACCTTCTTGCCGAGCGAGCGCGCGACGTCGCGCACCATGCGCGCGAGACCGCTGGTGCCGTCGCCGAATGGGCGCATCCGGCATTGCAAGGCGGCGTCGTAAAGCTGTTGCGACAGATGCGTCGAGCGGCGGTCGAAGCTCTCCAGATCGGCGAGACGCTCGGCGAGCAGATGCTGCGATTCCGCAGTCAGACGACGTAGCGCTTCGAGCGCGGCGTGCGCGCGCGGATCGAGTTGCAGGTCGGCGAGCGTTTCGTGCAACTGATCCAAAGCGCGGTTGCTGTCGCGTTGGACGCGCTTGACGCGCAGCATCGATTGCGCGAACGGTTTGAGCCAGCGCGATTCGACCAGCGATTCGCCGGACAAGGACAGCAGACGGTCGAGGTTGTCGGCGCGCACGCGCAGCATGCGGCCGGATTCGTTCACCGGGCTGGCGATGTCGCCTGTGGCCAGGCCGGTTGCCGGCGTGGTTGCCAGCGTGGTTACCTGCGCGGCTTCCGCAGGCGGCGCTTCCGCGCGCAGGGCGTCGGCTAGCAGGTTGAACGCGGCGTCATCGTGGGTGGATGCGCTTTGCGGTTCGGGCGCTTCAAGCGGCAGTAAGACGGCCGCCGGCGACACGTCGCGCCGCGTCGCCGCGCCATGCGGCACGACACCCGCCATCCGCGCCTGCAACGACGCCACGCACGCGCTGACACCGTCACGCGCCGACTCGTCTTCATCGTTACCGATCCGCGCGACTAGATCGACGCCACGCAGCAGTTCATCGATCCACGCGGTGTCGAGTAAGGCGCGCCCTTCCTGCGCGGCGACGAAGCAATCCTCCATCGCGTGCGCGAGATCGACGCCGACCTGCACGCCGACGATGCGCGCCGCGCCTTTCAGCGAATGGGCGGCGCGCATGCAGGCCTCCAGCGCGGCGGCATCGCGCGGCGCGCGGTCGAGTGCGAGCAGGCCGTCGTTGAGCACGCGCGCCTGGGTCCGCGCTTCTTCGCGGAACAGATCGATCAGCGACGGCCGATGTGGGTCCGTCATCCGAGACTCCGGTTCAAGGTGTCGAACAGCGCGTCGGCGTCGAGCAGGCCGACCGTCATGCCGCGCCACGGCGCGACCGCGTGCGTATGCGACGCGGCGGCGTGCGAGAGCGTTGCGGGCGGCGGGCAGAAAGTGGACAGCGCGATCCGATGCACGCCGTCGACCTGGTCGACAGGAAACACCGCGTGCTCTTCGGCGCGCGAGACCACCAGCAGGCGCGGCAGATCGTGAGGTGCTTTGTCGTCGCACGCCGCGATGTCCGGCTCGAAACCGAGCAGATGCGCGAGCGACAGGCACACCAGCAACTCACCCTGCACATTGACGACGCCCAGCACCGCGCGATGTTGCCGATGCGGCAACGTATGAATCGGCCGCGTCTGCACGATACGTTTGAAGATCGGCGTGGGCTGCGCGAGCCATTCGTCGCCGATGCGGAAGATGAGGAACGATTCGGACGCGCCTTGGCTTGTGTGCTGGGTGGGCGCGCTGACGTCATGCTGCGCGAGATCCACGAGCGGAATCGGGCGCTCCAGCAACCTCGCCGCCGCGGTTTCGAACACTGGGCAGTTCAGGCAACGTACATATTCGACAAGACGCTCGCACGACGAATCGCCGCGCACGCCAATTCGATTCCAGCAATCGTCGAACGCCACCGTGCGATCGTCAGCCACGTTGCGCTCCTTGGGCGCGCGACGCGCGTTGCATCAGCAGACGCGCGCCGGCGCGGTCGCCTTCGAGTTCGAGCAGCGTCGCCAGATGCGCCAATGCTTCCGCGTGCTGCGGATCGAGGTACAGCGCCTTGCGATAGTGGCCGCGCGCCTGGTTCATGTCGCCGCCGGCGTCGGCGAGGACGCCGAGCAGATAGAACGCGTCGGCGTGTGGTGCATGGTGTTCGAGATACGCGGTGATCGCATGGGCGGCTTCGGTGAGGCGGCCGGCATCCGCCAACGCGCGCGCGGCTTGCAACGTGTCGTGTGCGGTGGTGGTGGGCGGTGCGTGATCGGGTGGCGGTGGGACGGTTTTTGACGGCTTCGGCGTTTGCAGCGCAACGCCATTGAACGGCGTGCGTGCAACCGGATCGGGCCACGCGAAAGGCTGTGCGGAGAACACTTGCACCGGCGCAAGCGCGGGTACGAACGAATGCGTCATGGCAAGAGCCGCGGCGGTGGCGAGCGGCGCGGTGTGTCGCGCGTCGCGCTGCGCTTCAGCGGCCGCGGCGCGATGGAATGCAAACGCCAACGGAATCTTCGCGGACTGCATGCCGTAGCGCATCAACAGCCCGGTTTCGGACGGCCCGACGAACAGCGTGCCGTTTTCGGCGAGCACGCTGTCGAGCGCTTGCAACGCCGTTTGCTGTGCTTCGCGATCGAAGTAAATCAGCACGTTGCGGCAGAACACGAAATCGTAGACGCCGAGCGCCGATGCATCGAGTTGCATCAGATTCGCGCGCGAAAACCGCACGGCTTCGACGATGCGCGGTGCGAGACGCCAGCCGTCCTCGGTGCGCGTGAAATGGGCGTCGCGAAACGGGAATGCGTTGCCGCGAAACGAATTGCGGCCGTACACGGCATGCTGCGCGAGGGCGAGCGAACGTTCGCTGATATCCATCGCGTCGATGCGCATGTGCGCGGCGTCGATGCCCGCGTCGAGCAGCGTCATCGCGATCGTGTAAGGCTCTTCTCCGGTCGAGCACGGCAGGCTCAGGATGCGCAGCGGCATCGCCGTGCCGCGCTGATACAGGCGTTCATGCGCGAGCCGCGCGAGCGCCTTGAACGCGTCGGCGTCGCGATAGAACCAGGTCTCCGGCACGACGACCGTTTCGACCAGCGCCTGCACCATCGCGGGCGACGCCTGCGCCGCGTCCCAGTAGTCGTCGAGCGTGGCGTCGGCGTGACCGTCCGCGCACCAGGCGGCGGCGTGCAGATCGACCGCGCGCTCGATCGCGCTATGACCGACCGACGCCGCGTCGAGCCCGATGGTTCGATGCAGCAGATCCGCGAAGCGCCGATAGAGCGGCGCGTTCTGATGATGCGCGTTCATGCGTGCGCCTCGGGAAACAGCAGCGCTTTTACATCGTCGGGCAGCAGATGCTCGACGCGAATCCACTGCACCAGACCGCCCGCTTCGCGCGCGACGGGGCCGAGATAGCGCGCGTGCGGCGTGTCGATGCCGGTGTCCTGGAACGCATCGGCTTCGAGCCGGATCGTGCGCGTCGCGCCTTCGAGCAGCAGCGCGAGCAGGCGCACCGTGCCCGCGTGCGGATAGCGCACCAGCACGACGCGGGTCGACATCAACTGGGCGGCGGGGCGGCCGAGCGCGAGCGCCGGCAAGTCGATCACCGGCAGCGGCGCGCCTTCGTGATCGAGCACGCCCGCGACCCACGGCGGCGCGCCGGGAATCGTCTTCGGCGGTTGGGGGGCGAGTGGCATCAGACGCTCCACCTGCGTCGCGTCGATCACATAGCGTTCGCTATCGAGCGTGAAGAGGATGAAGAGCATCGGCGTGTGGGCGCGGGTATGTGTTTCAGTGAGCCCGCCGCGGCGCGTCAGGCCGTCACCTTGAAGCGCGATACGCCGGTGCGCAGACTATTGGCGACGTGCGTCAGATCGTCGATGGCCTGGGTCGACTGGCGCAACGATTCGGCCGTTTGCTGCGCGGCCTCCGACAGCTGCGTCAGCGCCTGGGTGATCTGCTCGGCGCCGGTGGCTTGCGTCTGCATGCCTTCGTTGACCATCGAGAAGCGCGGCGCGAGCGCCTGCACCTGCTGGATGATCTGCGTAAGATGGCCGCCGACGTTCTGCACGTCGAGCATGCCGCGCCGCACTTCTTCGGAGAACTTGTCCATGCCCATCACGCCCGCGGCCACCGCTGACTGGATCTCCTTGACCATCTGTTCGATGTCGTAGGTCGCCACCGCCGTCTGATCGGCGAGGCGGCGAATTTCCGTCGCCACGACCGCGAAGCCGCGGCCATATTCGCCGGCTTTTTCCGCTTCGATCGCCGCGTTCAGCGAGAGCAGGTTGGTCTGGTCCGCGACCTTGGTGATGGTGGCGACGACCTGGTTGATGTTGCTGGCCTTCTCGTTGAGGATCGCGAGCTTCGCGTTGACCGAGCCGGCCGCTTCCATCACGAGGCGCATGGTTTCTTCCATGCGCGTCAGGCCGGCGTGGCCGGTGCCCGCGAGCGCCGCCGATTGGCCGGCGACTTCGGAGACTTCGTTCATCGTGCGCAGCAGATCACGTGAGGTCGCGAAGATTTCGCGCGAGGTCGCGCCGATCTCGGTCGTGGTCGCGGCGGTTTCGTTCGCCGTGGCTTGCTGCTCGCGCGATGTCGCGGCGATTTCCGTGACCGAGGTGGTGACCTGCACCGCCGACTTCTGCGCCTGGCCGACCAGCGCGGTCAGCTCGTCGGTCATCCGGTTGAAGCCGGCTTCGAGCGCGCCGATTTCATCAGCGCGGTTCAGTTGCAGACGTTGCGTGAGATCGCCGGTGCGCATGATGTCGACGACTTGCAGCACCTTGGCCATCGGCGTGGTGACCGCGCGCAGCAGCCAGTAACCGGCCAGCACGGCGGCGACCGCGGCGATCAGCAGCATGACGAGCAGCACGATGCGGGTGGTTTCGACCGACTTGCGGATGCTCTCGGAGGATTCGTCGGCGGCGCTCTTGTTGTCGTCAACGATCTTGCTTACTGCCACCCGGCCGTTTTCCCAAACCGGCGTGAGTTGCGTGGTGAAGATGTGCGCGGCGTTCTCTTTCGAACCCGGCAGCGTGTTCGTCAGCGATGTCTCGATGGACAGGTACTGCGTCTGCTGCTGCCGGAAATCGTTGAAAAGATCGCGGTCGTTCTGGCGGAAGATGGTGGCGCTGTAGTCGTTGAGGAGCTTCTGAAGCGTCTGCTGGGTTTCGGTCAGGCGCGTGGTGTCGCGTTTGACCGAGTCCGGATCCTCATCCACATAGAGGAGGCGCTGCGTGACGGTGTAGTTCTCCAGCCACGCGGAGCGCATCGCGGTCGAGATGTAGAGGCCGGGCATGGAGTCCAGCTGCTGACTCTTCGCGTCGCGGTCGATGCCGCCGAGTTGTTCGAAGGTGACGATTGCCATCGCCAGCATCACGATCAACACGATGCCGAAGCTGCACAGAATCCGTTGCCGGATGGTCCATTGTTTCACGCGCACGCCCCTTACGTTTTGGCTTCATCTCGACGCCCGCTTGTCGGCGCTGATTTGTCAGCGGAATCGTAGGGTCGGAAAGCTTTGCATTCGTCAGATTTTTCTGACGGGTTATGCGGCGAATTCTACAATGATCGGAGGAGTGGAGGTGGTTTTGGGTGGGGCTTGCCGCTGCAGCAGCAAGGCTTTGAGGGGCGGGCTCCGACATTACACCGGTAATCCCCCGTTACCACTTGCAGCATCTATTTCCACGCACGCCATACACAATCTGTTCCATGCCTAAACGGCGGGAGTCAGACATGAAAAAGATTGCAGTGGCGTTGTTGATGGTCGGAAGTCTGAGCGTGGCGGGGCAAGCGTCGGCTCATGGCAATGGCGGCGATGTGGTCGGCGCGCTGATCGGCGGTGCGCTGCTCGGCGCGGTGGTGACGTCCGCTCTGAATCCGGCGCCTGTGGTTGCTTACCAGCCTGTGTACGCACAACCGGTGTATCAGCCGGCTCCGGTCTACGCGGGTCCGCCGCCGGGATACTGCTATGACCAGTACCAGCGCGCGTACGTCGCGTGCGATGCGCCGCCACCCGGACGGTATTACGGCTATCCGCAGCAGCCTCAGCCGGGGTGGTAAGCAGGTGGTGCGAGTTGGCGCGCGCCGCTGATGCTTGCGCGCTACACAGAAAGGCCGTCGCAGCGCGCGACGGCCTTTTCATTTCCCGCGTCGCTCAGTGTTTGTGATGCAACCATTCCGCGTAGTGCGTATCGAGCCAGCGCTCGAGGCGCTCCGGCTTTGTCTTGTGGCTATAGTGCGACGCAGCCCAGATCGCAACGCCGACCACCAGCATCACCAGGGGTCCCAGCAAATAAGCCATCAACGATTCAGACATGGGAGCCTCCGTATCGGGTTGCGCCAATGCTTCAGTGTAGGCGATGGGCGGCGGGAGAAAAGGGCGTTGTGAGATGGCGGCGGAGAAAGTCAAACGTGACTGTTGTCCTGAGATGCAGAACCTGGTGAAAAATCAATTTTTCATTTATATACAGTAGTTTGTGTATGTATTGTCTAGCGTTGTGTACCAAACAACCGCACGAGAACTACCTTCTGTAAGGCGGGCAATGCCAAGCCGGCACGAGGCCCTCAGAACGGGTCGATTCCTACTTTTCGGCCGTCCTGGATCTGGGTATCGACGAAGTCTGCCCAAAGCTGCAAGGTCCGGCGCCGTTCGGCGGCATCCTCCTCACCGTTGACACGCTCAGTGTCCTTGATCGCACGCGCCAAAGTCTTTTCGATCGCGTCTGAAGGCTGCCCCATCTCGCGCAAGTGCGTCGATGCGGTGCGCCGAAAGTCATGCAAGACGAAATGTTCCACGTCGAGCCCGAGTGCCTTGACGGCTTGATTAAGGGTGCTCTTCGCGATGGGACGGTCGTTGCCCCTCACGGTCGGGAATACGAAATTCCGACTCGTCATGCTGCCGCGCAGCTCTCGAAGCATCGCAACCGCCTGGTGCGGGAGATACACGTCATGATCCCGGTCTTGCCTCATTCGTGCGGCCGGAATCTTCCATAGCGCGGCGTCCAGGTCGAATTCGGACCATGTCGACTCGACGAGTTCGGATTTCCGAACCATCGTCAGCACCAGCAGGTGTAGCGCTAACTTCAACGGTCGTCGGATACTCGATGCGTAAATCGATCGGAGCATCGAGCCGATTTCGTCTGGGGAGAGAACGCGAGTGCGACTGTCCGATGTTGCTATCGAGCGAGCCGGAATGATCTGCGCCGGGTTTGTCGTCGCGAGTTGTCGAGCGATCAGATACTCATAGAGCCGCTTCACCACGTTGCGCGTGTGCAGCGCCATTTTGGGCGAGCCACGGCCTTTGATCCTGTCGCATATCGCGAGGATGTCGTCGGCAGTCACGGCTTTTATCGGCTTGGTGCCGATGGTCGGCAAGACGTCCTTTTCCAGCGCTCGCCGCGTTGTACGCCGATATTCTTTCGACTTGCCGGCCATCTCCGTCGCGAGATAAAGCTCTGCCCCCTCCCGCAGAACATCTGCCTTTCCTTCCGCACCGCGGTCCCTGCGTGCCGTGGCAACGGGTGAGATACCGCTTGCGACCATCTCGGCATACTTCTGCGCCTTCGCGCGCGCGACCCGCAGCGAGATCATTCTGTAGTCGCCGATCGTAGCGAGAGGCTGCCGCTTGCCGTTCAGCGAATAGCGGAAGCGCCAGACCTTTGTTCCGGTCGTCATGACTTCGATCACGAGGCCGTTGCCGTCTGCCACGGAGTATCGGGTCTCGCGCGGTTCTAGTGCACGTATCTGGGCTTCGGTTAGGGGAGCGGCTAGTCTTGGCATTTTCGAATCGTTGATCCACGGACAGTGGCGATTTTAAACCGCGTACCCTCTGTGTACCAAAGATTTGCGCAGTTTTGGGTCAACGGAGATGGCCAATACGTTTTCAGACGGGGTGCGAAATGAGGTTTGTATTGCAGTACTGCCAAGGCTTTTCATGAAAATTCCGGAAACCGTTTACTTGCCGATACAGAACCTGCTAAAAATCACTCCGAGCAGGTCATCCGAACTGAATTCGCCGGTGATCGAGTTCAACTGGTCTTGTGCGAGACGCAGTTCTTCGGCGAACAGATCCAGCGCCTGCGAGTTCTGATCGGCGTGCGCGGCCGCCGTCGCCAGATGCTCCTGTGCCGCGCGCAGCGCAATCAGATGCCGTTCGCGCGCGAGATAGACGCTCTCCGCGCCGGCTTGCCAGCCGGCGATCCGCAGTAATTCTCCGCGCAGCAGCGCGACGCCGTCGCCTTGTTTCGCTGACAGGCGTACCTCGCTCAGATCGATGTCCGTGGCCGCGGCGAGCGATTTCACTTCTGGCGCGAGGCCGGTCAGATCGGTTTTGTTCAGCACCCGCACCACCGGCACACCGCTCGGAAAGCGGCCTGCGATCGTCCCGTCTTCGGCGGTCATGCCGGTTCTTGCATCGAGCAGATGCAACACCACGTCCGCACGTTCGATCTCATTCCATGTGCGTGCAATGCCGATTTTCTCGACTTCGTCCTCGGTATCGCGCAGGCCGGCGGTGTCGATCACATGCAGCGGAATGCCTTCGATCTGGATGGTCTGCGCAACCTTGTCGCGCGTCGTGCCGGCGATCGGCGTGACGATGGCCAGTTCCGCGCCAGCCAGTGCGTTCAGCAGCGACGACTTACCGACGTTCGGCTGCCCCGCGAGCACCACCGACAAACCCTCTCGCAGCAACGCGCCTTGCCGCGCTTCGCTCAGCACGTGCGCGAGCCGTTCGCGAATTCGCGTGAGCTTGCCGCGGGCGTCGGCGGCTTCGAGGAAATCGATTTCTTCTTCCGGGAAGTCGAGCGTCGCTTCGACCAGCATCCGCAGCGTGATCACCTCTTCGACGAGTGCGTGAATGTCGCGCGAAAACGCGCCGTCGAGCGAGCGTCCCGCCGAGCGCGCGGCGGCCTCGGTGCTGGCTTCGATCAGATCGGCAACGGCTTCGGCCTGCGCCAGATCCAGCTTGTCGTTAAGAAACGCGCGACGCGTGAACTCGCCCGGCTCGGCCAAACGCAGACCGAACGCCTGGCCGGCGTCGATGCAGCGCTGCAAGACCAGTTGCAGCACCACCGGACCGCCGTGGCCTTGCAATTCGAGCACGTGCTCGCCGGTATATGAATGCGGCGCGGGAAAGTACAGCGCGATCCCACGGTCGAGGGCGTTGCCGCTGTCGTCGAGGAACGGCACGTAGCTGGCGTGGCGCGGTGCGAGCGCCTGCCCGGTGAGCGCTTGCATGAGCGGCTGGGCCGCTGTTTCGCCCACGCGGCCAAACGAAATCCGCACGACCCCGATACCGCCTCGGCCAGGCGCGGTAGCAATGGCGACGATCGGATCGGAATCGGTGGTGAGCATGGGAAGGAGGCTGTCAGAGGAGATTGAAGCGCCCACCTGCGGGCGCTGGGCATTGTAACGCGGGCACTCACTCGTCCCTTCGACGGCAAGGATTCTTAAAGCTCCGCGTCGCTCATCAGACAAATAAGGATTTATCTCGAACAGGCTAAGATGAGTTAAGACACGCTTACGACGCATCGACGCCGATGAGCCGCTGAAGCCCAAGCCGCAGAAGGAAAAAGCGATATTCGACGAAATCGCGAAACGCGTTATTCGATGGCTATTTCAGGCTAAAAATAGCTTATTTACGTTAAAACATAGCGTGAATGGTTGTCCACTGATTATGCGCTGAATTGCACAATCGGGCCATGCCGACCTCCAAAGAAAAAGCCGCTTTCGCTAAACGGCTCAAAGACTCACTCCCCAAGGATATTAAGGGGGGGACCGATTTAGCCAAAAAATTCAATCTGCTCTATAGCAAGGGTCCCGCCGTCTCTCCGCAAACCGCCCACAAATGGCTTGCAGGTACGACGATTCCGATGCCCGACAAGCTGCAGGTTTTGGCCACCTGGCTGCAAAAGGACGTTCATTGGCTGCATTACGGGCCACCTCCCGCCGGCAAGATCAAACCGCTTGCGCGCGGCGAGAAATATCCGCCGTCGCCTGAAACGATTGAACTCGCTTCGAGGCTTGAGGGCTTGTCGCCGCGTCAGCGAAACCTGGTCGAAGAAATGATCACCGAATTATATGGCGGCACTGACCAGCCGATAGACGGCGAACCTGACGCCCAATAAAAAAGCCGCCCGGCGCAAACCGGGCGGCTTTTTTACTGCTGGTTTTTCTGCTGGCTTCAGTTGGCTTCGGCTTGCGTCAGTCACGCTCGCTGCCGCCGCCAGCGGCCAACATCAATCAGGCCGGTTTCGTCTTCGACTGGCCCATCATCCGCGTGATGTAGTACTGCTGGGCGATCGACAACACGTTGTTCACGACGTAGTACAGCACCAGACCCGCCGGGAAGAAGAAGAACATGACCGAGAACGCGATCGGCATGAACATCATCATCTTGGCTTGAACCGGGTCCGGCGGCGTCGGGTTCAGCTTGGTCTGCAGGAACATCGAGACGGCCATCAGCACCGGCAGGATGAAGAACGGATCCTGTTGCGACAGATCGTGAATCCACAGAATCCACGGCGCGCCGCGCATTTCAACCGACGACAGCAGCACCCAGTACAACGAGATGAACACCGGAATCTGAATCACGACCGGCAGACAGCCGCCGAACGGATTGACCTTCTCGGTCTTGTACAACTCCATCAGCGCGGCGTTCATCTTCTGCGGATCGCCCTTGAAGCGTTCGCGCAAGGCTTGCATACGCGGCGTGATCGCCTTCATGCGCGCCATCGACTTGTAGCTCGCGGCCGACAGCGGGAAGAACACCGCCTTGATCAGCACCGTGAGCAGCACGATCGCCCAGCCCCAGTTGCCGACATAGCTGTGGATCTTCTCGAGCAGCCAGAACAGCGGCTTCGCGATGATCGTCACATAGCCGTAGTCCTTCACCAGTTCCAGACCCGGGGCGACGCCTTCGAGCATGCGCTCTTCTTCCGGACCGGCGAAGAGACGCGCGGAAACATTAGCCGATTGACCGGGAGCGATGGCCGGCACCGGTTGCTTCACACCGACGCGATACAGCGCCGGATCGATCTTCTCGACGTAGATGTCGCGCTTCGCGCCCTGCTGCGGAATCCACGCCGACGCGAAGTAGTGCTGCACCATCGCGATCCAGCCGTTGTCGGCCGAATTGACGAAGTCTTCCTTGTTCTTGTCGATGTCGCTGAACGTCATCTTCTGGAAGTGGTGCTGGTCGGTGTAGACAGCCGGTCCGATGAACGTGTGCGAGAAGCGCGGCGTTTCCACCGGCGTGTCGTCGCGCACCAGTTCCATATAGACCGACGGGCTCACCGGCGCGGTGCCGACGTTCTCGATCTTCGTGTCGACGCCGATCACATAGCTGCCGCGCGTGAACGTGTAGGTCTTCACGACCTTCACGCCACCCTTGACCGGCGACTCGAAGCTGAGCTGGAGCGACTTGGCGTCGCCCGTCAGATCGTGCGGCTGGTTCGGCACCGGCGTGTAGATGTCGTTATGGTTCGGGAAATCGCCGCCGAGCAGGCCGGTACGCGCCAGATACGTGTGATTGGCGGTGCGGTCGAACAGCGTGATGACGAGATCCGGCTGCTTGCCGTCGCCTTGCTTGAGGAGCGACAGCTTCGACAGCGTGCCGCCGCGGGTGTCGATCTCGCCGTTATAGACGTCGGTACTGAACTTGATCAGCTGCGATTGCGTCGCCGCCGGCGCATTGCCAGGCGCGTTGCCCGGCGCTGCTGCTGCGTTGGTAGCCGGCAGATCGGCGGACTGGGTTCCCGGCGTCGTGGTTCCCGGTGCGGCGCTACCGACGGTCTTGGTCGGGTTGGCGCTCGGGAAGAACATCGACGGGCGTCCATGGTCGCGTTGCCAGTTGTCGAACAGCATGACCGCTGACATGAAAAAGATGACCCATAGGACGGTGCGTTTGATATCCATGCGTTGTCTCAGTGTCGATGGAACGGCGCGTCAGCGCTTTTCAGAAGTGGGAGGCGGGACGAGATCGACGCCGCCCGCGGAAAACGGGTGGCAGCGGCAAATACGCCTGGCGGCGAGATAAGTCCCGCGCGCGGCGCCATGATACTGGATTGCTTCGCGCGCGTAATCAGAGCAGGAAGGGTAAAAACGGCACCGGTTGCCGAGCATAGGGCTCACGGCAACCTTGTAGAAACGCAGTAAAGCGATGAGTACCGTTTGCATGGCTGGTGCGGCCTAACGGCGCCGCGCAACGTGGAGTACCGGGCGACGCCCGCGCAGCAGGGCTGCAAGGCGAGCGGTCACTTGAGCGTCATTCCGTCTTGGGCGCTTCCGCGGGCGGCGCCTCGCGACGGACAATTTCACGCGCTGCCTTGTCGAGCAGCGCCGCAATCTCGCTGCGGCACAGCGCCCTCAACGGCGGCGACGAGGCGCTCGGCAAAGCCTTCTTGTCGAAGCGCGTGTGCAAACGCAGCAGCACATCCCAACCGCCGAATTCCGCGCGACGAAGCCGGAACGCTTCACGCGCGATTCGACGTACCAGATTACGCGTGGCCGCGCGCGGCGCATACTTCTTGCCGATCACGAGGCCTAAGCGAGCGTCATTGCCGGTGGGCCGGCCGTACACCACGAAGTGCGCGGTGCGACGCCACGGGCGCAAACGAAAAACGGATGAAAATTCATCCGTTTTCAGCAGCCTTGCGGCTTTGGGGAAGGCGGCTTGCGCTCGCAACGGAACCGAGCCCTGTTGCGGCGCCCCTGCCGCTCCCGCTTCACCGCGGGCTTCGCTTATCACAGACGGAGCGCGCAATCCGTTCGCCAGCCTTAGATGGCGAGGCGCTTGCGGCCCTTCGCGCGACGTGCGTTGATGACCTTGCGGCCACCAGCGGTCTTCATGCGAACGCGGAAGCCGTGGGTGCGCTTGCGACGGGTAACGGAAGGTTGATAAGTACGTTTCATGTTGCTCTCACTTGATCGAAAAATAACCGCGCGATCATCGCTGAAAGCGCAATGGCCGGAGGTTTACTGAATTGGTTTTCGCGGAACCCGCTATTTAAACCCGTTTTCTGTTGGGCGTCAATAGTTTAGCCTGGTTCGGCGGCGGCCCGGCGATGCTTCGCCCGATGATCCGTCCCTGTGGATAACTCCCTTTCGGGTCCGATTTGGCGTTAGAATCTCGCCTTACTTCCCAAGAATCCTGCACGCCGCTCCGGCTCGCTTGCCCCGCAAACCCTTGTGGCACAAGCGCCTGGAGCCGTTACGCCTGGCTGCTCAGGGCCATGTTGCGTGCGCGCGACAGAGGCAGCGGCGAACCGCCGTGCACACCATAACGACAGCAACTCGATGAACGATTTCTGGCAACACTGTTCCGCATTGTTGGAGCGTGAGCTTACGCCCCAGCAGTACGTGACGTGGATCAAACCGTTGGCCCCGGTCGCCTTCGACGCCGCTGCGAACACGCTTAGCATCGCTGCGCCGAACCGCTTCAAGCTCGACTGGGTCAAGAGCCAGTTCTCCGGCCGCATCGCGGATATGGCCCGCGATTTCTGGCACGCACCGGTCGACGTGCAATTTGTGTTGGACCCGAAAGCTGGCATGCGCGCCCCTGCGGCGCCGGCTCAGTCGCGTCCGTCTTCCGCGCCGATGGGCGGCGACCATTCCGGCGGTGGTGCTGCAGTGGATGCAGCCGTTGGCGCCGTGCAAGCGGCGCAGGCTGCGCGCGCCAATGGCGCGGTCGCTACGCATCACGCGAACGCACGCGCGGCGGCTGAAGAAGCCGCCGACCTCGATCTCCCCAGCCTCGACGCAAACGAAACAGCCGCCGCACGCCGCACGTGGCGTCCAGGCCAAAGCGCCGGCTCGAACAGCAACGGCGAGAACGACTCGATGTACGAGCGTTCGAAGCTGAACCCCGTGCTGACCTTCGACAACTTCGTGACCGGTAAGGCCAATCAGTTGGCACGCGCCGCGGCGATTCAGGTCGCGGACAACCCGGGCATCTCGTACAACCCGCTGTTTCTGTACGGCGGCGTGGGTCTGGGCAAGACCCACCTGATCCACGCGATCGGCAACCAGCTTCTGATGGACAAGGCCGGCGCGCGGATTCGCTACATCCATGCGGAACAGTATGTGTCCGACGTGGTGAAGGCTTACCAGCGCAAGGCGTTCGACGACTTCAAGCGCTATTACCACTCGCTCGACCTGCTGCTGATCGACGATATTCAATTTTTCTCAGGCAAGTCCCGCACGCAGGAAGAATTTTTCTACGCGTTCGAGGCACTGGTCGCGAACAAGGCGCAGGTGATCATCACCAGCGACACGTATCCGAAAGAAATCTCCGGCATCGACGACCGCCTGATCTCGCGCTTCGACTCCGGCCTCACCGTGGCGATCGAGCCGCCTGAGCTGGAAATGCGCGTCGCGATTCTGATGCGCAAGGCGCAATCGGAGTTCGTGAGCCTGAACGAGGACGTCGCGTTCTTCGTCGCCAAGCATCTGCGCTCGAACGTGCGTGAACTGGAAGGCGCGCTGCGCAAGATCCTCGCGTACTCAAAGTTCCATGGCCGCGAAATCTCGATTGAACTGACGAAAGAAGCGCTGAAAGACCTGCTGACGGTGCAGAACCGGCAAATTTCGGTAGAAAACATCCAGAAGACCGTCGCCGACTTCTACAGCATCAAGGTCGCGGACATGTATTCGAAGAAGCGTCCGGCGAATATCGCGCGGCCGCGGCAGATCGCGATGTATCTGGCGAAG
This sequence comes from Paraburkholderia sp. IMGN_8, assembly GCF_038050405.1. NCBI lineage: Bacteria > Pseudomonadati > Pseudomonadota > Betaproteobacteria > Burkholderiales > Burkholderiaceae > Paraburkholderia > Paraburkholderia sp. IMGN_8. The sequence continues at coordinate 4,595,877 of NZ_CP150900.1, read as the reverse complement.
GAACTGACGCAGAAAAGTTTGCCGGAAATCGGCGAGCTGTTCGGTGGGCGCGACCACACCACCGTGCTGCACGCGGTGCGCAAGATCGCCGCCGAGCGCGGCACGGATGCCCAGCTGAACCACGAACTGCACGTGCTGGAGCAAACGCTGAAGGGTTAAGCAGGCAGGACCGAAAAATCGACCTGTTTATTTCTAAACTCGCCCCCATTTTAGTAGGGCGGTTCCGTTTTCAGGCACAATACAGGTTTAACCGCCCGGCGGCCGCGGGCGGATTTCACGCCGTGACAGGCGCTGCGTGGCGCCGGCGGGGGGCCACGGCTGCGTGCTGGAAAGCTGCCTGGCAAGGCGCGCAGGCCGTCATATCAACGAAGGAACCCTATGCAACTGGTCAAGACCGAACGCGATAACCTCCTCAGGCCGCTGCAAACCGTGAGCGGCATCGTCGAACGCCGCCATACGTTGCCGATCCTCGCCAATTTGCTGATTACCAAGAGCGGCCCGGACGTGTCGTTCCTGTCGACCGACCTCGAGTTGCAGATCACCACGCGTGCCGATTTCGGCGTGGGCGGCGATTCGGTCGCGACCACGGTGGCAGCAAGAAAGCTCCTCGACATTCTGCGCGCGATGCCCGACGGGCAAGTTACGCTGACCCTGAACGATAAGCGTTTGACCGTGCAATCCGGCAAGAGCCGCTTTGCGCTGCAAACCCTGGCGGCCGACGAGTTCCCGACCGTCGCTCAGGCTAAAGACTATGGCGCGAACCTGGTGGTTCCCCAGAAGACGTTCCGCCAGTTGCTCGGCATGGTCCATTTCTCGATGGCCCAGCAGGACATCCGCTACTACCTGAACGGCATGTTGCTGGTGGTGGACGGCGACCAGCTGATGGCGGTCGCCACGGACGGTCACCGTCTGGCGTTCTCGTCGATGAAGATCGAAGGCTCGTTCGCGCGCCAGGAAGTGATCATTCCGCGCAAGACGATTCTGGAACTGCAGCGTCTGCTGGAAGACATCGACGACACGCTGAAGATCGATATCGCGCCGACCCAGGTGAAGTTCACGTTCGGCCAGGTCGAACTGGTGTCGAAGCTGGTGGAAGGCAAATTCCCCGACTTCCAGCGCGTGATTCCGAAGTCGCACAAGAATCAGTTCGTGATCGGCCGTGAAGAACTGCAGCGTTCGCTGCAACGCGCCGCGATTCTGACCTCGGACAAATTCAAGGGCGTGCGCTGCATCATCGAGCCGGGCCAGTTGAAGATCATGTCGACCAACGCCGATCAGGAAGAGGCGCAGGAAGAACTGGAAATCGCGTACGACGGCGACAGCGTCGATATCGGGTTCAACGTCACGTATCTGCTCGACGTGCTCGCGAACCTGAAGGTCGACATGTTGCAAGTGAGCCTTGGCGACGCCAGCTCCAGCGCGTTGATCACGATTCCCGAGAACGACGAATTCAAATACGTCGTGATGCCGATGCGCATCTAACGCGTCCAAAAACCAAGAACACACCAAGGGGCGCAGCGCCCCTTTGGCGTTTTTATGGTGTTTTGAAAAGTCCCGAGCAGCAACCTTGCAGTAACGCAGAACCGGAAAAAATCCATGACTGAACTGAACAATTCGCAACCCGATAACAGCTACGGCGCCTCGTCGATTCAGATCCTTGAAGGTCTGGAGGCGGTGCGCAAGCGTCCCGGGATGTACATCGGGGATACGTCGGACGGGACCGGTCTGCATCACCTCGTATTCGAAGTGCTGGACAACTCGATCGATGAAGCGTTGGCCGGGCATTGCAACGATATCCAGGTGATCATCCACGCGGACAACTCGATTTCGATCACCGACAACGGCCGCGGTGTGCCGACCGGCCTGAAGATGGACGACAAGCACGATCCGAAGCGCAGCGCCGCTGAAATCGTGATGACCGAACTGCACGCCGGCGGCAAGTTCGACCAGAACAGCTACAAGGTGTCCGGCGGCCTGCACGGCGTGGGCGTGTCGTGCGTGAACGCGCTCTCCGCGTGGCTGCGCCTCACGATTCGCCGCGACGGCAAGAAGCACTTCATGGAATTCCACCGTGGCGTGCCGCAGAACCGCGTGCTCGAAGAGGTCGACGGCGTGGCAGTCTCGCCGATTCAGGTGATCGGCGACACCGAAAACCGCGGCACCGAAGTGCACTTCCTGGCTGACGACACGATCTTCGGCAATGTCGAATATCACTACGACATTCTGGCCAAGCGGATTCGCGAACTGTCGTTCCTGAATAACGGCGTGCGGATTCGCCTGACCGACCAGCGCAGCGGCAAGGAAGAAGATTTCGCCTTTGTGGGCGGCGTGAAGGGTTTTGTCGAGTACATCAACAAGAACAAGGCCGTGCTGCACCCGAACATTTTCCACATCAGTGGCGAGAAGGACGGCGTGGGCGTGGAAGTGGCGATGCAGTGGAACGACAGCTACAACGAAAACGTGCTGTGCTTCACGAACAACATTCCGCAGCGCGACGGCGGCACCCACCTGACCGGGTTGCGTGCGGCGATGACGCGCGTGTTGAACAAGTACATCAACGATCACGAAGTCGCGAAGAAAGCGAAGGTCGAGACGTCCGGCGACGACATGCGCGAAGGACTGTCGTGCGTGCTGTCGGTGAAGGTGCCGGAGCCGAAGTTCAGCGCGCAGACCAAGGACAAGCTGGTGTCGTCGGAAGTGCGCGCGCCGGTGGAAGATGTGGTCGCGAAGGCGCTCGAGGAATTCCTGCTGGAAACGCCGAACGACGCGAAGATCATTTGCGGCAAGATTGTTGATGCGGCGCGGGCGCGGGATGCGGCTCGGAAGGCGCGCGAGATGACGCGTCGTAAGGGCGTTTTGGATGGCGTTGGTCTGCCAGGGAAGCTGGCGGATTGCCAGGAGAAGGACCCGGCGAAGTCGGAGATTTATATCGTCGAGGGCGACTCGGCAGGCGGATCGGCGAAGCAGGGGCGTGACCGGAAGTTTCAGGCGATCTTGCCGCTGCGGGGTAAGGTGCTTAACGTCGAGAAGGCGCGTTATGACAAGCTGCTTTCTTCGGAGCAGATTGTGACGCTGATTACTGCTCTGGGTTGCGGGATCGGCAAGGAAGATTACAACCTCGACAAGCTGCGTTATCACCGCATCATCATCATGACCGATGCTGACGTGGACGGCGCGCACATCCGGACGCTGCTGCTGACGTTCTTCTATCGTCAGATGCCGGACATGATCGAGCGTGGGTATATCTATATCGCGCAGCCGCCGTTGTTCAAAATCAAGGCGGGTAAGGATGAGCGGTATTTGAAGGATGAGGCTGAGGTTAATGCTCACATTCTGAAGCTGGCGTTGCAGGGGTCTGAACTGCTGGCTTCCGAAGGTGCTACGCCTATCACCGGCGATGCGCTTGGTGAGTTGGCTCGGGCTTATTTGCTGGCTCAAGCTGTTGTTAACCGTCTGAGCCGGTTGTATGACGCTGGGGCGCTTGAGGCTGTGATGGATGGGGTTGTGATTGACCTTTCCAGTGAGGAAGCGGCTGCGGTGTCGGCGGCGGCGCTTGAGGCTAAGTTGCGGGATGATGCGCTGAAGCCTGAGGTTAAGGTCACGACGATGTATGACCCGGTGCGTGAGCTGCGCTCGCTGCGTGTTGCTCGGACTCATCACGGTAATCAGAAGATTTCTGTGTTGGATCAGGATTTTCAGTTGACCGCGGATTACCAACAGCTGATCAATACCGCTAATACGTTTAAGGGGTTGATTGGTGTTGGTGCGGTGATCAAGCGCGGTGAGCGGAGTATGGCTGTGACCGACTTCAAGAGCGCTATGAAGTGGTTGCTGGCTGATGCTGAACGGAATATCTCGAAGCAGCGCTATAAGGGTCTCGGCGAGATGAATCCTGGGCAGCTTTGGGAGACTACGATGGATCCGACCGTGCGTCGTTTGCTTCGTGTGCAGATTGAGGATGCTATTGCGGCTGATGGCATCTTTACGACGCTCATGGGGGATGATGTCGAGCCGCGTCGGGCTTTCATCGAGTCGAATGCGCTCAGGGCGGGGAATATTGACGTTTGAGTGGGTATGTAGCGGGAGCCATAACCTGAGATTTTGGGAAGCATCCACTGAGACATTTATTGATGGATGCGCTTCGATAGCTCAGATGAAGGCACCTAACTGACGTCACAGCCGCAGGAACGACGGCCACGGTGTTGAGGTGGCCGTTGTTTTCTCGGTCCCGGCAGCAATCATGGGAAGGCTTTCCAGCCCGACTTCTGCTGCCTTCGCTGGTCCGCGGTTCTTGCCTGTGCTCCAGCCCGATGTACTGAAAGCGATTCGGCCTGCGACAGCATCGTCCAACTCACGCACAGCGACTTCGTTGGTCGCCAGAGCAGTCGGCGTCGGGGTGACCCGGTTTGCTGCTCTAGCGAATGCGCTTCATGTAGATAGATACACGGCGCCCACCTCCTCCGAACGACTCCAAGCGGCGATGGCCGTTGATGCTCTCCAATCTGACGCCGGAAAAAACGTGGAATCTGGCGAAGTCGGTGACGGTTGGGCGAGTGGGCGGCTGGGGCGGGTGTGTTTGCTAAACAGAAATAGAAGCGTTTACAGGTAAACGCTTCTAGGCTTTCCCGACAAGCTTTTCGTCGATACAGCCTTGTTTGAAAGCGTAAACGCTTTTAATTGCAAGGTCGAAAATTGGCCGGTTTGGCGGTGAAATTTCGGGAAATGCCACTCAGAATGATGCACAAGTGGCGAGCGCAGTCGGTTTTGATTAACAGCGTCGCTCCGCTACGGAACTAACGGTCACGCGCCATGGACGACGTTCTCAAGCGCTCGACTGACGCTGCGAGGCTGTAACAAGAGCCACTCGACCGCCCCGGCGGGGTAGTCCTCTGGCCACTCTGCTGCCAGCAACTTCACCGCTTCCCGTACCCGCAGCACCGTCTCGGCGCCGCTCGCCCCCACGCTGCCCACCCTCATTGTTTCCAAAACCGATTGCGCACGAGCAACCCGGTCCATCGCCCGGCGCAAGCGCACGAAATTGGCGTCAGAAATCTGCAGGTCTCGTGCTGCCACCTCAATGTCGGTAACCGCGTCAGTCAGGACGCACGCGAGCAGGTCGGGGAGACGCTTCTCGGTGTGAGTGAGCGCCAACTTTCGACCGAATTCGTTGTCGTTAGGATTGAGTGTTTCCATGGCCAATACAGCGGTGCCTTTTATGCGAACTCGCTAAACGACTGCAGCGATTCGGTTGATGGGGGCACTCTGCTGTACGCGGCTGCTGCTGTTCCGGGCCGCCGTTGTAAGCGCAACCAAATTCTGGTATCAATACTGCAGTTCTTCTGTGCCTCGTGCTGAGTGGTCCGGCCTCCGGAACCGCAAATTCGCACGGCGCGCCCGGCGTGCAGCAATGTCTCGCCGGACGGGTCAGCCATAGCATTGGCGCGCCCGCAGGAAACAGCCCAAGCCTCGCAGTCAGCCGGAATACCGTAGCTTCAGCCGTTTTGAGGTCGCATTGGACGGTCGGTAGACTTTATTTTCAGGCTTGGGCGGCGTTGACGCTTCGCGGCGCTTGCCAGCTCGGGCAAAAACCCTAGAATTGGAGGCAAAAGTGACGTTTCAGGCCGAAAGCAAAAACGTGCCAGCGGTTGGCGCGTCGGCGGCGGCGTGTCCGCTTGCGCTTTGTTCTTGTGCCTCGTGCTGAGTGGTCCGGCCTCCGGAACCGCAAATTCGCACGGAGCGCCCGGCGTGCAGCAATGTCTCGCCGGACGGGTCAGCCATAGCATCGGCGCGCCCGCAGGAAACTGACTCCTCGGGCTTGGGGCAAGCTTACCAATGCGGCCCCGTACCCAACATAAGAAGCAAAAAAAATGGGTATCCTGTACAGGAAGGTTTGCCGCAAACCGAACCTCCGCAAAGCGGCGCGTTCAGTGCTCGCTAACGCCCTGATTTCCACCTCTGAAAGCACCCGGGACGAAGCAAAGCAATTTCAGCTGCGGCTCGAGCAGAATATCAGCGACCTCCGCAAGCAACTGGTAGCCGGGACCTTCGAGTTTCCGCCGGCTCGCGGCGTCGCCGCCCGGAAGCCCGGCAAGACGGCCAGGAGGCCTATTGTGATTGCGCCGATTGCCTCCCGTGTCGTACAACGAGCGATTCTTGATGTGCTGACTGGCTTGCCTTTCGTTCAGAGTATCCAGAAAAAGGCGTGGAATCACGGTGGCGTAAAAGACGGCGGGGTCGCGAAGGCTATCGCCCAAACCTACGAAGGCACCATTCGATACCAGTACTACGTCCGGACCGATATCAGGGACTTTTTTACGCAGGTTCCAAAAGAGGACTTGCTGGCAATCGTCACGAAGCATACGGACGACCCGGAGTTCAATGCGCTGCTGACGCGGGCAGTCAATGTCGAACTCGATAACCTTGCCGAACTGCGCGAGCATAAAGATATTTTTCCGCTGGCGTCTCGCGGCGTCGCACAAGGTTCTTGTCTGTCGCCGCTCCTGTGCAACTTGCTTCTCCACGACATAGACGAGCAGCTAAATACGGGCGGCACGATGTCCGTACGCTATATCGATGACCTGATAATTTTTGCGCCGAGTCGGAGCCGTGCCTTGAAAGGCTTGAAGCAGCTCAAGCATGAACTCAAGCGATTTGGGCTTGATGCTTACGACCCGCCGACAAAAGGTAGTCCTGCAGCCTCGGCAAAGGCTGCGGCGGGGGAAACCAAGAAGGGATTCTCCTTTCTTGGCTGCGACGTATCTCCAGAGGCCATCTCGCCGGGAAAGCGTGCCCGCGGCTCGTTGCTAGCAAAGGTGGACGCTCTCTGCAACAAAGCGCTCACGAGTCAGCGACATCTGAAGACTGGCACATCGGAGCCGATGACGTTAGCCTCCGACCCGACGCTGCTCAGTACGCTCTGGCGCGTCTCCAACACGGTCCGCGCTTGGGGCGCAGCTTTTTCTTTCTGTACTGACCACCGCATCTTCCGACAACTGGACAATGACGTCGCGATGAAGCTGGCCGAATTTCGCCGTCTCTGGCGGTCGAAAACAAGCTCGCTGAGCTCGGCTGAACGCCAACGATTGATGGGAATGCATCTACTGGACGACACTGAGTTCGACCCGTCATTCGCTGAGATGGTCACGTCGCGTGCGGGTACAAGAACCAAATAGGCATTCGGTCGTGCGCCGCCATAGCATCGACGGGAGGGAGGCACATCCTGCCTTCACCTAGACGCTGAAAGCTTGTGTAGATTTGCTTGCCCGTGGATATTAGACGAAGCGACCCGATTTTATTGTGACCATGAACACCGTCGCCGACACTGGTAAAACAAAAATGTCATTTGAGAGAGTAGTCCCCGAGGGTATCCATGCCTCCGCCTGAGCACCTCAGCTGGTTGGTACAACGAGAACCGTTGAGGACCGGTGAGGGGAAGACAGTTACCATTTTAGAGTTTCAACATCAACCGGACAACGCTGTCCTGTCGGCGTGGGCCCGACATTTTCGCCAGCATTACTGTTCCGATGACGATATTGACGTTCTACGAGCTGGTACTGAGCATTCGCGTTCCGAATTTTTGAAAAAACTGGTATTTCCCAATACCACCAAACCCGGACCGTCAATTCGGTCCGGCGATTTTGCTGAAATATTGGTTTGCGACTTCCTCGAGTACAGTATGAATCACTGGGTTCCGAGGGGGCGATTTGCTGAGAAAGCAACGCCCAATGAATCGGTGAAGGGCACTGACATCATCGGCCTGTATTTGTCTCCGACAGGTAACTCTGCCGAGGACACGCTGACGACCTTTGAAGTCAAAGCGCAGTTGAGTGCAGGCAAGCCTCAGCGTAGGCTTCAAGTTGCTGTGGACGATGCGGCGAAAGACAAAGTACGGCAAGCTTACACGCTGCTCGCCATGAAGCGGAAAGCTCTCATGCAGGGCGACAACGCGCGGGTAGCGCTAGTCGAGCGCTTCCAAGCGAAGCCGGACAGGCCCTTTATAGAACAGACTGGCGCGGCCGCCGTGCTGAACAACGGCGCATTTGACGCCGAGCTAATTGTGGCGACGACAACAGCATCACATCCCCCGGGTTCGTCTGTCCTTTTGTTGGTAATTCGAGGTGAGGATTTGATGACGCTCGCCCATAGTCTCTACGAGAGGGCCGCAGATGAGGCCTGAGGCAAATTCTCGGCGCTTGTTCGGGATAACACAAGCGAAAGCCCGGATGTATGAGTACGCGGTGCGAGAAGAGGAACATATCGATATTCCTGCCGGTACACATCCTGAAGACCTCTTTGCGCTTGCCATAGGTATTCTGGGCGACGAGGCAGCGGCCATATGCGATAAGTTTCTCGAACAGCGCACGGTGCTCGGCGCTCCCGTCGCGACGGACCAGCAGGGTCTGCGATTTGCGGCCTCGTTCTTTTACGCATATGTCGAATCGAGGTTTGACGTTGACCTCGACGAAGAATTGCTGACGCTTGCTGCAGCGACGTTTTACCTGGCCGAGACTCCCGGCAGTAGTTTCGTGGTCAGCAACCTGCTATCGACACGTGCCCGCCAACAGTTAGACCCATTCTCGGCGGTTTTGCACTTGGTGCTCGCGAATCGATGGGACGACGCGGAGGTTCCTCCCGAAACTCGATTTTCGCCTTTGCTTGTAACTATGTTGCGTGCTACGAGTGACTTGCTATCGCGCGACGGAGGCGACGAGCGAATCCTTCTGAGGCACTGCTCGGGGCTGCGGCAAGCTGTCTATCGAAACGGTAGCTCGAGGGATGTCGCGTTTGTGGACCTATGCGTGGCAGTCACTCTACGCAAGGTCGGCAATTCGAGTCGCCTGAACTTACCTCGATACTCGCGGCTAGACGAAGAGCAGTGGTCTGATGTTCTTCGAAAACCCAATTTTGTTTCAGAGCTTTGGCCGGCACAACGCCTACTCGGAAGAGCCGGCTTGTTTGGGGGAGCGTCGGCCGTTGTTCAGATGCCGACGAGTGCGGGAAAGACTCGAGCGATTGAACTTGTAATTCGAAGCGCGATGTTATCTGGCAGAGCCCGGACGGCGGTGGTGGTCGCGCCGTTTCGCGCGCTATGCCATGAGATATCCAACTCTCTACGCCAGACGTTTGCAGGCGAGCAGGTATCTATCGACGAGCTCTCGGACGTTCTGCAGCAGGACTTTCTGGAGTCGCTGGCGGACCTGATAGGTGAGATTGCTCAGCCGTCCCCACAAGTCTTGGTGCTGACGCCAGAGAAGCTTTTATATGTTCTGCGGCAGGCGCCTCAGATTGCCAGCAAAATCGGGTTGATTGTTTACGATGAGGGACACCAGTTTGATTCTGGTCCCCGCGGCGTGACGTACGAGTTGCTACTTACCACTCTGAAGCAGTATCTGCCTCGCCGAGCGCAGGTGGTCCTAGTCTCGGCGGTCATTTCGAATGCACAAGCAGTCGGCAAGTGGCTAATCGGCGAACGCGCTCCTGTGGTTGATGGAAAGGACCTGATGCCGACCCAGCGTTCTGTTGTCTTCACGAGTTGGCAGCATACCTTGGGCACTCTTCAGTTCGATGCTCTGGGTCAGCCTGATGACTTCCCTTACTTCGTTCCGAGGGTCATTGAGCCATATTCATTTCCGCTTCGTGGTAGAGAACGAGTAGTCCGAGTGTTTCCTGAGCGTAGTGCTTCGGAAATCGCCTTGTATCTCGGATTAAAGTTGGCGCCGCAGGGTAGCGCCGCTATTTTTTGCGGAAGAAAGGATAGTGCCGCAGGCATTGTCAGAGATGCCGTTGAATATTTCGAGCGAGGCTTACCTTATCAGTCGCCAGCGGAAATCGCGAATCAGGACGAACTGCAGAGGTTGGTGCACCTCCACGCAATGCATTTCGGCGACGATGCGGTTGTGACCCGAGGTGCAAGGTTCGGTGTGTTGGCGCATCATGGCAATACCCCCCAAGGTCTTCGACTCTGTATCGAACATGCGGTGAAAGAGGGTCTTGTGCCTTTGGTCGTGTGCACGTCCACCTTGGCACAAGGAGTGAATCTGCCGCTCCGATACCTGATTGTCTCAACAATCTACCAAGGTGGAGAGCGGGTGAAGGTGCGAGACTTTCACAATTTGATGGGCCGAGCGGGCCGTGCCGGAATGCACATCGAGGGTTCCGTTATCTTCGCAGATACGCGCGTCTTTGACGGTAGGAGTGCTCGACGTGAGCGGTGGCGATGGAATACAGTTCGCGAGCTTTTAAATACCGCAAATGTCGAACCGACCGGCAGCTCGCTTCTAGGTCTTGTCGCTCCAATAATGAACGACGATGGCACGCAGGAGGTGCAGGCCGCCTTCGACGTTATCATTGCCTTGCTTGCAGACGAAGACAACGCACTCGCGCAAATCAATGACGATGCGGATTACCTGGCCGGCATCGGCGCTAACCCTGAAGATGTTGCGCAGCAGGTAAAAGCCAAGGAGCGGCTGGTCAACGCTGTTGCCAGCTTCTTGCAGGCCAGTCGTGGAGAAACCGTATTCGACGAGTTTATTGAGGTAGTACGTGGACTCGCGAGGAGCACGCTAGCGTACTCGTTGGCTTCGGACGAGCAGAAGACGTTACTGGTCGACTGTTTTATCGCAATCGCGCGGGCCGTTCAAGAGCGTGAGCCGGAAGCTGCTAACCAGACTCGGAACTCGCGGACGCTCCTGGGGCTTAATGCACTCGCGAAGATTTATCGATGGTGCGAGAGAAGCCGTGACCTGGTGCTCGCATCCCAGACCGAGGCGGAACTGCTGAATGCGATTTGGCCAGTCTTGCTCGAGGTGGGCGAAGACGACCTGCTTGAAAAAGTGGTGGGCAGAGAGTTGCTCATAAACGTCGCGCAGTCGTGGTTGTCGGGGGCCGCATATTCGCAAATCGGTGAGGTCATTGCGGCCGCTGGCATTTCGAAGCGGCACGGAGAGGGTACGCGCCGGTTCACACCTGAAGACGTTGTTGATATTTGCGACAATTGCTTCGGCTTTGAGTTCTCGCTGTATCTGACTGCATTGGTGACGTATTTTGAGCAGGATGGCGACGTGAACAACGTCGATACTGTGGAACTGATAAAGCGCCTTCAAAGCGGATTAAAGTACGGCCTTCCAGACCCGTTGGCTGTGGCCATTCAAGAGGCGGGTTTCGCGGACAGGATGCTTGCGCTGGATTTGCGACCGGTCTTCGCAGCGGTACACCCTTCTAGAGGCGCGGTCGTAACCTATGCTCGAAATAATCCAGCTGCTGTTCGCGCTGTGCTTGATAGATACCCATCGTATTTTCAGATGGTCTTTGCAGGTCTAACTCAGCAGTGAGGAAATAAGGGCCCTGTTCGGCGGGGCCGGCAAAGCGACGCATAGTGAATATGCGCCTCCAGCATTATGGCTAAGAGTTGAGCGTAGACGGCAGTAATGAGCCGAAGTCATATTCGTTGAACGTGACCGTCTTACCCGTGTAGTAGTTTGCCGGTTCGAACTGGCACTTGCCGACGACGTTCTGATTTTCGACCACAGTAAGGACGAATCTTGGCTTCGGCTCCCTCGGATACTGCATGTGGATGACCTCCGGCCCTAGCAGACGCACAGCGCTGGCTGCTGCGACAACGATTAACGGGGTTTGGCCTTGCAGCACCCCGACGCACGCAAACCAGGGGCGGCGGCTCGAAATCCCGCTAGTCGATACGCGAAAGAACTCGCGCCTCAAACCGGATAGTGTTCACTGCGAGCCCAGATACCATCTCTTTTAACTTCTCCCATTTTTCGCTGGTTGCGAATATAACCTGTTGTTTTGCGACCCCGCTTTCACTTGTCCGCGACAGCAGTTGCGCAAAGCTCATCTCCTTCGCTTCCTGCTGACGCGGCTCGTCAAAAATCAGAAAACCTAGATGGTTCGTAGCGTATCCCCGCGAGAGCTCCAAAATGCCTTCGAGATATGCCCAGATAATCCTAATATTGTCGCTTGCGGAAAGGTCAAATCCTAGGTTGAAGCCGTCCCGAGTCGGACGATAATTGTCGTGCGATATGGAAATCGACTCTGCAGGGATACTCTTAAAGCCATACGTGACCAGTTGTTCTCTGACGATAGTCTGAAGGGCGTTCAGTTTCTGTTCGTCCAACGTACTAAGCTCCTTCGAAGGAAGCGCCTTTCGTCGAACTTCAAGGTCCCGCCACTCCGCGGCGAGACTTTCGAACTCGGCCAACTCGTCGATAAAGTCCTGCCCGGCTCTCTTTAGCGTTGCGATTGCAGTCTCCAACTCGAGCTCCCTTCTGATGCGGCTTGCCGCCGGTGCGCCGCTGGCTCCCACCAAGGTCTGTTTAAGTAACCTTATTCTGCCTTGCAGTTCACCAAGCCGGGCACGCAATGAGTCGAGATTTTGGCTTTTCAAAGCGATTTGAATACTACCCGCCTCCTGCAGTCGTTTAAAAGTGGCGAGCTGGGCGCGAATAAATTCGATATTTTCAGACAACGGCATTATTTGTGGCTCGTCATTCTGAGAGAGCAGGGTATCTGCCAAGTGCTGATGGCACGTCGGACAAGTGTCTCGGTTCAATTCCCACTCTGCAATCGAGCCGAACTTACGCAACTTTTCTGCGTCTTGATTGCGGCGCAAGTCCTCCTCAAGCGAACTAATACGCGAGATGAGTGCGCGTTGTTGAGCAGACTCGAGGTCTAGCGCCTCAAGGGCTGTAGTGGCCGCAAAATCGACTTCCGCCAGTTCCGATTCAGATACGTTCAGTTCTGTCCGAGCAAGCGTTGCAATTTCATCGTTAGTCGGCGTCTCGGCCTGCCGCAACGAATCGAGCGCATATTCAGCGTCTGATTTAGCGGAATTCCACGGCTTCCATACACCGTCTCGAACAACCTCGAAGGATGGTTCGGGGGTGGGAGGCCAGTCGGGGACCGGGTCTCGTGGAACATCTTTTATTCTTCCATGGGTGCTCGCAATTACGGCCTTAAGACCCGAGATTGCGTTCTTCCATTGACTTCGAAGTGACGCATCTCTCTCTGCCACCGCTTGGCGTTCCGCCTGAATGGAAGCCGCATCAAGTTTTAGTACGAATTCGATGGCTCGCTTGGACAACTCCCGGATTCCTAGGTAGGTGGGCAAATTCGCTTGGATGCCCGACCAACCGTGTTTCTGTTCAACCAGGAAAAGAGGGAAGATGCCCTCCATATACAAAGGGCACTCTCCCCCGGAGCTTCTAGGCACTGATGGAAGTGTCCAGCCAAGGAAGCTCGCCAGTTTTGAATGGAAGCCTGCCTCATGAGTGACTGCGCCTGGGTCTCGCAAGAAATAGTCGCGACTTTGCAATGCCGCGGCGCCGTCCTCCGATAGTGAGCCCTCCCACACGGTCACCAGTCGGAAGTCCCGGTTTCCCTTTACACTTCGCCGTATCGTTAGCGCCTCACCGCGAGTGTTGCTGACTTCCAGCCAAACATCCGAGGCCAACACGAGGTGCTCTCCATCCGCATCTTCCAAAAACGTGGTCATCGCAGGTGGAAGCGGAATCACCGCCTTGGGCCCGAGCATACGCTCAAGGCCCAACGCGTAAATGATTGACTGGATGCAGGTAGATTTGCCCATGCTGTTCTCAGCATGCAGTATGTTAAGGCCACTATGAAAGCGAAGCTTCGCTCCATAACGGCCTTCAGGCGTCAGCACGTCGAGATGAAGCCTTTCGAATTTAATTGTCATGAGGACGCAAGGCTCTTGAACAAGTGGTCTATGGCAGGTTCGGTGAGATGCGGAACCAATTCGGAAAGTAACTCCTTTTCTTGAACCAAACACTCAGTAGATTCCGTGAGCTCTTTCGCTATGCGCAAGCCCTTTTCCGAAAGCTTTACGGACTTCTTGCCGGATATTTCGACTAATCCTTCCGCAACCGCGAAATCAACTGCTCGGTTCAGGGCGGGGTCTATGCGAGGCAGCGGTGCCGTTGAAAGTTCGTCGGAGTTGAGGGAAGCAATTAGCTGTTTGCTAACGTCGCGGTCTTTGAGGGCCCAGGTCGCAAAATGTAGCTTTCGTAGCGACGCGCTTTTCCCCCGTGACGTGTGAAGCACAAGGAGAATTGTTGCAATGCGCCAGACTGGACGTAGGTCGGCCGGCAACGGAGCAGGCCTGTCAGTGAAGCTCCAGCGCCGACCGAGCTGCTCCAACCGGTCCCGTGAATGTGCGTCATTCATTTTGAAAGTCCATCGGGCATCGCAGAAGCCAGTCGGCGATGGCTTCGTCTGTGAGGGCGGAAACGGTTTCGTTGTCCAGGCCGGGCAACTGGTTTCTCAACGCTCCGCCAAAATTTAGCATTACTTCGCGGAGACTGGCCTTTGCAGAGCCTTCATGTAACGCCGAATGTAGAGCTAGCTTCCTCTCTTGGCTTCTTTTGGCTGCGTCCGCTCCAGCATGAATGTCCGGATACTTTGTGCGTAGGGTATCAAGGACGTTCTGGCCTCGAAGGTACATTTGGAGAAAACCTTCAAACAGTTGGGTCGCTTGCTCCTTTTTACCCGCCGTCAATGTAGTGACCTTGCGGTCCAAATGACGTAGCCAGTCGTCATGCTTAACCGAGAACTCGGCAACGGATGCCGCGTGAGGGTCGGTGACTGGAACCGCCAGGCTTCCAACACCCGCTCTCGCCAGAATTTGAACTTCGACGGCGAAATCGTCGAGCGTCATAATATTGGCCGTGCACCCGGGTTCAACGAAAGGTAAGTTCTTCGAACAAATCCCCTGAATTTTTGTCGAAACGTGGGTTAACAGAGCCTTATCTTCCCAGCGGGGCACAACTAGAGCCCAATTGCGAATTTTTGTGGGTTGCAGGAGTTTTTCTAAGACAGCTCTGTTCTTTTCCAGCTTGCCGAGGTCTTGGGTCACCTTCCGTTTTTGCTTTTCAGTCAGCTCGGCCACACTAAGCGGTTCAGTGGCCGCATAGCATTGGAACGCGTTTCCGTCACGGCAAAAGCCTTCTAGCCCGCAATCTCCGGCGACACGGTCCGGAATCTCAACGTAATCGCCAAACGGCACTCTCCGTCGTATCAGATTCCCGACGTAGTGCTGCCATTCGGTCGCTCCGCGTTTCCACTGTTCCCCTGGCATAATTATTTTTCACACCCAGAATTAACGTAGCGATTCACGAGCCTTTCCGACAACGCACGAACGCTCGTTTTTATCATACTAGCGCATGACATCCTTTTCGGACAGTTAGGCGGACTCTGCGGTCAAGGGGTGTTGAGCTAGTCGGGTGGGACTATGGCATCAAACTCAATGTATTTGTTCAGCTGCGTGTCTTTGAACGGCTGGTACAGTCCTCATACTGGGCCGCCCCACCCGACGGAACAGTTGTGCTTGAAGCAGCTCAGCAAGTCCCTGCAAGTAGGACTGGCTGTTATGTAATTTGCATAAAATACAAGTGCAGCGATACCCGTCAGCAAACCCGCCCGTCTAGTTCGAAGCCGCTTTGGTCCTAACGGCAGTGGGCTCGCCGGCCTCCTTGAACATGTCGTCCATCAAGTCCTGGACGACGCCGTCGGCATTTGGAAACTGATGCAAAACCGAGTTTTTCCAGTGGCCGGACGCGATAAGGCCGCCGCTTGGCGCCTTATAAAAGCGGATGTCCATCGAACGCAAGTACATAACGATGTCCCAGAACCAGCTGTCGGTGTAAGTGACATTCATGTCGGCTTTGTCGCACGCAGGGGCAATCGACACCGAGACGCCGTGGTTTTCCAAGTTGCGTTGGATTGCAGCGTCCATATCAGCCGACTTGCCGCCGTGCGTGGTAAAGCACGCTGTCGTCATCGGCGAGCCTTTCGCCTGCGGACCCGCGGTGACGTTTTGAGTCGTTGAACATCCAGAAAGACTGGCGAGCGCCAACACAGCGGCGACAGCGGAGACCAGAGTGCGCATTTTATTTTTCCGGTTTGAATGCAAAGACGGCACTCTGAATATCGGCAGCTACGTCGCGAACTTGAGCAAGCGGGAGGAAAACCGTCCGGCCATCGTTAAGTGGAGTGAGCACCGTCACACGCTTCGCGCCACAATGCGCCTGCGCTCGATTGCCACCATGACATGCAGCCAATATGCGCCCCGCGTGTGGGTCGCTTTCGATGTTCTTCGCGTCCATAGGCCCCGCCCTGGATGACAAGCACATAGCGCACCGTATCGGTCGGAACGTTTTTCCCGCGCAGTCCCGCTTCGAGAGCTTTCGGCGCCTAGACCTCTGTCAGGAAGGCTCCAAAAGCCTGTTTCTCGAAAGTAACGAGACGAGGTTATGTACACCGCCATGGGGGCTCGACACCTCCTCGCAGCATCCGCCAAGACTCTTCCACCACGCCGATGTCCTTCAACAGGTCGAAGGCAGCATCCGCGATGCCACCACACTGGGTGACCAGTGTTTTAACGGCAGTCTCGGAAGGCTCGATTGACATGCTGTACAGCATATCCACGAACAGTTGAGCGTTGAACTGGGCGCCCGCATAGCGGACGGTCGCGTCACTTGCGCGTAAGAGCGCAACGTCTTCCAACGGCCATCGCTCCCGCCACGTCCACTCTCGCCGTAGAGCAACGGCAGTAGACGTGCTTACTGCTCGGGCCGGTGTCGTGGGTTTCGCGGGATGCACAGGCGGTTCCGGCCGCGCCGGCGGCCAGAGGCCCCCGTGAAGAACGGAAAATGCGTCGCCGTTACGCTCGAGAAATCCGCATTTCGCAAGATACCCGAGGAAAAGTCTCAGCGCCGCCGACACCTGATGCCGGACCAGTTCCGAGGTGCCGAATCTGCCGCTGACCCAGTCGTAAACATGCGACAGAGAAAACCGCTTCGTCTCTTCCCGACCGCCGATGGGGTCATAGATGAACCGGACAAAGGTAGCGCCTTGCCATACATCAATCGGAGAGGGTATGGCCTGCGCTCCTTCCCGGACAGATACCTGCAGATGCCGTGGCCAGCGTGCACCGTTAGCCAGCCCGAGCACGATGCGCAATTCAAGACGCTTCATCTCATCGGGTAGAGCCTGATACCGCGCGTTAGCCTCGTCCGCCTTGCTCCGCTGCTTCGGCGGTTCGGGCCGGTGACGCGGAACGCCTGCGACCTCGCTGCTTTTGCGCGCAATCCAGGTTTGGTATTCTGCAAGCAGTTCCGCCTCGATTTCAGCGTAGGCGCTGTTGCTGACCCAGCTGCGATTGGTCCCGCTTTCGAGTACGTGCCATGCGAGGTCCTGCAGTGTGAGCGCCTCCTCCAACAGTGGGAGCAGGTCAATCTCGATGCACGGCACGCGGCGCGCACGAAGATACTTCGCTTTCTCCGGTTCAACCTCGTGTCGGACTTTCACTTCGACGATGACCTCGGTCCTGTCGTCCAGATGTCCCGCGACATCGGCGATGTACGTTCCGATGCGCGACTCCGCGCGAGCTTCGCTCAATCGCCAAACTTTCTCCGGCAGCTCAACGGTCTTCGAGCGCTCGAAGAGACCGAACCTCGGGTGCAGTCTTTTGAAATTGACCACGAGCGGTGGAAGCGCGACAGAGCGATGCTCGAGTATCAGACGTTTCGCAGCAAGGTGCAGAGCGGTCTCCGCGCCACTGACACATTCGGCCCCGGACGCGTGCGAGAAATACCACGCCCGGATTTGCCCCTGCTTCGCTAAAAGGCGGCCGCCGCACCCCGGACAAACGCAACCACACGCTAGGCCTTGGGGCACCGAGTGTATGTCGACGAGCCGGCCTTGACGGTCGAGCGCAAAAACGATGCGGTGATGCATAAAGTCGGATGCAGGTCTCGTTGACTAAATGGCTGCCGATTCTAACTGTTCCGTCGGGTGGCTTGATAGGCGGACCGAACGGTTGCTCCTGGCCGGGTCCACGAATGCGCGCGCCTGAAAACGGGGGGCGAGACGATGAAGCAAAGCTTATTTTCACTCGCATATTTGCGAGCTCACGCTGACGAATTCGTCGAGACCGCGCACGTCAATCGCGGTGTCATAGTCATCACAGTCAACGGTGACTCAAAGACGCACTGCAAACGTGCGCTCTTTCGAGTCTCTTCATCGTGCGGTTACGTTCTCTGGGACATGCGATTCGAGCGCAGACGGTAATTCTCAAGCGCATGAGGTACGCCGACGCTAGTAATGCCATGTTACCAATCCCGCACCGCCGTTTCACACGTATCCGACATCGCTCCTTACACTCCGAGCCGTAGTCACTGACATTGCACTCAATGTGCGAGGAGTAGTGAAGATGAACAAGAAGATTCTCGGCGCAGCGCTCGGTCTGGCAGTACTGGCAGCATCAACGGCAGCATCGGCACACGTCGACGTCGCCATCGGATTGGGCATCCCCGGCGCCGTGTATGCGCCGGCTGAGCCAGTGTACGCACCACCACCTCCCGTCGTGTATGCTCCAGCGCCCGTCGCCGTCGCGTACGGCGGTGACGACGACTGGCGAGCCCGCGAATGGCGCGAACGTCGCGAGTGGCGAGAACGTGAATGGCGCCGCCAGGAATGGCGTGAGCACCAGTGGCGCGAGCACCGTGATTGGCGCGGGTATTGACACAGTGCCGGAAAGCGGCGCATCCGAAAAATCCAACCTCAGAGTACCTTCGAATGAAAGCTAGCCCGATAAGAACCGCCTTGATTGCAATGACGCTGGTCTTCGCAACGGCAGGCACGGCAAACGCCGCAGGCTGCCTCAAGGGCGCGGTGGTAGGCGGGGTCGCTGGGCATTACGCGGGGCATCACGCTGTCGTTGGTGCGGTCGGTGGCTGCATGGTCGGCAGGCACCTTGCGAAGCAACACGCTCAACAGGAAGCTCAACAGCAAGCCGCGCAACGTCAGGCAGCACAGGCGCAATAAAACGTCGTCGGCTTGGTGTACCCGGTGGAACCAGAAAATCGTTGGTTCACCGGGCACCTGACAACTATCTTTAGGTCGTCAACTCGGCGCCAGACTCGACTGCGGCCACCGGAGCGGGCACGGCCACGCTCCGCGGCGCTTTTTTCGCAGGCGCCTTCTTAGCCGGCAACTTCGCGCTCACGGACTCCTTGGCAACCATCTTCTTCACAGCAACCTTCTTCGTCGGTGCGGTCTTTGTCGCTGCGACCTTCTTGACGACGGCTTTCTTGGCAACTGCCTTTTTGGCCGAAGGCTTCGTCGCCGTCGAAGCACTCACATCCGCCGCTGCGCTGGTGCCATCAATCAGAAACTTGCTGCGGTCTTTCGCTCCGGCTAGCCACGCCGGAGCCGGACCGCGTCCGCTCCAAGTCGCGCCGGACTTCGGGTCGCGATATTTGGCCGGCTGCGGACCTTTTGGCTGTCCCTTGGTAGAAGTCGCACCGACCGCCTTCGAGGCCTTCTTCACCGCAGGTTTCGCCTTGCTCACGGCACCCGCGGGCGTCGCGACAGTCGCTTCAGCGCCGCCTGCAATCATGAATTCAGACCGGTTCTTCACGCCAGCCAGCCACGCCGGCGCGCGCCCACGTCCACTCCACGTCGCGCCCGACTTTGGGTCCTAGTACATCGCCGGCTGCGGCCCGCGGACATAGTTGCCAGCGGCCTTCGCTTTGCTCGCAGGAGCTGCCTTCGCGGTCGCCGTACTTCCGTCAACCAGGAACTTGTCGCGGTTCTTCGCCGAAGCAATCCAACCGGGCGCACGGCCGTGTCCTGACCAAGTCGCGCCGGTCTTCGGGTCGCGATATTTGGCCGCAGTAGCCCTTCCTTTGGCGGCAGCTTTTGTTTCGACCTTCTTCGCGCGTTGCTTGCCGCCAGCATGCGCATCAATATCCGCAGTCGTGAGGCCGTGCTTTTCCATCAGCTCATGGATGGTTTTCAAGACCGTTGTCGATTCCTTTGCAATCAAAGCGTCCGCCTGGGCTTGCAGTTTTTTCATCTTCGCCCGAATTGCTTCCAAAGTCGTTGCCATCAAGTGGCCTCCTCATGAATGTGGTCGCAATATGCCACGTTCAGGCCGGAAAAGGCTAGAGCATTGATTTCGAGAGCGACCTGCTGAACATTGCAACGCGATGTTGCCTTTTAGTGAATGCAGCTGAGCGTTAGTCCCTACCTCGGATATGTTTTGTTGGTTCCCCGTTGCGTCGAACTCTCTTGGTTCGGCGGATGACAAATGCGCCGCATGCAATCGCGAGGAGAGCAACAGCCATCAGGCCGGTGCTCATTCCAGTAGCGCTACGAGACCCTCGTCGACCGTTGTCGGAACGTGCATCCGAGGCGTTGCATTCAGGAGGATATCGGTGGCCGCTGGGTCCCTATCTGGACGTTCGGCAATCTACGCCTTTTGTTGAGCGACAGACAGCTGGATATTCCACGCCGACGTCGGAAGCCTGCGTGCAAATCCTCATCGATGGTGAATACATCCGAGTCCGAATCGTTGCTGCTCCAGGAACTGCGCTCAACTCGCCAACAATTCCGGCTGGCAAGCACAAGACGCTTGTCGACGTAGCGAAGCGAGTCATCGCTTATCTTCGCAAGCGCTAACCGTGGGCTGCACGCCTTGTTAGGCTCCCGTTCCATTGAAGCGCATGGGAAGCGGAGAAAACTGGGTGGGCCACCACCTTGTGGTTCACCTCGCGCTTCACGAGTGGTTCGCGCAGAAGAGCCGTCCGGTCCCGAATTTCCTGATGATTGACCAGTCATCTCAAGCGCACTTTCCGACCGACTCTGACAACGGCCCGAAGAAGAGGGACATTGATAGGGCCACAGTACGGCGTATGTATGAACTGATGGCGCGGTCGGCGCAGGTCGCGGGGCGCGAGTATCAGGTGATAGTCACCGACCACGCTGACTTCGACGACGCAGAATTCCAGCAGCATGTACGCCATCGTTGGCGGGATGGCGAAAAGCTCGTTCCTGAAGACTGGCCAAAATGCTACGGAGAAGGGCGAAGCTAGGCACGCTGCGCGAACGCGCCGCGCTGGTAATGCCACGAAGGTCGGCAGCCGGCGTTTAGCGCGAGGCCGGACGTTCACGTCGTCTCCCTTCCTATGGCCCGTCCGATAGACGACGCACATGCCGGAATGAGTTGCTCGAGCCACAGAGGCATTCCGCCCGTGAAAGACCGCAGGCCGTTTGCAATCAGCCACCCGGCGACGAGCCAAGCGATGTTGACCGCAGCTTTCGCCTTGCTCGAAGCGGTCGACGGAACCGGCGCAGTTCCGTCGACAAAGAACCTATCGCGATTCTTCGCACTTGCAATCTACTTGGGCGCCCGGCCGTGTCCCGACCACGTTGCACCACTCTTCGGTTCCCGAAATTTAGCAACAGTCGTGGCCGGTTTGGCGTCAGCCGTGGCGCCAAGCATCTTCGTGCGCTGCTTGCTTTACTGATTTGGGTCCCGTGACGATGACCTCTTCCGGGACTTTTGGAGCCAATCGACACTGGGGGCCTTTATGTCAGAAAATTCGCGCTTGCCATTTAAAACTTGTGGACCGAATCACCTGCCGGCAGGGGCCGGATTTTGCCGGTCACGAGTGCCGGTATCTGGGGACCTATAGTCGGCTGGAATTCCAACCCGCAGCGTCATTTCCGAACCTTGACCATCTTATAGCGGCCACCGTACGAGAACCGGCGGTACGTTGCCACGGCAGTACCGCAACCGTGAGGGCACAAGTCGTCGCGACTGCCTCCCTGACAGCCGCCGTATTCGCCAACCGCTTGAGGGAGACTTGCCCCTACTCAACGTCGGCGTCCGCCGGATTGGTCATCTCATCGAGTGCCCGGGGAGCGTACGGTTTCCTGATGGGCCAGCACTCCACCATCGTCCTCGACAGGTGCACTGAACGTTCAACAAGTTGCGACCGGTCAAAACGCCTGTCGCTTGCGCAGGAGGCTGCCACCGCCTTGGGTGCACATAGCGACGACGCCATATAGAGGTTCGGAGCGGTCATCTTTGTCTCAACCGTACGGTCTTTGCACGCGCTGTTGATACTCCCTTCGAGCAGGACCAGATTCCCAAGTTTGTGCTTGTGTAACAGATAGTCCTCGTCACTTGCAAACCCGTAACTGCCGATGCTGAAGCTGTTGTCGGGCTCCTGGGGAAGAATGTGTTCCACGGTCAGCCCGTTTTGATTCAGGGTTGCCAAATCCGTCAAACACACGTCTGGCTCATCCATGGCTGCTCGGGCCACCGCCTCTTCCTGCAAAAGCATTCTGGGCAGTGCGGGATTGCGAAACATGTCCTCGTCTATCAGGCGGGATGCCATCATTGCATCGGGCATACCCCAGCGGCAGAAATCCTGCAGCGCACCGATGACCCACTCGACGGAATGCTGATGCAGTTCCCGTGTAATACGGAAAATGTCGGCCTGAGGATTCGTGCCGCGCAGCTTGAAAACACGCAGGTCAGTCAGTTCGATGATGTCAATTAGGCGACGCTGGTCCGTGGTACCGCGCTTGTCCAGCCACCTTTTCAAATACAGCCGGACAACTAGGGGATACAAGGTTGCCGACAGGTCCTGCACAACCCACAGAAGGTAGGACTGCTTGTCCGTGCGTGTTGCCTGAATGACTTGCTCAAGGCTGGCGAAGAATTCCGTCAGGTCGATGGTATAGGCGTGGATGAATTCACGTAGCTTGTCAATGTTGCCCCGCAATCTCTTCAGCGCGGGTTTCAGAAAAGCCTCAAGTACAGTTTCCGAGGTAGCCGAGTAATCCCCTCCTGCGGTAAGCCCGAACGGAGCGCCGTCAAATGCCAGGTAGTGATATCGCAGTACGTCATCCTCGCGGAACGCATCGCGGTCGATTTGCCGGACCTTGTAGCCGGGTTCGCCCGCTAACCTCTTGATACGGCTGAAACTACGGAACGCCTGGCCGAATTGCGCCGAAATCAGCTCGTCCAGTTCGCCCTGAAGATAACGGTTCGAGTAGTAGACCAAGAGACTTTTCACGATGTCCATCTTGGCCAATGGCACACCGCGGTCATTGACTGACTGGAACATTCGAATCGCCTTGCCTTCGTTGGCTTCGATGAATTCCAGTACTTCCATGCTGCTAATACAAAGCAGCCACTGCTTGACCAACGCCTGTCCGCCCCTTCCCTCAAGCGCATTGACACGCTGACGTATCCATCGATGCGCGTTCTGCAAGCGCTCCTGGCCGTCGGACACCGGCGCGGGATTCTTCCCGGCGAGCAGGTCGCGAAAGAATGCTTCGTTATCGCCCAGTACCCGAAATTTTGCGCCGGTGACGGGATGTTCAATAAAAGTATTGCGATAGTGCTGCTTGATGTGATTGTCGTCGACCGCCTCAATTAGCACATCAAGGAGCATGGTCAGCGTCGTGAGCCGCTGCTGCCCGTCCACGACGTGCACCGGGGCACTCCTGTCCGACTGGGACAGGATGAAGGTGCCGAGGTAGTGGCTCCCACCGACCTCCAGCGCTTCCTCCACATCGTCGAACAAATCGTCGACGTTGCGTTCGCGCCACGCATAGTCACGCTGATAACTGGGTATGACCAGCGTCTTGCCGGTGAAAAAATTCTCGATGGTTTTTGTACTCATGTTTTGCTTTCCTTTTACCGGAATGTTATTCGAATTCTCAGGAGGGCGATGCTTGCGACTGGGCTGCCTCGGAAGCAAGTACCCGCCATCGCTCATAGTGTCCCGGCTATTGCGGAGATTACGACATGTCGGAAGTAGAGTCAGGCAAAACCGCTCGGTCCGTCAAAGTTGCCCTGAATTGCGGATTGAAGACACGTCACGATTCTTCCGGAGACGGCGCGGTTGATGCGGAATGGATGGGGCGCCACGGTGAACGGCAGAACCAGCCGGCAAATCATGAAGTGGACTGCTCCAACAGACCCGCAGTAACAGAGATAGCCGTGTCTGCCCTCGTCGTGGATAAAGTCATCATGTACGTTGAGGCAGAAGGCCCTTGCAGAGTGAGCAATATTCCACTCCGAATCGCCCGGAAAGTCCGAGACTCCCGCATGCCACGGGCAAATCACGTCGTACAATAATAGCTAAAGAATCCCGGGAAAGTGCCGATGCTGCATTAATCAGCGCGACGGGCTGTCGCAAGATTAGTGTTGGCGTGGCGATTCCGCTGCGAGCAGTGGAACGTGTAAAGCATTGCCCGCAGCTTTAATCGAAGACCGCATCTGCACATGTGGTGGAAGGACAATAAGAGCATGAGGGGAAGAGGGCATGTCGCAGGTACCAAAGCCGGTGTCGCCCGTCCGGGCGTGGATAACAGAGTTTCTGTTCATTCGGGACATTATCAGGGAACCACCCGGTTGGCCGTTGTACAGGTACCAGGTCACGCCCGGTGAATATCTGGAACTCGAGCAGGTCCTTCGCAAGCACCGCACACATGCCGTACACCCGACCTATGGTCTTTCGTGGGCGGCGGCCTTTTGCCTGTTTGTGGCTGAAAATTTCCGGCGCGAGTATGACGCAAAGGACGGCGGATGGGCGTGGGCACGCTTCGAAAGCCGTCTTGACTGCAGGTTCACGCCTCAGCAGCACGGCGAACTGGTGCGGCAAGGGCTCAGTCAATACTGGAAGCGCCCGATTCGACAATACCAGGATGGCCGGGATAACCTGCTTGGTTCCGTGTTTATCGAGGGTGGCCTCCCATGGCCCCTGGTGCAAGGCGAATCGCATGGCTTCGGAAGGGTAGTTCGGAAGGGTCTCAAGTATTTTTACCGGACAGAAGGTGGCCGCCGCACGACCGCCGATTTGCTGGCTGACTTTGAGCAGGAACTTCCACAGACCTTCCGGACGCTCGAAACGCGCCAACTGCTCGCCGGCATCGTCGAGCAGCTGATGTCTCTGGCCACGCGATATGAGCTGCGGGGAAAAGCGGACCCGGCGCAATATCTGGATGAGGCAAATCCCCGCTGGTGGCGAGATTTTCCGCTGCCCCTAGATGAGGGCAACGCGCGCCGCCTGATTAGTGAGTGGCTCCGCGACGCGAGCCGCCGCCGTGCTGAACGCGAGGCTGAACGCGCAGAGGTTGGCACTTTCTCATGTGCCCATCGCCTGGTTGAGCAGCCGCAAGGCTGGCACATTCGCTCGGAAGTGACGATTCCCCGCGAGGCACAGCTTCCCGTCGACCCGCTTGTCGCCGATACGACGCGCTTCGAACTGGCTTTTTTTGAGGGTGACCGGTTCCTCGCGAGAGCCGGCACAGCATATGGCCAGCAGAGTGATGACCAATCCGCACTGTCAGTACGCTTCCTTCGGACCCAGCTATCACTCGACAGGTCGCAGCTGCGTGACGAGCTCACTCTGCGCCTGCTCGCAAACGGCAGGCTAGCGTATACCATCCGCTTTGAGCAGGGCGCGCTCGACGAGCAAGAACTTCCGCTTGTCTTCGAATGCAGGGACGATGAGTGGTGGTTTATCGCCAGCGCCTCGTGTTCGACCACGAGCGGTCGGGTTCGCGTACACATTCCGGCACGGTTTAGCTACTCGTGCGATGGCGCGGTCGGCGTCCGGGAAGGCACGGACAATACGCTCTGGCTTGAAGCAACCGACGACCTGCGACTCACGTCAGACTCTGGCGACCGGTACACGATAACCCTCAAGAGCAGCCGGGAGCAAAAGGGCCAGCTGGCCCTGAAAGGCAACGTGGCCCATTATGAGTCGGTACCACAGGTGGTGTATCTGGGCTGGCCGAGGCTGGACGCGTCCATTGATGCAGAGGAATCCAGCGCGCATGTCCAGGAGTTTGCGAATCGTCGACCGGTCACACGGACAAATGGCGGCGAACACTTTGGAAGTGTCCGTTATCTCGCGAAAAATTCACTCGGAGAGATTGTGCTCCAGCGACGCTTCGGCGTAGTTCCCGCAGGCTTCGCGATACACGCGCTTCCGGCGTCGACCAGCAAACCCGCGCGTTTGGTGGTGAAGAATGCGCGCCCGCTAGACTTGCGGGTTATCGACGGCGCAATTAAAAGCCAGGTCGAGGTTGGCGACCAAGGCACAACAATCGCGCTTGAACCATTGGGCGATGCTCCCCCGTCCTTCCTGACACTCGAAGCCAGGCCAAAATCAGGAACCGACCCGATTCAGTTCAGGCTGGCGTATCCCTATCAGGGCGCCCGGCTACTGGGTCCCGATGGGGCGACAACTTCTCGCCGTGACTTCACCCTGGCTGAACTTCTGGGCCTGCGCGTTGCGCTGTCAACGTCGGCGTCGAATGGTACGGAATTCTGCTTGCGGATTGAACTGGCTAGCCGGGAAGGTCGATGCGCCCGCCACTATTCAGTCAGGGCAGGCAACACGCCAGTACTGCTAAGCCTCTTCAGCTATCAGGCTGATATGCTGCAGATGCTCGGTGCGGTGAACGACCAGGATGCCTATCTGCGCGTTACCGTGGAGACGAATCAGCCACTCGTACGGTTCGAAGTACGGCGCTATAACGGCGCCGTTCGATGGGAAGACAAGGAAACGTTCGGCCTGACGAACCCGTCTGGAGGCACGCTGCAGACGGAGGTTGCCGTTGAGGCGATGCTCCTCACCGACCCGAAACAGGCCTGCGTCGAAATCCCCGAAATGACCAGTGAAGGAGCGGGTACGGGCCGGTTCCGGACGCCACCACCGATGCGCCGCGACGGCCCGTGGCTCATCTATCCCGCCACAGACTCATCAACGCAGTTCCGTCCTGTCCTTTACGTACCGGAACAATCGGCCAGCACTGGTGTACCAGCCGAAATCCGTTCGCTGCACACCGCGGCACGGGTATTTCATCCCGTAAGCCAGCCAGACGTTATTAAACGACAGATTGCTGATATGGCAACCGACCTGGACCACAGCGGCTGGCAGTATCTCGCTGACCTCAGACAGCATTATCGCCACCTTCCCCTCTCAGTATTCGAAGCATGGCTGGCACTGTCACGCAACCCGTCAGCCCTTGCGATTGCGGTATTCCGCCTTGAGTTCGACGAAGCGTTCTGCGAGCGTATTCGGGACGAACTCGCGGTGATATGGGAATGCATACCGCTGCCGGGTTGGGCAACCGCCTACGTGCAGTTTCGCGAGTGGCTCATGCGACAGGGCGTACCTGAGGTCTTGCTGGATAGCGTGCTGAAGAATCGTCGGGCCATGCTTCCTGCCGTGGTGTCGGGCTTTAAGGAGGTTGGCAACTATCTGGAAACCGCTGACCCGACCAGCCTGCCCAAGCTTCCCATCGAAGCCATCCTGCCGGACTGGTACCAGCAGTTGCGTCGAACGCACGAGGGCAACAACCATTGGCCGACTGACCTGGGCTTTCCGCTCAAGGAATGGATAAGGAGGCAGCCGCTTCCAAAACAGATAACCAACCTGTCAATGGTCGAATTTACTGACGCCGTCACCTTCCTGCCGATATTTATGGCGTATGTCACAGCCGGGATTGCGCATATCGAAGAGCTGAAGGAGAGCCGTTCCTACGTGAAGTTTGCCATCAAGATGGTGTCCGACTTTGACAGGAGCAGCTGGTATACGCCGGTTCACGGGATGATGGTCTCCTATCTACTCGCATCAGCACGGGCCTGAGGAAGCGAATGAAGTACTTTACCAACCTGATAGAACAAAGTCTGAGTCGTACCCGGGAAGCTACGTTGAGCGTTCTCGGTATCAACGACGAGAATCTGCGACGCCACCTCGGTACGCAGATGAACAGCCAGCTTGGCTCTGAGGGGTGTTTTCTTGCTCCGCCCGTTTTTGAGCACACCTTTGGATGGCAGGAGGCCGATGAAACAACGTTGAATGACCTGAAGGGCAATCTGTTGTCGGCAAGTCTGCTCGATACGCTGCAAAGCGCGGAGGGTCCCTACCGCTTCGCACCAGAGACTCATCCCTACGTCCATCAGTTGAAGGCGTGGGAAACGCTTTTGGCACCCACGCCAAAATCCGCCGTCATCACGAGCGGCACGGGCTCTGGAAAGACGGAGTGCTTCATGGTGCCCATACTTGAGGACCTGGTCCGGGAGCGCGCAAATTTGGGGCAGCCACTCGTCGGCGTACGCGCGCTTTTCCTCTATCCGCTCAACGCTCTTATCAATTCGCAGCGCGAACGTCTCCACGCCTGGACGATGCCATTCGGCTCCGACATCCGCTTCTGCCTGTATAACGGCAAAACTGCGGAAAGCACGAGTGAAGTGCGCAAGCTGCAGCATGAAAGGTCGAACGAGGTATTGTCACGGGAGGAGCTGCGCAGGCGGCCGGCGCCTGTACTGATGACCAACGCGACCATGCTTGAGTACATGCTGGTTCGCCAGGTGGATGCGCCCATTCTCGAGCTGTCACGGCAACACCAGTCCCTGCGCTGGATAGTCCTCGATGAGGCGCACACTTATGTCGGCTCCCAAGCGGCCGAACTTGCGCTGCTTCTGCGACGTGTGGTTCAGGCGTTTGGAAAGCGCCCTGAAGAAATCCGGTTTGTTGCGACTTCAGCCACCATTGCCGACAGCAATGCAAATGAACGGCTACAGCAGTATCTTGCAAGTCTGGCTGGGGTGCACCCGGAACAGGTAGTCGTGGTGGGGGGCTCACGAAAGGTACCAGACATCGTGTGCACAGGAACATCAGACTCGCGAAGCTACGAAGCGGCGTGTTCCATTGACGTCGGCCAGGAAGTATCGGCCGCCCGCTTTTCCGTACTCGCCCATCATCCGGTTGCCAGCACGCTTCGCCACGGCATCGTGAGTAAAGGGCGGCCGCTTGACCTGAACGAACTTGTTGAAATTGCTGGCAACAAACTGCAGGGCCAGAATTCGGCTGAGCAACAACGTGAGGTTCTGGAATGGCTAGACCTGATGAGCGGCACACGACGTGCGGCAAGTGAACCTCCGTTCATCAAGCTGCGTATTCATCTCTTTCAGCGCATGCTGCACGGCCTGTGGGCCTGCATCGATGCACGGTGCAGTGCCAAACCCGCGGGGATTGAAGACTGGCCGTTCGGCAACGTCTACGTCACGCAGCGCTCGCGATGTGACTGTCATGCTCCGGTGTATGAGCTTGCCTTTTGTGACGAGTGCAAAACCCCGCATCTGCTCGCGGAGGACCGGGCTGGGCAACTGCTGCAACGCAGTCCCTACGCTAACGATGAGTTCTCGCTCAGCTACGAAAGCCCGGCTGAAGACGAGCCGGATATCGAACTATCATCCGGCCATTCACGCCGGCAGTCCGCCGAGAAGTTCGTCATCGCTGCGTCGGAAACCCGACAGGAGCCCTATTTCCCGCTACTGGTCGACCTGTCGACCCTCAATGTAGGCGCCCTCGCATCATTTGGCACAAGAGAACTCGCCGTCGCTCCGGAGTCTCTGGCGACCTGCAGCCGGTGTCAAACGAGCTTCACTGGTTCGCCCGGTCAGCTTCGCAAAGCTTATCTCGGCGCACCATTCTATGTTGCGAACGCGGTGCCCACGGTTCTCGAATTCTGCCCTGACCCGATGCCAGAGGATTCTGAGGGGAAATCACCCGAAGAACTTCCGGGGCGAGGCCGGAAGCTGATTACGTTCACCGATAGCCGTCAGGGAACCGCCCGCATGGCGGTGCGTATGCAACAGGAAGCCGAACGCTCCCGGCTTCGCGGACTCGTGTTTGAAATTCTGCGCAACGCACAGGCAAAGGTTGATTCAAGACCCAAAGACATTCCTACGGTTGGCTACGAAGAGCTCGTCGAACGGGCAAAGGGTCTGCAAGCCATTGGGATGAACGAACTTGCCGCACAATTGTTCCGGGCGGCGGAGGAGACAAAGGCTGGGGTATCCACAGGCGGGACCAGCGAAATCTCTTGGTCCGACATGGTCACCGACCTCGCAACGTCAAGAGACATTGCGCTATCGATTCGAGACTACAACAAGTACGCGAATCCTGAACTCTTCGACGGGCACGAAGCCGCCGTTCCAATGGCCCGCCTGCTTCTCGCCCGCGAGTATGCGCGTCGCCCAAAGAACCAGAACAGCACAGAGACGTTAGGCTTGGTTCGTGTGAGCTACCGAGGTCTCGATAGCATCGCTTCGGCGCCAGCGTTATGGCTTGACCGCAAGGCGGCTCCCCTCCCGGGTGAAACCACTTCCGCCAACCTGACTCTCCAGGACTGGAAGGATTTTCTCAAGGTAGCGCTCGATTTTCACGTCCGTGAAAATACGTTTATCCGCCTCGACCCCACGATGCAGCGATGGATGGGAGCACGATTCACGTCGAAGGCCCTCATGCCGCCGAAGAGGGAAGCCGCGGAAAGCGCCACGTTCAAGAAATGGCCACAGTTCAGGCAAGGCAGAGCTCATCGCCTCATTAAATTACTCGAGCAGGGAGGTAACCTCGACCGGAGCCGCCCCGATGACCGGGACATCATTAACCACTTCCTTGAGCAGGCATGGACGGCTCTGGTAGGCGCAACGATACTCGAGCAGTTTGAGGGGGGCTACGCACTCAACCTCAGCACCTTGACCTTTTCGCTTCCCTCCATCGCCTGGGTGTGCCCGCTCACTCACCGCATGTTTGATACGGCGTTTCGCGCCCTGACACCATACATGCCGGACCGCTTTCGCGAGGGAGATTACCGGTGCCGGAAGGTGCAGCTACCCACCTTCTCGCTGCTATCCCCAGCCGGCGATGCCGAGGCCGCGCAGTCGCAGGTTCGCCGACTCATTGCGGAAAATCCACAAATCCAGCAATTAAGGTCACAAAACCTCTGGACGGACTTATGTGACCGGACTGCGGAGGGGGGGTTCTACTATCGCACCGCCGAGCATTCGGCGCAGCAGTCCTCGACCCGGTTGGAAACCTACGAGGACATGTTCAAGCGCGGCAAAATCAATGTGCTCAACTGTTCGACCACGATGGAGATGGGGGTTGACATCGGGGGAATATCAGCGGTTGTCATGAACAACGTACCTCCGCATCCGGCCAACTATTTGCAGCGAGCAGGACGCGCCGGTCGCCGGAACGAAGCCCGTTCAATCGCTTACACGCTGTGCAAGGCTGACCCGCACAACCAGCGGGCGTTCCGGGAACCGAAGTGGCCGTTCATTACAGCAATCCCCGCGCCGGCCATCACGCTCAGCTCGGAAAGGATTGTGCAGCGGCACGTCAATTCGACGTTGCTCGGCAGGTTCCTACGGACGCTGGGGGACACCGGGACCGACCGCACAAAACTGACACTGAACTGGTTCTTTGGTGGTGGGTCGTCAGCCTGTACGCGCTTCGTCGACTGGATGCAAAGCAATCCTGAGGGCCTCGGCGATAGTATTGCGGACATTACGCGCGGAACCAGCCTAGCAGCATGCTCCATGATTTCAATCGTCGACAACGCGGTGGCGACGCTTTTGCCAATCCAGTCGAGATGGTGTTCCGAGCATCAGAAGTTGGTTCAGCTCCTAACGTCCGCCGTTGATGAACCATACAGGAAAGCACTCAGTTTCGAACTTAAACGTCACGAGGACGAGTATCTGTTGCGCGACCTGGCCGCTCGAGCCTTTTTGCCCGGTTACGGCTTTCCGACTGACGTAGTGAATCTGAATATCTACAACGTTGAGGATTTTAAGGAGCGCACGCGCCAGCGAGAAGAGAAGAGTCGTGAGGACAACATCTTCACGTCCAAGGAGCAGCCCACACGTGGACTGAACATCGCGATTCGCGAATACGCACCAGGCGCACAAATCGTGATTGACGGTCGGGTCTACCGTTCCGCGGGCATAGGGCTGCACTGGCACTCCGGCGGCGCCAGGCATGAGGCGCAGAAATTTGATATTGCGTGGCGATGCGGACATTGCGGTACCGCCGGAATCACCGAGAACGCGTACTCCAACAGCGATAACATTCGCTGTACGCGATGCGACCGTGCGATTCACTCAACGGAACGGAAGCTGGTCTTGCGTCCATCAGGCTTCGTCACAGATTTCTATGAGTCGACGACCAACGACATCAGCACACAGAAATTCGTCCGGGTTGCTCCTCCCCGAATCCAGCTTGACGGCGAAACGCTTGCCCTGCCGGACAGCCGCTGCGGGTACCTGCATTTTGGACACAATGGCAGCGTCTTCTATCACTCTTCCGGCGAGCATGAAAACGGATATGCGGTATGCCTTGCCTGTGGTCGTACAGAATCAATGACGCACGACGGCGAAATTCCCGCGTCGCTGCGCCCGGACAAATTCCATCGCCCGGTCGGCGGAACGACTGGCAGCCAACGGGACAAGACCTGCTCAGGCGCCGCAGTCAAGTCCAATATCCATTTCGGCTATCACACCTCTACCGACGTCCTCGAGCTCGTCCTGAGGAGTCCGAAGACCGGGGAGTGGCTGGGGGACTCACAGGATGAAACCATCATTGCGACTACCCTTGCAGTTGCGTTGCGCGATGCGATTGCGGACGAGGTTGGTGTCGCGAGCACCGAAATGGGTTTCGGTACGCGGCTCGACAGGGACACGGCAACCGGAAAAGTCAGGTCGGTAATCCAGCTTTTCGACCAAGTAAGTGGTGGTGCCGGATTTGTATTGGCTGCATTGCCGCAGGTGATAAAGCTGCTCGAGCAGGCTGCCCACAAGCTCGACTGCCGGCAGGATTGCGAGAACGTCTGTTCTTCGTGCCTCGCGAGCCAGGATAGCCGTGTCGAACAGGAAGAGCTGGACAGGCGTGCCGCAAGGCAATGGCTCGATATCAATGAGTTCCTGCGTCACCTCGCGTTGCCCGGCCAGTTTCAAGGCATTCCCGGCGCGACCTACTGTGCGTTCGGCCCGGAACGTTTCATTCGCGAAAGCATCAACAAGGGCGCGACTGCAATTCAGTTTGTATTGAGAGGCGACCCTAGGGAGTGGGACATTGACCATCCATCGTTCCGCGACAAAGTATTGACCTGGAAGGTCAGGGATTCGCTTGACGTTTCCATCGCCGTGCCATCGGCGAAGCTTCTCTCGACCGAGAACAGGCGGAGTCTGAGTTTCCTGGGAAAGCTCGGTGTGCGTGTATGCCAGCAGGAAGACGCTTGGAATGCCTTTGGCGTTCCGGCTATCGTGCAGGTTTGCCGTGGGGAAACCGCACAGACACTTTATACCGTTGATGACGAGCCGGGTCTTCCCGGGGAAAGCTGGCTGCAAACGCGCGAGACCCGTATATGGGTGTCCAGCGGTCGGGTCGAGGCTGTGGACCTCACCCCGATTGACATCACTGCCTGGGATGCCCACGACTCAGGTGTAACCGTTTTGGAGGTGGTGACGGAACTCAACGGACCGGTGTCGTCGTTGGCCTCGCGACTGCGCGGACTAATCAGCGAGAAGGTGCCCGGACTGGCAAGCCTGATAGAGCGGGACAGAGCGACAGAGGTGAGCTACAGCGACCGGTATCTCAAATCGCCATGGTCGCTGATGGTGGTGGGCGGCTTCCTGTCATTGTTCAAAAGTAGTGAGCTGCGTAGTCTGGAAATAGCAACCCTGCAACCTCAGGCCACTCAGGTAAGCAACAGCGTCAAGCATGACTGGAATCGCCGGGAAGATATGCAGGAACTGGTCAAGGCCTGGCTGCAAACCATGGTTTCCGTTGAGCCCCAAGTTACAATGGTCGAGAAGTCCTATGACCTGCAACACAGCCGCGTCATCTCCGTGTCCTGGGCGTCAGGCAGGAAGACGCGACTCATCCTGGACCAGGGTGTTGGCTACTGGCAGCCGAAGGTAGCCTATCGGGACCAGATGTCCTTCGATTTTAGCGAGAGCCTCGAAGCGCAGGCCAGTCGCATGGTGGAACAGTACAAAATTACCAACATGACCAATGGCGGGACGTGGCCGACCTTTCTGTCCATTGTCTCGGAATAGCGTGCTCCCTGTTGAACTCGCCTCTGCGTATGTCGCAAGCGCAAGTAGTTTACGGGTCGTTCGTGGGCTTTTTCTGCGAACGACCCGACCTGACTATCATCATACGGAGCAACGCGCTGCGAAATCCTTCATTCAGTGTTCTTTCCGCCATTACACCGATTGGCGCTACACTTCAGGCGACCGCCCGTTCGCGAATTTCGCTCAGAACCTGCACAATCTGCGTCACCGTCGCTTGAGGAAAAACACCGAACGGCCCCTGAACATTCAGGTCTGTAAACGGCGACTCAAACAACCTATCCGCCTCCATGACGCCGTTCTGGGTAAGCTCCTGCACAATCAGGTTAATGAATTCAATCTGATTTGGCGTAGTCGTTGTGCCGTTGATGAGGGCACTGAAGGCCTGCATGGCGGTCTCACGGTCAAGGCCGACCAGCGAACGGATGAAAATCCCGAGTCCGTGACTCTTTTCCTTTGCTTCGTTGATAAGCGATTGTGTCCCACCGGCGTCGAGCAACATCTTTTCAAGTTCATTTAAATCGGATTGAGTCAACGGCTGATTCCGGCGTAGCCGCTGGAGTGACAGATGCGATTCGTGAGCCTTGAGGAACTGGCGAGCCTTCTCCCGGAATTTACCCATGTTAAGTCCGGCCGTCACCTGCGGCAGGTCAATGATGGAAGACTCACCGAGTTCGTCCTCGAAGTCCGTATATACAATCTTCTTCTGGCCTTTCGGTATCAACTTCACGAGAGCACGCAGCCTGCGCCGTACTGTCTCCAGCATTGGAACAGTCACATCCTCCCACCAGTCATCGCTCGCCACGCTCTGTATGAGCACCATCTCTGCTTTGATAGCAGGGATGGCCATTTGCTCCTCGAGCGCGCTGGCGACGGCCTGAATCTTCTCGCGGAGCCCCGGAAACCCGGATGTAGCCTGCAGTATCGAAAGTTGCGCCCGCAGGACCAGCATGTCGAAGCGTTTGGCCTCCTCGTCATCGTCAGTCAATTCGGACGGCAGCACGGCCAGGCGCGATGTCAGTTCGTGGACCTCTTCTGAGCCAATTGACTGCCACGCGTCGCCCTTCGAGAACTTCTCGACAAACTGCCGTTGAGGCCGAACCACAAAATTGTCCAGATTCATGGCGGCCACCCTTTCACGCAGCATATCCGCGGTCTCTCCACGGAGCTGACCGGTGGTCAGATTGGTGCCATCTGAGTTAGCGTCATCGCCGCCCTTCAATCTCTTGTCGAGTTCGACAATCATTTCTACCCGCGCCTTGAAGAGGCGTGTGCTCAGGGATTCGGTGGTCGAGCCATCCGAGACATCCGGATTCTGGCTGAAGAACTCGAGGTTCTGACAGAAATCGAAAACGAAGAAATCTCTCTTGTCCAGACCCGGCCCGAACAGGTCTTTGCACAGACGGGTGCCGCGCCCAAGCATTTGCCAGAACTTCGTTTTCGAGCGAACTACCTTGAAAAACACCAGATTGACCACTTCCGGCACATCGATGCCGGTGTCGAGCATATCCACAGAAATGGCAATGTGAGGTGCCTTCTCCTTCATGGAGAAGTCATCGATGAGACTCTGCGCGTACTCCGTCTTGTACGTCACGACGCGAGCAAAGTGCCCTTTGTAATGCGGGTAGTTAATATCAAATCGTCTGGCGATAAAGTCAGCATGGTCGTTGTTCTTGGCAAAGATGATGGTCTTGCCGAGCCGGTCGCCGCCCGCCGTCTTGTGGCCTTTCGTCATCACCACTTCCAGCGCTTTATCAACCGTATCGCTATTGAACAACCATTTGTTCAGGTCTTCGGCACCGACCTCGTCTGGCGTACTCCCCTCTTCGTTCCACTCTTTCTCGTCCCACGCCTCTTTCTCTTCTTCCGACAGGTCGTCGTAGCGGATTCCCTGACGCTGGAACTTCAGTGGTACGGAAACGGCAACCGGCGGGACCAGATGGCCGTCCGCAACCGCCTCATCCAGACCATAGGCATCGGTCGGGACACCCGTTTCGAGGTCGAACAGACCATAGGTATTCTTGTCGATTTCGTCTTTCGGTGTGGCAGTCAACCCAACAAGCAGGGAATCAAAATATTCGAAAATGGCACGGTACTTCTGATACACCGACCGGTGTGCCTCGTCGATGACGATAAGGTCGAAGTGCCCCACACCGAAGCGTCGCTGGCCATCTTGCGCCTCGTCGATGAGGCCCATCATGGTGGGGTATGTCGACACGAAAACCCGGCCTTCCGTGTCCTTGTCCGTGACCAGATTCACCGGCGAGGAGTCTGGCAGATGTGCCTTGAAAGCATTGACCGCCTGATTCACCAAAGCGATTCTGTCTGCCAGAAAGAGAACGCGCTTGACCAAGTTGCTAAGCATCAGCACGTCAGCCAGCGCGATGACAGTACGCGTCTTGCCCGAACCCGTCGCCATGACAAGTAGCGATTTGCGCTGGTTATCTACCTCGAAAGTCGCGCCGACGCGACGCACCGCGCGTGTCTGGTAATAGCGCTCAATGATTGCCCCGTTGATGACCGTCTCGGACAATTTTTTCCGGCTGCTTCGTCGCTGGACCAGCAACTCAAGCTCAGCTTTCTTATAAAAGCCCTGGACCGCACGGGGGGAATATGAGACGTCGTCCCAAATCCAGTGCTCGTAGCCATTGGAATAGAAGATGACCGGGCGTTGGCCATACATCTGCTCGAGACAATCCGCGTAGAGCTTGGCCTGCTGCTGTCCCACGGTCGGGCTTTTCGTTGTCCGCTTGGCTTCAATCAGCGCTAACGGCTTTCCGTCGTCACCCCACAGTACGTAGTCAACAAAGCCCTTGCCCTCGTTATTGGGCATGCCATTGACTTCGACCTCGAAGTTTTTGGTCTTGTCGAGCTCCCAGCCAGCCTCTCGCAGCAGAAGGTCGATGTAGGCCTTACGAGTCTCGGCCTCAGAATAGTCGTGGGTATCCGGCTGGGCTACATTGGCCTTCTTGGCAGCAGCGACCTCGTCACGTAGACGCTGCAGTTCTGCATCGAACTCCGCCTTATCAGCGAGCAGCAAGGATAGACGCTCGTCGCGTTCCTTAAGCTGCACGCTCAAAGTCTGCAACTGCTCCAGCGTCTGACGCGAAACACCGGATGCCGGTGGTATGAGGTCGGCAGAAAAGCCCAATCCGGGTGCCGGGCGGGAGGTCCTCCCATAGGTACGAGCCACCCAGTAACACAGATGGAAAAGCTCCCGGGTCGCGTTGAGCGCATCGGACTGCGCTATCTTCTTTGCGCTATGAACCGCGTCGTTGCCAAGGTCCTTGATGTATCTCGCCTTGGCGAACACAGTTTCGCCCACCCCCTTACGGAATGTGGGCTCGTGTATCAATGCACTGAGCGTATCTTGATAAGGGAGTTTGAACGATTTGTCGTGCGTGTATAGCCACGCCACCGCGATTTCCAGCGCGCGTCGAGCGTAGAAACAGGACGCGCGCGGGTCACTGTTAACTGTGCCTTCCGCCTTGCTGGCAGCCTCGAACAATAAAGACCACTCGGATTGGAGAAAGGCAAAGTTGCTCAATTAAAGTTCTCCTCGAAAAGCCCGATAGTCCAGTGAGGCCATCAGCGCATCGCTCTCATCTAGGAACCTACGCTGAATGCTTCGTTGCCTTTCTATCTTCGTCAACTGCTCTAGAAATGCAAGTTGGTCCTGCATGGGGAGCATGGGAATACGTAGCGTCCCCAAGCCCTCCGTGTTTATGTTGAATTGTCCAGCCGAAGTCTTACTCTTCGAGCGCACCTCTCTCTTTCCCTCATCAAATGAGAGATACTGCTGCAAAACAGCAGGAAGAAGCTGCTTCGTATCTAGGCGAGCGCGTATTAGATAAGAGGCGTAAATAAACGAAGACGTTTCGAACCCGGTCGTCGCCACCAACGTCGAATCAAACACTGCACATCGTCCCACAAAGTCTGGATTCCCGTTCGTACGTACGAATAGAAGGTCCCCATCAATTAGCTTCAGGCGGGAATATTCGGCGTCATCCACCGGTACAGTTTTCAATTCACCTAGGTCCAATGTCCCGCCAGCTACGTTTGGAATTCGCAAAGCGGGGTAGCCGCTCGACTCAGACTTGTTTGACGTTCCATATCGAAATTCAGTAACGAACTCTTTAAGGGGAATTCGTTTTTCACTTTCTAGGCTGCTACGAAACGTTTCACGAAAAACCGACTGCACAAGACTGTCGAGCCAAGCCAAGGCGGCCCTGCGTTTTGCACGGAGCGCGGCAGCTTGGTCGAGAATGGCGGCAATGCGGCGTTGTTCCGGTACGGGCGGAACAGGAATTTCGAGCTGTCCAAATTTTGATTTATTTACAATTGCTACCGTGGTTGCTGGCGCAACCGAGAACATTTTCTGTTTTAGTCTTTGACAGGCGTAGTACCCGAATCTCGGGAGAATTTTGTCTTCGTGAAATTCGATTGCATTTATCTGTTGGTTCGTAACGAGTTGCCGCCCAGCGATGCCAACTTTTCCGAGTGAGCCAATACAGCACACCATGACAGCATGCGCTTTAAGGAGGCGAGCTTGCTCTGCCCCAAGGGCCGATAGGGTCCTTGGAGTCTTAGTAACTGGCGAATCTTGGTCGAGTTCGCCGGGCGTCACGAACGGAATATCACCGCCCCAATATGAGTCTTCAGAAGTTAGTGGCGTCGAACCAGTTTGGATAGTCCCTAGGCTCTCTAGCGGTCGAAAGGGATAACTCATTTGAGCATTCCTTCAAGTTCTTGCATCCCAGCCCGAATCTCCTCTTCCAGCCCTTTGAGCTTGGCGAGAATCTCAAACGGCGGTAGATGGTCAACTGCCTCATGTACAACCTCCTTGTAGCTGCTGATGGAAAGGTCGTAACCTTTGGCCGTGATATCGGCCTTGGGCACAGAGAAGCTCTGCGCAGTGCGTGCGCGTTCGCGTTCGCTGCCGTCGCGCTCCCTCCAACGTGCAAGGGCGTCCGGCAGGTTGTTCTTGGCGTGCTCCAAATCGGTCAGTTGGTTCGCCGGCGTCACGCCTAGCTTTTCCTCATCGAGCAGCGGCTGGCGTTTGTCATCGAGACTCCACCCATCGGCTTCCATATCGTAAAACCAAACATGGTCGGTGCCTCCGGACTCCGTCTTGGTGAAAAGCAGGATAGCGGTCGACACACCGGCATAGGGTTTGAACGCCCCTGCAGGGAGCGAAATAACTCCGTCAAGTTTCTGGTCTTCGACAATCATCCGGCGTAATTCCTTATGCGCGTTAGATGAGCCAAACAACACACCGTCTGGGACGATGACTGCGGCACGTCCGCCCGGTTTGAGGAGACGCAGGAACAGTGCAAGGAAAAGCAGTTCCGTCTTTTTCGTCTTGACGATTGCAAGCAGGTCTTTGGCGGTGTTCTCGTAATCGAGTGAGCCTGCGAACGGAGGATTGGCCAGAATCAGAGAATACTTCTCTTCGTCCCCAGCGTGGTCCTGGGCCAGCGAGTCTTTGTACCTGATATCTGGATTATCGACCCCATGCAATGCCATGTTCATGCTGCCAATTCGGAGCATGGTGTTGTCAAAATCATACCCATGGAACATGGCATGATGGAAATGCTCCCGAGCCGCAAGGTCACTAAACAACTCGCCATGGTTCTCTCGCAGATATTCACCTGCGGCAACGAGGAAGCCACACGTACCGCTGGCCGGGTCGCAGATGATGTCTTTCGGATTGGGCTCCGTAAGCGCAACCATCAACTTGATGATGTGGCGAGGGGTCCGAAACTGACCATTCTGCCCGGCGCTGGCAATCCTGCCCAGCATGTATTCGTAGATATCGCCCTTCGTATCCCGGTCTTCCATCGGTATGTGGTCGAGCATGTCGACCACCTTGGCCAGCAAACCCGGCGTCGGGATGGTGAAGCGGGCATCCTTCATGTGATGCGCATAGGTTGAGTCGTCACCACCCATGCTGCGCAGGAAAGGAAACACATGCTCGCCGACCACTGTGTACATTTCGGCCGGCGAGAAATTCTTGAAGTGAGACCAGCGCAGGTCCCCATAATCGCGCCCCTTCTCGTCTTTCCCGACGGGAAAAATCCGCTTGGTCATCGGCTTCTTCAGCATCAGCGCCTTGCTTTCTTCGAGCGTATGGGTTTCATCCAGTCGACGGATGAATAGCAGGTAGGTGAGTTGCTCCATCACCTCCAGGGGATTGGAAATGCCACCGGACCAGAAAGAGTCCCAGATGGCATTGATTTGGCTGCGAATTTCGCCTGTGAGCATGGGTTCTTGCCTTGAATTTCGAGATTCTTCGGATGTGAATAGGTTAGATTTTCGCACACGAGCTAACAAGGCCCTTATCAGCGAGTCCCTTGTTCTTTAGAATTTCCAATGGAGCGGCCTCGACCTCCGACCTCGCGCAAATGAGCGTCGCGGACATCGATAGGTGCGGACTGGGCTATGAGGTGGTCGACGAAGTCGTGCGGCTTCTGCGCGAAGGATGGCCGGTCGTGCAGCAAGAGGCCGAGTATTCAATTAAGTTCGCTGCAGACTAACCCGGCTCTGTGTCGGTCTTCGACCACGCGTTGCGATGTTCTGTGGAAATCCTGCGACTTTTCCGTGACATTCACGCAGCAACGCTAACGGTACAATTCGCGGAGGATGGCCACCGCAACGCGTATTTGCGAACCTTGGACCCTCTTCTTCACGGGCATGAGTCGGAGTATCCATTACCTGTTCAGGCTAGTAAAGGATGGCGCTGCGATGGCTCACCCGAAAAATCTCGCGGATGCGTACGTCGTCTTTTGAGAGCCAAAGACAGCTGACGCGTGCTGCTCAAACGTGCCCGGTCAGGACTATCTGTCAGGCCTCTTAAGCCTCAGCTTGCTGGCACGCTGACGCGGCACCATCATCTCGGGATTGATGGTCGCGACCGGAGCGATGGTCTCCAGCCACGTTTCGCGCCCAAGAACACGAAGGACCCGAATGAGTGTACGCAGTGACGAGCCACCGCCATTCTCGAGTTTACTCAACGAACTGACGCTGATGCTGGCGCGCGCCCACACAGGGGCTTGGTCGAGGTTTTTGTGCACCCGTAGCGTTTTCAAGCGCCGCCCGAGTTCGGCCTCCAGCTCTTCAGGTGTGTGAATGTGCAGTGTGCGGTTCGGAATCTTCGTCCATACCTCGTAAAGCACCCGAGCGCCATTGCAACAACCGGCAATATGTTGCCCCATGGAGCCGAATGTGCGATAAGGGGAAAAATACTGCCGCATGTTGCAGAGCCCGAGCTGGACTGTTGGCGCGGGCGGTCGTGGAGTTGATGGCTACCTGCACAAGGGTGCCCAGATTCCCGGGAGCGCCGCGGCTGAACCCTCCAGGTCGACGTCGAGCGGATGGTGCTGGAAGAGTTGCCGTGCGGCTTCTCGAACGGCTCTGCGCGCGCCAGTGCCAGTGGCGGAAGCGAGCGGTTGCAAAAGCTCGCGCGCCTCGATGACTGCCTTGGTGCGCTCATATGCTGTTGTCATTGGCGGCGACCCCCGTTCGCTGTTTCTTGGATTTCGGCGACCCATCGCCGCCGACGCAGCCACCATTGCCACCTGGATTTGCGCCCTACCATCTTCGCGTTAAGGTGACAAAGAGCACAGTAGCAAGCACAAACGCAACGACGACAACAACGGTCCAGCAGAGCCACTTCGCTACGCGGTCGATATTTTCTTGAGATGAAGCAAAGCGAAAGAGCCATTCGCCAAAACGGCAATAGGACTGTTTGCACCCAATCCAAT
This sequence comes from Paraburkholderia sp. IMGN_8, assembly GCF_038050405.1. Taxonomy (NCBI): domain Bacteria; kingdom Pseudomonadati; phylum Pseudomonadota; class Betaproteobacteria; order Burkholderiales; family Burkholderiaceae; genus Paraburkholderia; species Paraburkholderia sp. IMGN_8. The sequence continues at coordinate 4,554,342 of NZ_CP150900.1, read as the reverse complement.
ACAAGCGCTATTGCTCGTTCGAGAGGAGAGGTTGCATGGGCCGGTCTGTCAACGAGAACGAGTGTGAAGTGTTCTGACCAGAACACTTTGGTGTACCTCAACGTCAACGCGTTGACCCGAACTTGCTTTGGTGCTCGGCAGACATCGTTAGCCGAACCCCGAACAAGGGAACCCTCAACCGGTACGCCTCGCTGGTCAACAGCTCGAGACGGCAACGCGGTGCCCCTCGAGGAGAGTTTCGTCTCGGCCGTCTCCTTGGCTATCGCAACAGCCACAGTCATCGCGCGCCCTAGTACCGGTTGAGGCCAACTTAGGTCGGGCGACCGACCTACGGGTGGCCCACGCAGATATTTGCGGCTAGCGTATCGCTGAACGGCTGTTCTCTCCGGCGAAACGCCATTGTGTTCTCCGCCAAAACTTCGGTCGAGAGCTGGAGAAGACCGTCGACGATGAGGGCTGCGTGCGGTTGTCATGTTCTTGAGGGTTTCGCAGAAGCGCTGGCTCACGACCTCGAAAGCCAAAGCGCATTCGGCAACTCGTCCTAACAACATACTTTCATTTACTTGGACATCATCTTGGCCTGAATTTTCGCTCTCCGGCTGCGCAAAAGATGCTTGCAAGCGACGAATAAATCATGTCATGATTTCTGCATCGAATCTCTGAATCACGAAAAACATGAAAAATCTGACGCGAGAAGAAGAGTCAATTGCGCCCAAGTCGCGCCAGTCCCGGCGGTCGGCTTTCGCTGCTATCGCTACGGTACTGGCGCTACACCCGGTGAACTTGCCGCCGGTGAAGCTAGATTTTCACGTTACGTTCGATACCCGTCCGTACGCGGAAGGGCCGGTCAGAAGCCCGCAGATGGAGCGCAACTAAGATGAATCGTCCTTTGAGCCCGACCGTCGTATTCCGGGACTTGGTGGTGACCCTGCGCGACCACGGTGTTCCTGATGCATATCAGGCTGCGTTGTCGATGCTCGCTGACACGCAAAGGGGCGATTTGCCCAAGTCAAATACGGGGCCCATCCTCCAGGCTGACTTGCAGGCGATACTAGAACAGGCGACGCCGCAACTTTCTGAAATCCTTGATTGGGTTTCGGTTTCGGACACGTCGAGACGTCGTGGGGAGGCGTCGCTGACGCCGGATATTGCGCAGCTCCTGACTGACCTTGTTATAGAGGGGGCACATACGCGGGCAATTGTCCTGCAGGACCCGCTTTGCCTTGTGGCATCTCGATTGAACGGCGCTGGCGTGTCGGTCGAACAGTATTGCTCCGGGTCTGACATTCCGGCGCTATGTGTCGCAATCACCCGCGCTGCCACCTGGACCGTCATCGGAGGGGCTGAAGACGTAGTTGGCGCTAAGTCCAACGGATTTTTGCCGTTTGAGCGCGTCTCTAAAGCGGATGCTAGTAACGATGTTGCAATAGCGGCGTTTCCACTTATTCCCGGCGTTTCGGGCGGTGCGCATGCAAAACAGCTTCCTTATGCAGCCAGTGAAGACCTACGCGGGGTTATTTCGGCAGTCGGTTCGAGTATTAGGCGGCTAATCGCACTTGTACCGAGTTCCATGCTCTATCGCACTGGAAAGGCGGCTGATTTTCGGAGTGAACTTCTCTCCTCAGGTCGTGTAGAAGCGATACTTGAGCTTCCCAGTGGCGTGACGCCGCTCGCAACCCACCAGTATTCTGTGTTGATTCTGCGACTCTCTGGAGAGCCATCTGCCGACGCAACCGTGTTCGTTATGACTTTGCCTGAGCGTCCAACTGCGGGCACCAGGGGACGGGGTCGGAGAATTGAGGTTGAGTCGAGCCGCACTCTCACCCGCTGCATATTCGATGGCATCGACGGCCGCGTCGAGAATGCCAATACCAGTCGCAGACTGACCAGCGAAGAAATTGCGCGCAGTGGCTCGCTTCTCCCGCGCATGATACTTACAGGCTCATCGTCCGGGGAGGAAGCGGCCGACAACGGCGTGTCACTGCGTGACCTCGTGGAGATTATTCGTCCATCGTCAATATCTATGGGCTCGGCTAGCTTGGGCGCAAGCCTGAGCACCGAAAGCATAGTCCGTGCGTCCCCATATGTTCGATTTATCGAAACAACGCAAGACCAGACCCGCGAGACAGAACGTATCAAGACTCCTGACACAGCTGCCGACCTTCAACCTGGCGACATAGTCATGGTGGCGAAGGGGGCGGTCGGTGCCATGGGGCTCGTGGAGGATGCTTACGCTGGTCATGTATTCGTGCCGAACTCCTGCCTCATATTGCGTCCGAAATCTGCGAATTACGCGGAAGCACTGTATCTCTTTTTCAGAAGTCGGACCGGAGTAGAGCGTCTTCGACAAATCGTCACTGGAAGTACGGTCCGTAACATCCGACTTTCTGACCTTGGAGGACTTGCCGTTCCACTTCCTTCAGCGCGCGCTTGTGCAGCGGCCAAGGATGCACTTCGAGCCATCAACGAAAGAACGCTTGAAATCCACCGCTTGGAAGAAGAACGCGCCCGAATATTTGCCGATGCGGTCGACGCAATGTCCGAGCAGAGCAATTAGGTCCACTTGGTCGTCAGGTCGCGGGGGTCCTTCAGAGTCGCGCAATCACGCCACCCAGCCGTTGGAATTTTTGTCCTGCTTGAAAATCCCCCCACTATTGCCTACGTTGGTAAACCCAAGCCGGTGCAATGCCGGCACGCAGTACCAGGAATGAGCCTTTATTCGTCGCGTTGACCGCCCGCCAGGTCAGGCCCTCTATTTATGAGAGGGTATGGCGGGAGCAGGCGATGAAACTGGTCTGGCTGCGGGCGGATTGGGCGACGTGGATAATCAGTCGCCTACTCAATGTTCTGTCCCCGTTTGAACTGGTGGAGCGTGATGGTCTCCACGCCTATGACACGCAGGCAGGCAATGAGGAAGGCGGCCGAGAACCGCTTGCGATTAATTTTGCGGTTGAGCTGGTCGGGCGACTCGTAGATGCCGAGCTGCTCCAGCATTCGCGAAAGCTGTTTGTAGCGAATGCCGCGCCGCATCATCTCTTCCTCTATCAGCCCCTTCGCTTCTTCTTCCCACTGCCCGTACGGCTCAGCCGACAGCCGACCTCGCTTGTGCGGCAGTTCTTCCATTGTTCCCCCTCGACCTTGTTCGGGCCTCTGCTTTTCTGTTGCCGGGATTTTCTCACGGCTATTTTCGGTCGTATACGACCGACTCTAAACCGGCATCACTACACGTCCTTAGCAAGCCATTTTTTTGCGAGGACAGAATGCTGACAATAACTTTACAAGCCAGTTGGCCGGCCCGATGGGCCGAAACTGCACCATGGACGACCGGCCGTACGCGCAGCCGGCTGCTGACTCCCGACGGAGGCGCGAAATGAGAAGCGCACCGTCCTATGGCGTCCGTAGTCGCCGAAGTGCTGCGAACGCCGGCGTCCGGCTCACAGCACGGACGTATGGCAAGGCCCGCATCGGCACCTATGCCGACAAGGCCGACGGCCACATCACCGTCGAATCCGACGCGGAACGCCTCGTAGCGCACATGCTGTGCCTTGACCCGCGCGTGCGCTCGTTCAGGCAGCAACCTTTCACGGTCGACCTGGTTGGTGAACGGCTGCTGTTCACGCGTGAGGAACTGTCCGAAGCGCGCAAGGCGCGTGGTGGTCGCGGCGGGGATGCGGAGTACACGCCCGACTTCGCCACCGTTCAGGCCGACGGCCTGCAGCGCGCATACGAGGTCAAGCTCGAAGGCTTCGAGGGCGATGGCCAGTACTGGGCCAAGGTCGAGCGCGCCCAGGAAATCATGGAGGCGTACTGCTATCCGCTATCCACGGTGGTCGTGCCTGCGGATGAACGGCACCCGGTCGTCGTCAACGCGCAACTGTTGAAGCCGGCGATAGCGCGTGCCCGCGAATACCTGACGCCGGACATCATCAACCGGGTCGAAAGCTACTGCGAGTCGGGCCCGGTGCTGCAGCGCGCGTTGTGCGCCGACCTCGAGATTCCGACAGGCCTGATTCCTCCGCTGCTCGCCAGGGGCGTGTTGCAGGCCGACCTCGCGCATCACCATATCTGCGCCACGCTGGAACTGTCAGCCGCGTATGGCGACCTGAGCCACCTCTGTCTCATTGAGGAGCTGCGGCGATGATGTCCGACCTGCACACTGGAGACAAGCTGGTGCCCCCCGGTAAACCGGACTGCTACTTCGAGGTGCTGGACAGTCGCCTGCATGCTGGCTCCATCCATCTCTTCGATGCTGAGAAAAGCCAGGACTGGTTTGACAAATACGATGCCATCTGCGCCCGGATTTCGGAAGGCAGTCTGGTCCTGCATCGGAAGGGAATGCCGCGCGTCAGCATTGCCGCCCAGTACGACAATCCGGAATTGCACAGTAAGGTCCGCCTGCTGAACGACACACTGCGGCGCATTGATGCCATCCGGGACCAACGGGGTCTGTCGTTTAGCGCAGCGATACCTCTGGCCTGTGAAGCCTATCTGATGGAAAACGAAGACAACCCACTTGTCTGCCCGTTTCCGTCGCGCGCAACCCTGTACCGGGCTCACGCAAATCAACGGCTGGGCCTGCCGGTTCTAAAGGGTGACAAAAATAAGGGCAACGCGGCGGCCAGGTATTCAAAGGACCTTGTCGAATTCGTCAAAGAGGTCATCCAGGACCATTTTCTGGTCACGGAATCGAAGTGGACAGTCCTCAATCTGACGGGATACGTCAACCGTGAGGCTCGTCGCCTCGGCCTGCATGATGGCAGACACGCTATCAGCCGCAAGTTCGTGTGCGCCAGGATTGATGACCTGACCGTCGATGCCGAATACGACCGGATGGACCCGCTCAATCGGGTCGCCGGCAAATCGTTCGCGAAGAAGCGTATCCGGGCGGCGTTCCCGTTCGCCCGTATTGAGCAGGATGCAGTCCATCTGCCATTTGTCGTGCGCACGCCCGATGGCACCGCCCGGACCATCTATCTGGTTCTCGCGATTGATGTCTGCACCGGGTATCCGGTGGGATGGCGACTCGTCATTGGTTCGCCGCGAGAGATGGATTCGCTGTTGTGCCTCGAGATGTATCTGACGCCTGCCAAGGCAGCCCGGTTCGCGGAGCTTGGCATCGCTCACGCGCTGAACGTTTATGGCACGCCGGGACAGGTCATTTTTGACAATGGCCCGGAGACAAAAGGTGGACGGATTGTCCGCCTCGAGCGGTTAGGAATGGATGTCAAGCATTGCAAAGCAAAGGAAGCGCAAGGCAAGCCATTCATCGAGCGCCTGAACAGGTCGCTCAAGGAGGCATTGCAGCTCCTCCCCGGCTGCACACGCTTCGAAGGAAAGGATGGTGTGCGCGACCCGGAGGCGCGCGGCGACGAGTTGATAACCATCGAGGCGCTCGAGCAGTGGATTGTGAGATGGCTCTACGAGAAGTGGGTCAACAGCCCGCTCGACCGGCTGCGTTGGGACGAGTTACTGGTCGATTCGGTGAAGGGAAAAACACCGCGTGAGCGCCTGAAATACCAGACCGAAGAATTGGGACTGCCCATCCCTTTGCCGCCACCGCGCCAGGAATGGATGGCTGCGCTTTTCGAACATAAGCCGTGCGTGTTGAGCGCGAAGACGGGCATCTCGCTTGAGCATGGATTCAGGTACGGAGGCGAAGCCAAGTCGTACCTGCTGGACAAGTACGGCGACCGTAAGGAACTTCATGTGCTCTACAACCCCGACGATTTCCGTCAGGCGTACGTGTACGAGGGAGCTGACCTTCCACTCGTCGCACTGACGCACGAACACGTTCGTCGGGACACGCCGGCGTGGACGTTTGCTGAAGCCAAAAAGCGGTTCGATTCAGGCATGGCTAACTGGACGGTCCCGGACGAAAAGCTCCAATTCGAGCGGGACATGGACGAGGCAGTCACCGGAAACGCGAAAGCCCGTAAGCCCAAGACTCGCGGCAAGCGCGAGGAAAACAAGGAAACCGTGCGCCGGGCCAAAAACAGTTTAGCCGTCCAGCGGGCCGCCAACCAGCCGCTTTCAGCGGCAGCCCCGTTTGGACCTGCGCCTTCGACCAATCCGTCGTTGCCGGCGGAAGACCTTAAGGCCGACGCCATCTCGTATGGCGACGCGCCCTTGATGAACATCGTGAACAGAAACACTGGAGAAAAACTGCTGTGACGCCAGCCCAACAACTGCGCAGGGACATCGAGACCTGCGAGCTTCCGCATCCGGTGTTCGTAGAGCACCTCGCTGCGCTCAAACGGCGCATCGATGACGCTCTCGCTGGCTTTGCCCCCAAAGTCGTTCGAGTGCCTGGCCCAAGCCGGGTAGGCAAATCTTCGCTCATCGCAAAGCTGTCGCGTGACTATCCTGAAACCCGCAATGAAGGACGGCGCAATGTCCCCGTGCTGGTTGTGAGGGTGCCCCACTCGGCAACGGTCAAACTGCTTCCCAAAAGTGTGCTGCGTGCGCTGGGCATCCAGGTTCGCGGCAGCATGACGGAGAGCGCGATGTTCGACCTGATGGTGGAGCAGCTTCGTCTCGCCGGCACGCGTGTCGTCATTTTCGATGAGATATCGCATCTCGTTGATGAAGGGTCGCGCGTGCCTCCGCGCGCAGCCAGCGACTGGCTCAAGACCCTGACAGACACGCCCGGGATGACGCTGATTCTCTTCGGCATTCCGCGTCTTGAACGCCTTTTTTCGGCTAACGAACAGCTGCGCAATCGGGCTTGTCCTGCGCGCAATTTCTTGCCGTACGACGCAAGCGATGCTGCGCAGATTACGGCATACGACGCGTGCGTGACGAACTACGCACGAATGTTCGCCGCAGCTGGTTACCCCATTGACGTGCGGCCTCGCGTGCTGACGCAACAAAGCTATCTGCTCACCGGCGGCCTGATAGGAGTGCTCGCTGACTTCATGCGTGAGCTGGCAAGTTTGATGGCACACGAAGCGCCGCGCGCCATTACATACGCAGACTGCCAGAAGGCGCTTGAATATGTCAGCCACGCGGGGTCCCCGCACAAACTGGCTTTCCAGGACTCGGGCATTGAAGACACGAGCGTAGAGCCGGCGGCGCTAAAACAGGCATACGTGTATGTCCTGACCAGTAACGCGGCGTCCGTACCAGTTCGCAAAAAATCAGGAGATAAACAATGAGCCTCATTCTCACCTATGCACCTCGGGACGACGAGTCTGGAATGGGGTATTACCGGCGCCTCTGCGCCGACAACGCGCTTTTCAGCTGGCGCGACCCGGCAAATGCAGCGGGTGTCGAGCGAAATCGCCGTGCCTTGCTCACACGCACGGAGGACGTAGCCCGTAAGCTCGGCCTGGAAACGGCATGGACCGAATTCACCCGACAGCAGGAAAGTATCTGCCGGGATTGGGGACGTCTGCACCGTGCGCAATCTGACGCCGTGTGTCCCGCGTGCCTGGCTGAATCGCCTTACCTGCGGCATCACTGGGAACACGCCTATGTCACCGCATGTCCGCAACATCGAATCCTGCTGGTCGACCAGTGCGACGCCTGCGGGAAACATCTCTCACCGGAGCGGCTCTATATTGGATTGTGCGCGTGCGGTCATGACCTGAGCAGCCTGCCGCGTGTGCCAGCGACACGAGCACAGCAGTGGCTATCGACGCTGATTGCGAGCAACGGGCAGCAGTCTGGGAGCATGAAGCCGGGTCTGCGCGACGTGGACGTCAATGTGCTGACGAAGGTCATCCGCACGCTCTGCCAACATGCGGACCCGACGCGCCCCGGGTTGCCGCGCAGCGCGGTATTGCCGAAATTCGTCAACGAAGCCGTCGAATTCCTCTCCCCGCTCGAAGCATTGCTCGCCGACTGGCCAACCGGTTTCCGGAATCACGTCGAGCAACGCATCGACGCCGGTCGCAAGGATGCTCGCACGCTGAACACCTTGCTCGGCGACTGGTACGTCAGTCTGCGCAAGCTCTGCCAGGGCACCTCGTTCGAGCCTTTGCTCCAAATCATCATCGAAGTTGCCGCACGGAAGTCCGATTGTGTGTTGGGCCTGGATTCGGCCAAAGCAATGGCCGAGGATACGACTGGATACATGCGCGCGCCGGATGCTGCAAAGGCTATCGGCGTCAGCGTCTCGCGTCTGCGCGACTCGATTGAAGCGGGCGAATGCGAGCACCGTGCCCGACGCACTGGAACGCGTGGCCAGCTGTTCGAAATTCCGTGCGATGAAGTTGAGCGCATCCAGCGGCAACGTGCCGGATGGATTTCCGACGTCGTTGCCTGCGAACTGGCGGGCGTTACACCCATCGTGCTCGCACGCATGAAAACGGCTGGCGTAATCCAGTCGGATGCCCGCTGGCGCGAAGACCTGATGAAGGGTGGACCGGTCGAGCGCCAATCCGTCCTGGATTTGTATGAGCGTGTGGAGCTTTCGGCTCAACGCGGTGTGGTGGGCGATGATTCGACGCTCACCTGGGGAGAACTGACCAGCCGGCGTATGGGTGACCGACGGGCTATCGAGTCACTGATGCAGGCCATAGCAGGGGGCAAGGTGAGAGCCGTCGCGCGTGGTCGGGCACTGGGCGAGACGTCATTCCTGAGGGCGGATGTGTCGCCGTATTTCGGCACACCGTTGCTCGAGGCCGGCATGTCAATCCAGCAGCTCGCCAAAGCGACCGGATGGAAATGGGAGTCCATCCAGAACTGGGTCGACGAAGGATTGCTCGCGTCGGAACTGATTCAACGACGTGGCCAGCGTTGTCGCGTCGTGCTGCCGCAGCAGTTGCTGGAGTTCCGGAGAGCCTATGTTCCGCTGGCCGACCTCGCCCGTGCCATGGATAAGAGGTCGTCGGCGCTGTCCCGCTTGCTGTCCGGCGTCGAACTGGTCGGTGCGAAACAGCTTCCTGACGGCACCATGCGGGGCGCGCTGATTCGTATCGCCGACCTCGGCCGGCTGGCGGTTATCGGCGCGAGAGCCGGGCACGACCTTTTTGTGCCCACATCGTTGACGTCATGAACGCGCGAGCGATACGTCGAACCGCGTCCGTGGGCTGACCGGCAATGTGTGCGCCGGTCGGGACATGGTTGGGCTCGCACGTAGCGCCGCCAGGTCCACGACAGAACAGAAAGGTATGACCTTCCACCACCAGGAGACTGCGATGCCAATCTGGAGACCACGCCCCGCTTCCGAATTGCCGAGGATTCCGCTGTCTCGATGGCGCATATTCGAGACGGAGGATGGGAGCCGGCATTTTGTTGGCGTGGATATGTTTGACTCGTCGGGGCGGGTCAGCTCCCCAATATTGACGTTCGACCCGGTCACTATGCAAGGTACGACTGAGACTGGGCGTATTTACGAACTGGTCGGTAGGAAAGGCTCGTCACTGAATGTTGAGTACGTCTGGATGAGGTGGTGCGAACTGTATGAGGTCACGTCGTACACCGACGTCACCGAACGACTACTTGACGGAGCTGATGATGACGACCCCACGTGAGCGTACGAAATCCGTTACTGATGCGCGCGAGCTGTTGCAGATGCTCGCGTCTGCCGACGAGATAACCATCAACGGTCTCATCCAGTCGGTGGCGTTAGTCCTGCTCAGGCACTACCCGCTCGACGTCGACATTGAAGTGTCGGCCGCAGCATTACCCGGAATCTGGGCCGCGCCGGAACACCGGCGGGCTGACTCAATAGCAGCGCCAGAATGTCAAACACGCATCCCCGGCCGGCGCGATGCGGATGATATTTGCAATCCAGGAGCAGATGATGACCAGACGGCATGCGGTTCCTGACGACTTTCCGAGAGGGCCGTCGCCCGGACTGGTGCCCGGTGCGCAGCCCAAGCTTCCCGTGCGCGAGATGGACGGGCGGTATCACACCGGTCTTACAGACGAAGAGCTGTGGACACGTTATGACGCGTGCGAGGACCTTGCCGGTCAGCTCGCGGAGTACGCATCGCGAAAGATGCCTGCGTCTGGCCTGTCGCTGGACGACGCACTGAGGCGGGTCGAGAAAGGTCTGAAAGTGAAGGTCAGCTCCGGCCAGTGGGATTTTTCTTCTGCGGAGATAGCGTGGGTAATGAAGCACACGCGTGAGCTACTGCTGGCCGTGGCGAATGGCAGAGGGGGCGGGAATGCGAAGGGTTGACTCTACGGGTGTTAGAAATCTTCGCGCTGGCGGGCAGGCCGGTGTCCACATCCGCTACGGCCGTGTCGGCGTTGGACGACCGGCGAAGGGTCCTGCCGCCGAAACGTCCCGGACGATTCTGGAATCAAAGGAGGTAAAACGTGAAGCGCCTCAATCGCTTTTCTGAATGGCTACTCCGCTTCGCGTCATCACAGAGGAACATCGACCGCGTGGCGATGTGGTTCGGCGGCGGCGTCTCGGTTCTGGCAGCGACGTTTATCATCGCTGTCATTGTCATGCTGCTGCACAAATGAGCTATGCCTGGTAACGACATGGGCGGCGGCGACTACCAGACATGTCTTTGCGACCAAGTTGGCCGAGTACCGACGTCTGGCCGCCTTGCCGTGCAACTATCACCTGTCGCGACGGAGGAGCCACATGCTCTCGCAAAATAGTCTGGACCTCGAGATTGCGCTTCAGAAAATTCATGAACTGTCCCTGGGCGACGGCGACTTGGGATACGAATACTGGTACGCAATTGGACAGCTCTTACAGCGGGCAGCCGGCATGCAAGCCGAAATAGATTCGCTTGCAAAGGAACTGGAACGATGTCGCGCGATGCTTGCCCACGCCACTGGTTGAAAGTCCAGTGACACGCCGGACGTGGGCTGCGAACTCGTGGACGTATATCCCCGCTATTGCCATCTGGCTTTGCATGGACGCGGAAGATTTCAAACGCGTCGTCATATTCGGCATTGCGCGCGCCGCTCTTCGTAGCCACCGACAGCCGGTGCGAGCAATAATTCTTACGTCTCCAATCAGCAGGTCATACCACCCACGCGGAACGGACGACGTAAATATTCGTGCCGTCTTTGGAGAAATGATAGCTCGCGACTCGGCTGCATGCAGGTGTGGTTGGGTCCTTGAGCTTTTCCAGCGCACGCACGAGACTGGCCCTGAAATTACTCTTGTTGGGCCCGTATCCGCAGAGCTGATGCAACAGTTCAACCGGCAGCGGCTTCGGATGAGCGTGCCCCGCATAGAAGTTTGCGAGCCATCCTCTCAATCCATCATATCTTGCGGCGCCATTTTCGACAGATGTCCACGCGCCCGGTCCGAACAGTTCCGCCACGGAAGTCGTGACCCGAAGCAAAAGCTCGTCGCTGCCTTTAAAACCTTCAACTGACTCACCGTGCTCGAACTTCACCGACAGCAGCTTCGGCACCTCGATGTTCATGCGCTCGTGGCGAATGCGCACCCGGGCAAAGCTCAGGCGAAACAGACTGGCCCGTATCGCCCTGTGCGCTTTGACGCTGTATCTGTTTCCCATGCGACACGCGAACTCGTAGAACGTAGTTCGCTGATACTGGAGACTCCCCTCAGGGCAAAGGGGTACGTCACGGTAGTATTCGAGGCAGGTCGAGTAGACCAGCCGGTCGAACTGACAAAGACCGTACCCGCTGAACATCATGTTCATGTCTTTGAACGTGCCAATTTTCTCTTCAGCCACCAGACCGGTCGAGCCGCCCGCGAGCAGGTTTGCGTTGTCGGCCTGAACGCCTCGCGTCGCTGCAAACAGGGCTGAACGGAGAAACGCGTTCGGCAGTGCCCGCGATGTTGCGGACCAGCCCGGCAGATGCACGTCCGCGCCCACGCGGGTAGCCTGTCGCCGCCGCGAATGATGAATCTCGTACGCCGTGGCATTTGCGGGAAGTTCGGCGACCGCGAGTTGCTCGAGCGACTTCCTCTTCCGGCGTTCGAGTCCGTCGGCGATGTCATGGAGCCGCTTCGCCGCATCGAGTACAGTCACCTGCCGGTCGGGAGCAGCAGTTAATGCCGCGTCGGCCGTGAGGCTCGCGAGAGCGCGCAGGTCAGCGACTTTGTCCCCCGGAAGCGACCTAATCATTCTGCTGCTCCGTGAGCTGGACAATGCCTTTCGTCGTCTGCGGCATCGCGGCGTCAACGACGCGGGACTGGAATAATTCGGGAGGTGTGCTCCGCGAAACGCGCAGGCCGCTCGAACAGCAAGCCGGTTGAAGCTGGCAACGTGAATCTGGTCTGGTCATGGCGAAGACGTGCAGGTTGGTGATACCTGTGTATATGCGCGCCGGACGACCACGGCATCACGAAAATGAGCCTTGCAGCACTACCTTCCCAAATATCCCAAAGAATCAGGGCAGTTATTCGCTTCGGCCACAGATTGCGCGACTTGTACTCCGCATGGGCGTAGCTTGTACCCTACGTCGCCGGCGCGTGTACCCCACATCACCGCAACTTGTACACTGCATCGCATTCCGCGTGGTCGATGTGAAGAACAACCACTGAAGTCAGGAAATTATCGCCGGCTGCAGCATGGCCTAATATCTATAGACTCTGTAATCGAGATAGCCGGGCGAGTGCAGCCTAGGGCTGGCGATTTTCTTCGTCAGTTGACTTCCGGTGCTCCGGCGCGACGCGGATACCTCCTGCCCAGTCGGCCTGCATTGTTTTGTCGCGCGACATCGCCCGATGTTCGAGGAAAACTGCGATGCGACGCGCCTCCTCGTGAATGCAAGCGACAGTCACCCGCCCTGGTCAGCAAGGCGTGCCTCACGCGAGTCTCTTGTCACGCCCCCGTTCGATGGCAACCGGACGGTCATCGCAAACGCCATCCGCTACCAGAACCGGAATTGAATCCTCGGTCGACGTCTTGCTGACCAGGGCGGGCGATGCTACACCGCGCGTCTTGAGTCCCGCTACCGCCCGATGGGCGTGTCGCCTCGCGTTTCTGAATAACCCTCCAACCGTCCCGCCCTCACCACGCTTCCGGGCGGACGACGCAACTTCCGCCTTTCGGTGAATGCCCGAATGCGCGTTGACAAGCCAGTCTCTGGTGCGCCGGTAAACCTCAATGTGAATCGGCGGTTCGCATCAACGATGACCGCGAACGGACGGATAACTGGTCAGCACGCTGGCTCCCGCCGAAACTCCGGGAGCCAGCGCCGCGCAAACGATAGCCCGGCCCGACGAGGTACCGCTCGTCGATGACAGGCTCCAGCCGTTCTCTCTGTCCAGCGACTTCTCCTCGACGTACATCAATAAGGTCGAATCAGCTCTGGTCGTTCGCGGCCGCTTTACCGCGCACGCATCCGAAGCTGGCAGATGCATCCATCTTCCGCGGGCGACTTCACGACAGTTTGGCGAGCAGCTTGATGAAGTTGCGCTTCGCGCGATACGCCGCCCGAATCTCCTCCAGTTCACTGGCGAACTCTGCACGTTCATCCAGCCGCGCCCGCAGCATGCCGATAGCCTGCACGATTTCGAACGCCTCGTCATATCGGGCGTTGCGCGTACCGCCCTCGGCAGCTACCGGCAGCAGCCGGTGATACAGGGCGATGGCGTCGTGCGGATGAGTCTTGCCACGGACAGACGCCATTTCAGGCCATAGCTGCGTGGAGACCGGGCCGCAGGTAAACGTTTCCCATGCGATGTCGTTCTCCTTGCCAGCAAGATAAATCCTGACCAGCTCGGTTCGCGCGCCGCGTTGCCAGACGGTGCGCTTCGATTTTGCGGTCGCTTCCTCTTCACTGACCAGCGCCCAGAGATGTTTGAGTGCACGCTCCCGGGTTTCTGCATTTCTGCCGGTGACACTAGCGACCTCCATCAAAGCCGGAAATGCTTCAGCCGTCGGACGCATCTCGAAACGTCGCCATGCGTACGCATTGGCCTTGTCGAATTCGCTGCGCCGCAGATACGCGTCGATGCAGAAGTCGAGCAGACGCTGGTCAAAGCTTTGGCCTGACTCCGTGATGCCGCGCTCGGCCCATTCGAGCCCGTCGTCCGGACGACCGTGCTTCACACAAAGCTCCGCAACCAGCAGAAACCGGTACGGGCCCGACAGGTCCTTCGAGCGAATGCGGATGAGCGCGTCGACATCTCCGTCGAGTTCGGCCAGCGCCCCCATCGCATGTTCGAGCTGCATCCGCGGCGAGTCGTATGAGCGTCGATATTCCTTGCCCGGGGCGAGTATGGGCATCGCTTTCCATGCCTCGTTGACGAGTTCGCGATAGCGGCACAACCCGCTCTTGCCCAGTGGCACCGCGTACGCCGGCAGGATGTTGTAGAAGGTGTCCCACCTGCCTTCTGTCTGGAAGCGGAAGAGCCGCTCTGCAAGCTTCACCGGGTCGGGGGCAGTTACCCTGCAGGCATCGAGATGCACAGAGGCCAGTTCGAGAATCGCCGGCATCACGTCGCCATTGGAGTCGTCAATCTGTTCGAGGCTCTTTTCCGCACCGGCAATCGCCAGCTCGGATAGCTCGACCACCTGCGCTGCGTGAGGTCCGGAAAGTCTTTGACGCAGCATGTCGGCCAGCGACATCAGGCCGTCGCCGTATGCGCCAGACTCACGCCAGTCCAGCGGGCGTGAAATGCGTGTGGCCTGCTTGACGGCGGCCTTCATGCCGGGCAGGTCGGAGGCCCCTGCCGCACGCGCAGCGAACAGCAGCTTGTCGCGCAGCGCAAGGTCCTGTTCGACGGCGTCCATCAACAACCCCTGAAGCGCGTCCCTGCCTAACGTCGCCACATATTCCCGAATGACTTCCTCGTAGGTCTTCCGCTTCTTGCGCGGCTTCTCCGGCGCCGGCTCTTCGGCGTGAAACACGTCCTCACCAGAATTTTCGAGCCAGGAGAGCGCAACGGCAACAGCGTGCTTGCAGAAAACGCCATCGTCGCCTACGGGGCAGTTGCAGTCGTATGCGAGTTCGCCATTGTCGACGGCGAGTTCGACCCGGTATCTGTGCGTGCCGCGTACGGTTGCACGAACCGCTTCGTCGCGCTCGTCCAGGCGGGAGACGACGCCATCGTGGAAATAGGCCTTGCCGCGCGCAAACGTCTTCGTGTCGGCCAGCGACTGGACTTCGGCAAGCGTGAGAACCTCGGAAAGCTTTGCAGACTTGGACATCGGGTGACTGGTGAAAGACGGGAAATGCCGCGACGGGCGGCGCACAGGCACGATGATACGGCGATGGGCAAGCGGGCGCCCGATTCGGAACGTGTGCGTAATGACCTGAACAACAACATCCTGCCCGGTTCGGCGCGGCTTTGCTTCAGCTTCCAGTTGGGCATTCTGACGGGCGAACAGCTAACGGTGCAGCATCAAAGTTTCTTATCCAACCATAGATTATTTTGACCTGACTTCGGAGCTAGCTGAACCTAAGCTATACGCTCATTTGACTGGACCGAACACACTTAACGAACATGATTGAACTCACCGAAGAACAGATAGCTGCCCGAGAACTCCGTAACGCTGCCTACCATGAAGCGGCTCACAAAATGGTCTACGAACGATTCGGTGGCGCTGGCGACGCGGTCGTGTGGAGAAACGAGAGCGGGAACCCGGACGAGAAAGCGTGGTTCGGGCAGTTTCGTCCCCGCACCTGTCCCGAGGAGATGCGAACGATTGCTTTGGCGTCCGGGGTTTCCGCTCTTGACCTGCCCTCGAACTGGAAGATGCTTGTCGGCATTGCTGGCTTGGTGGCCGAGGAAATTCTGAGCGACGACACGGACGATGCCGGCGCAATTGCCGATGCCATTTACCTCAAAATCTCGGATGGAGAGGCCTCGGCCTCTGACCTCGCGACGATGGGCATCACGGACATCGATAGCTTTGAGCTGAGGTATGAGGTCGTCGAGGAGGCTGCGCGGATTTTGCGCGAAGGGTGGCGGGTCGTGCAACAGGAGGCTGAATATCTGATTGAGTTCGCCACCGACTAAGTTCTCTTCATCAGTCTTCGCCGCCAAGCGACGGAGCTCATCTCGCAGCGCGTCCCACGCGATTCGAACGGCCACCATGTCGGGTTCGGCTAGAGCGCCGCGCTGAATCGCTGCTGGTCGAGAGAAATGGTTGCCATGATGGGCTCGAACTCCATCATCAAATCCGGGTGGCGCTGTACAACGTATCGCCGCGCAGTTTTGTTCTCGAGAAGCCTGGCGAGATATCTTTTCGCAAGCACTAAATTAATGAAGCCGTCCATCGCCTTGTCGTAAAGATTGTGTTGAATGACGTACCTATTACCCATGGAGGGCGCTCACCTCGGTTCGGAGATGAAGCGGTCGTTGTACGGTTTACCTGGCAGCGCTGCGCCGTTTGCTCGAATGGCGGCAATGAGTTCCGACGGCGTTATCTCGTACCTCACCTCGCGGTGTATGCCCGGTCTGCGTTCATCGACTTCTAGCAGCAGGACGGCTCTTCCGTCGGTCGCAGATTCCAGTCGCAGCACGCGCATTGGGCTGCCCACCACGTCGTATTCCGTTATCAGCGTCATCGCGCCGGAGGCGCCTCTTGCAGGCATCATAATTTTCCTCGTCCTTCGCGATGCGCCGATTTAGCGGCTGTCGCGGTCAGGTCGGAAAAGCGCGCGTGAGCGCCACGCACCCGTCTTCCCTGGTCACGGGCCGGCGTCCGGCCATGGTGTTTTCCGGTCACTCGTTGCGAATCGCAATAGCCGCCTTTGTGCCCCGAGCATGACGCCGACAGGCGTACTCGCCAGTTGCTCGTCAAGAAGTGCCAGCAGCCGTTCCAGAATCGCCGCTTCGTCCGGACTGACCTGCCAGACATCGTCTGCTGTCGCCCGCGCCGCGCTGCTCTCGAGCGCCTTGGCTGCTTCCGGAAAAAATGCGTGGCGAACCGTTCCGAAGCCTGCTTCATGAAGATACCAGGCTAGGTACAGCGCACGTATGAGGTCGCTTAGCAGGTGCCCGTTTCCACTGCCTGCTCGTAATGCGGCGAGTGCAAGGTGATTGCGTAGTGAATGCGCGCGGACAGATTCTAGCGTCGGTGGTAGAAGCGCGACCTTTGCAGATGTCTTACCGGATACATAACGACCCCCACCCCTCTTTCTATTCATTTGGCATAAAAATCGCAAATCGATTGATTCCGGTGCTGGCCCGTGAAATCCATGCACGTTGTACTCGTTTTCACTCTTGTGGAGCCTTTTCGTCAATGACCCGCCGAAAACAGAGGCACTATGAACCCAAAACGAAAATCGCTGCCGTGGATTGCAATATTTAACAATCTGAAAAGTGATGAATACGTGAACATCATGTGTCATTCATCGGTAGTCGCCCCAGCAAACTGTTTTTCCAGAAAATGCCGGAAGGGGGCAACGAATGTTGGTTGGGAACGTAAATGGCGTGTCAGTCGGAGCGCTGCGCGTACTCGGTATGGGCGATATTTGTGTTTGTCCATGATTCGGACGCTTCGATATTTCAACTTTTGCGGGAGATTGCTGCGACAATCAACGCAGCCTACTCCTAGCTTAGCGAAACTATCTCCCGCCGCGTAGATAAACGCCAAAGCGGGAAAAACTACCTTTCATGCTCGTGCCTGCAAATAATTCCGAATCGCAGGCTGATTGCACGCGTTAGTTGACAATAATTGTCCGGTAAAGATTTTCATCATATTATTCCGGGTGGCAATCCGCAGGGGAGTCTAAAAATGACGGTAAATGACTGGGCAGCCGTGCTGGGCGCGGGGTTGGACCAATCTCGACGCTTGTTGAAGCTGGATACAGCTCTGGGCGGAAATGTGCTGGTGCCAGTCCGCGTGGTTGGCACTTCGCGCATTGGGCGCAATTACGACTTCACTGTCGATGTCGCCACCCTAAAAGATTCTGTCGAGCTCAAATCTCTCATCGCGAAACCGGTGACGCTCTGGACTCAACAGACTGACTCGTCGTATCTGCCGCGTCACGGCTACGTGCACACTGCGCGATTTCTGGGTTCAGACGGTAGCGTTCAACTTTATCAGCTCAGCTTTTCGTCGTGGCTGCATTTCCTGAAATTTCGCAGTGACGCGCGGATATTCCAGGACAAGACTGCAGAGGACATTATCGCAGCGGTATTCGACGAGCATCCCCAATCACGCGGCGCCTATCGCTTTGAGCTCCGTCGCCAGTTACCTCTGCGGTCGTTCTGCGTCCAGTATGAAGACGACTGGAACTTCGTGCACCGGATTATGGAGGCCGAAGGGCTCTTCGGCTATTTTGAACAGGCGGATGACGGCAAAGCGCACACGCTGGTCATCACGGACGACCTCTACACCGTTAAAGCCTTGGCTCCGCGAGATGTGTCGTTTTATCGAGCAGGCCCTGGAAGTGAAACGGATGCGATAGTCCAGTGGGGTGGAGCACGCACATTGCAGAGCGTGAGCTATACCACGCGCACATTCGACTATAAGAATCCGACTTTTAACAAAGAGCTGTCCACGCCGACAGTCGACAAGCAAGGCGACCTGCCCGACCAGGCCGAGGTCTACGAGTACACGGGCGCTTATACCTACGGCGACAGCGCTCGCGGCGACACTTTGTCCAAGACCCGGATGGAAGAATGGGAGTCCCGCGCGAAGCGTTTTTTTGCGACGGGCGGCGTGCGGCGAGCCGATGCGGGACGCTGGTTCCAGCTCGAGGGCGCTACCGCTCTCGCATCTGACAGCGCAGAAAACCGCCAGTTTGCGATTCTGGCAGTGACCTGGTACATCGAGAACAATCTGCCTGTTTCGACCGGAACACAGTTCCGTCATAGCCTCCAGTCACAACTTGCTGAAGCTCGCACATATCACGCGGGTTCGTCAGACGTCTTCAATGTAAAGGACGCGTTGGGCGGTGAAGGATTCTTTCTGGTCGAAATGGAAGCGCAGCGCCGCACCGTTCCTTTTCGCAGTCCCTTTGAACACCGCAAGCCTGTGATGCATACGCAGACCGCGACAGTGGTCGGCCCGAATCAGGAGGAAGTGTTCACGGACAACCTCAATCGAGTCAAGGTGCTGATGCACTGGGACCGGCAGAACGGTGGCGATGAAAAGGCTTCGTGCTGGCTGCGCGTAATGTCACCTAACGCTGGTGGAACGCTCGGTGGTGTATTTGTCCCGCGCGTGGGACACGAAGTGGGAATCGTCTATCTGGACGGCGATTGCGACCGTCCGGTAGTGAGCGGAAGCCTGTTCAACGGACAGCAGACGCCGCAATGGCACTCCAACGGCTTGATGTCGGGTTACAAGTCCAAGGAACTCCAGGGCACAGGCTACAACCAGCTTGTCATGGACGATTCGACGGGCCAGAACCGGGTGCAGCTTTTCAGCAGCACGTCTCAAAGCTATTTGCATCTCGGCTACCTCATTGACCAGCAAGGCAATACGCGCGGCAGCTATCTCGGGACTGGCTTCGACCTGAAGACCGATTCGTACGGCGCTGTGCGCGCTTCGCAGGGTATGTATCTGTCGACGTACGCGAAGGTCGGCACGTCGAGCCAGCCGCTCGATGTCAAGGAGGCACACCAGCACCTCGTCGACTCGGGCGGTGTCGTTGAGCGGCGCTCCGAAGTCGCAACAGGCAGTCAGGCCGAAGGCTTGCAGGATGCTCAGGACACCATCAACGATTTCGCAGCCGCGACGCAGAGCGCGCGGCAGGCAAACTCGGGTGGCGGCAGCACGGCCGGCGGTGGAACTGGCGAGGCGAACGGATTCGCTCAGCCCGTGATGCTGCTCGCCAGCCCCTCCGGTATCGGCCTTTCGACGCAGAAATCCATCCAGGCCGCGGCGACGGAGCACGTCAACATCGTGAGTGGCGCCAGCACGCACATTGCGGCGTCCAAGTCACTCATCGCAAGCGTGGGCGAAAAACTCAGTCTCTTCGTGCAGAACTCGGGCATGAAGCTCTTCGCAGGCAAAGGAAAGGTCGAGCTGCAGGCTCAGTCCGATAACGTCGAGATTACGGCCGACAGGACTGTCAAGGTTGTGTCGACTTCTGATGCCGTCAATGTGATGGCAGACAAGGAAATCAAACTGATGGCGGGTGGTGCAACGATTCGCCTGGCTGGGGGCAACATCTATGTGCATGCGCCGGGCCTGGTCGAAATCAAGGGTGCCCAGCATTCGTTCGAGGGGCCAGCGAGCGAAAACAGTGCAGCCCAGCTACCGACCACTGAAGCTTGCGCTCAGAAATTCGCTTCTGCCTCGCAGGCTGGTGCGGCGATTGTCGACTAGGAGCACTCTTGGACCAGTACCTGATTGTCGAGCCCGACAACGGCCGAGTTGACCTTGGCGCGGCGCCCCGGATGTACGAAGTCGGCGAGATTGTTCCGGCTGCGATGCCGGAACTCAAGGGTGTGATGCCGATGCTTTACTCGGTCGAGCACCCTGAACAGCAACTTCCAGCTATCGAGGCCATTGCGGCTCGGGACTTGCGGGAGGGTCTTGCACCGCGCGTCTGTGCGCTGATTGAGACTGATGCAGGCACTGAGACATTAATGCGGCACATCAGTGACACGATTGCTCTGCCGCGCGAACCTGAGGGCCACTCGGTATTCCGGTTCTACGACCCTCGGGTGGCTCGCAACCTGGGATGGGTTCTTCGACCGGAGCAACTAACGCTCATATTCAGACCGGTGCAGCGCTGGCGCTATTTCTCAAATAGTGGATGGCTGACGGTGGAGCGCCAGGCCGCCGCTCCCGCTGAACAGCTGTTGCCATCGACTGACCAGTGGGCAACGCTGCGCCGCCTGCATCTCATCGAGCAGGCGCTGAAGTCCATACGCGACGCAGGGGAGCCCGTTGATGAGCGGACCCCTCGCCAACTCGACGCCTTGTTCACGAAGGGAGCCCGATATCGCCTCGCGGGAGAAGACCTGGTGGTCTTTGCCGTGCAGGCATTGCTGGTCTCACCGAATCTCGACCGACATCCAAAGGTCGCCGCGGCGCTTCAATCTGGTCAGACGACGTCGTACTCGGAAATCACCGCGCAGTGGACTGACGAGAACTGGGCGGTGATTGCCCAGGAAGTGGCGCTGTACGCGTAGCGGAACCACGGATAACGCAAAACAGAGAGAGTAACTATGGGTACCATTCCGAAGGTCCAGGCCGCCTCGGCTAACGCCAAAGCCAATGCAGCGTGCCAGAAGTCCTGCAACATGTGCGAGAAGCAAGGTCTTCTCATTTTGCCGGTACGGTATGCGGCCGCTGCCGCTACCACTGCCCACAATCTTGGTGCGGCCGCAGCGCTTGCATTGCCGAAGGGGCCGTTCGGTGACGGCGTTACAGGCGTAAGTGCCAAGAAGGCGTCCTATTTCCTGCGCTCTGTGCGCAAGGGGTTCATCCACGTTTATTACCCCTCCCAAAGCAAGTGGCAAATCTACGGCGTGACGTCGGAGGGCTATGTATTCAACTACCCGCTCGACGTTGACCTTCCCGAAACGCAGGAGAAGGGATTCAACTGCCAGCAGACTGGGCACAAGGAGCTCGCGCAGTGCATCAGCATCGACCATCCCCAGAATGCGGGCAAGGTCTATCTGGCTTTCAGCGACGTACGCTGGACGGCCCCTGTGCGCAAGCGCTATGAAGCCAACGAAAATGGCTGCAGGGACCACCGGATGCAGCTCTTCGATGCAGCGGGATGGGCGAGCGGCAACCATTCGCAGAAGCATGCCCAGACCATTTCACACGTCACCGACTATGTGCTCGAGTACAAGGGCGGCGTGGACGTAGCAGCATCTTGCTCGCCGTTTGCCTTCAAGGACCGTGCAAGTGAAGCGAGCGGGCTCAAGCAATTTACGGACGCACACGACAAGGGCAATGGCGTCTTCTTCGCACTTTGGGACCCAGTTGGCATCACGCAGGAGCTCAATGCCGAGCAGTTTGTAGCAATGGGTGCGGCCATGAAGCCGTATCAGAGAAAGATGTGGACGGCGAGCGCGATTGATGGAATGAAGTCCTCCATCGAAGAAAGTGCAGAGGAGGACGAGAACTCGGCCGCCGAGCAGCTCAAGGGGCAGGCGGCTGAGACGTACGCCCTTTACTCCCTGTTTGATGGCGGGAAGGCCTATGAAAAGGAGGTCAAGTCCATCGACGAGCAGAAGGAGCGGGAAATGGATTCGGTGAAGGCAGGGGCATGGAAGCCGTACACCGAATCCTACAGCGAGAATGCGGTGACGCAGTTCCGCAATGACATGAAGACGCAGATGCAACAGGTAGAAGACACGCTGCTCAACCCGCTCGCAGACGACTATGTCGCCTGGCTAAAGGGCACGCAGCTGAGGACGGTGTTTGCGTGGGACTACCATGAACTCGATGTAGCAAAGGGCGTCGAATACGCCGAACTCTTCTACGAGTGTATATATGGGTCGGCTGACCGTAGAGTGGTCTATGACCTGGTCCTCGAATGGGCCAAGGGCGACCTGAAGGACCGCCACAATCCGCTTCTGCGTTCGATGATTCTGAACCACGACCCCTCAGCTGAAAAACTGAAGGAAGCAGCAGGATTCCCTCTGCTTGAACTGCGGGAGCCCAGTGCGAAGCTCATTGAGTTGAACCACGCTGCCAACGAGATTCTCGAGAAGGAAGATAAGGGCCTGATTCTGCGGGCCGACAAGGCAGTGGCTGGAATGCTGCATGAGCTGGGTGGCCCGATTGCCGGCTTTATCGCCAAGACTGGTGATACAGCGAGTGTCCGGGTTTTCACGGCGTGCATGAGTCTGCGTTCACGCACCACCATCATCTACAAGCCCGTCGAAGGAACCGTCAACCAGTGGATTTCCTATATGGCGCGCCAGATGTACGAACAGATGCCCGCGAACAAACGTCCAAGCCTGGGTTCGTTGAACGCGAACCTGCGTAAGACTTTCCAGAGCTCGTCTCCCAAGGATGGCCCAATCAAGGTTCCGCAGTTCATTGTCTTCAACGCCGATGAGGCTCTCCAGGCGTCATCGGGCGCAACTTCCCTCAGTGGCAGGGGGACGGCAATCTTTGCACCGGGAGTGCGCGCGGTATTGACGGAAGAGAACATCAATGCGAGCTTTCTTCCAAAATTTCGGGCCGCGACACAGGGTGAAGTTGGATACGGCGTCATCGGGGTTATTTTCAATGCGGTGAACTGGATGTTGGCTAGCAAGGAGTTGGCAAAGTCCAGTGCGTTGAACCGTAAGGAGAATCATGACAAGTTCGTTGCTGCTACTGTCTCAACGTGTGCGGCGAGCTTCCAGACGGTTGGTCATGGCATGAAGGCGTTTGGCAAACTAGGGGGACGTTATTCGCAGCTGTTACTGAAATGGGGCACCGTTGTCGAATTTGCCTTCCGTGTCGTGGGCGCCGTAGCAGGACTGGTTGGGGCTTGGTATGACTTCCAGCAATTCAAGTCCGAGCGACAGTCCGGACATGCAGGCCTGGCCTACCTCTATGGTGCGTCTGCCATTACGAACGTCCTGCTTTGCCTGGCCGTAATTGCCAGTGCGACCATCCTGGTTTTTGCGCTAATGGTCGTGCTGGTTGTCATAGGCATTTTGATAGCATGGAAGAAGCACCGGGAAATCGAGGAATGGCTCAGCAAGTGCATCTTCGGTACAGCTGCGGAGAAGTTCTCAGAACTCGACGAACGCAAACAGTTTGAAGCGCTGACATCATAAGCGAGACACCATGGCGTACGATTACCTGACAAAGATTCGAATCAACCGTCCACTAACCGAAGGAGAGGTCGGGCGGCGGATTGATGTTCACAAGCCAGTCGCTGATGAAGCCGCCGATGCGTACACCGTGTTCGGGATGAATGATGTCTATCTCGAGGTCTGCGATAGTTCCTACCCGCAGGTTGGCTGGGGTCTTCTTGGTTTTCTGCTTTGTTTCCCGGCATTTGCTTTTCTTACCATAGAATTTTTTCAAAGCGCAGTCGTCGATACGCCGGCCATGGTCAGGAATGGGGAGCAGGAGACGTTCAGTGCCGTAATGTGGATTTTCGTCGCGATTACGGTGTTGTGCTGCGTACTCACCGTCGTGGTACTGCTCCGCGATTGCTTCAACTACAGGCACAAGGCGGTGCGCTTCAATCGCCAGACGCGCATGGTGTACGCCTTCCGGCACAACGGGCCCGGCGGTGTAATCGCGGTACCTTGGGACAAGGCGTTCTTCTACCCGCACCGGCTGCCGTCCAACGGGCTGGCCGGGGGAGCGCCAACCCTGATGCGCTGCTTTGTGCTTGACGACGCTGGAAAGAAAATCGTGAACACGTTCAGCTTCGGTGCTCGCACGGTCAACGGTGCAGACGAGTCCACTCCAATTGGCAAACAGGTCCTCTATCAGGTTCAGGCCAACTTCGAGTTCATCCGGCGGTACATGGAGCACGGCCCGGGCGCGCTACCGAAGGTCGAGCGGTATCTGCCGCGGGGCCCCTCGCTGCGCGCCTCAATAAGCGTCTGGTTCTACGGCATCGGAGCTGTCGGCAGCGCCAACGGTGCCATGCGCGTTCTTACCATACTGCTTTCGGGGCCAATGTTCCTGCTGTCGATTCTGCACTACATTGCCCAACTGACAAGCCGGGAGCCAGTTTGGCCGACCGATGTAGAGGCCGCCTGCGGCAACTCAGCGTCGACGGCAATGGTTCAAGCCTAAGGTTGCGGGCTTCCGTTGCTGTCTGAACGTGCTGCTGCTGCCTTGCCCCGAATCGCCTGGGTGAACGGCAAGGGTCCGCGTCGTGGTCGCGGTCAGCGCGTCAACCCGTGTCGTGACGTCACGCCTTTCCGGGCTCAAATTCACACGCGCGCAAGCACGTCCACATTCAACTTGTCGCCATATACCCGATGCAAAAGAATTGCGGTTTTCTGGTCTGCACCACAACGCTGATTTTCCTCACAGCCTGCCACAGCGCATCAGACAGCCCACTCGCTGGCGCAGCCGCCACGCTTGCAAAGACGGAGGCCCCGCATGATGCCCAGTGGGTTCAGCTCGATAGTAGTGACGCGGCCGTGCAGGAGTGTGCCATCAAGTTCCCGGACGACGACCGCCCTTGGACCGCGCGCATCGGGCTCAAGCCGGGGCAATATGCTATTCACGCCCGCATCCAACAGGATGGGGCAAGTGGTTCCTGGTCGTCAGGCGAGGTATGGTCAGACGCGAAGACCGATGATGGCAAAGACGCGCTGGATGAGAGCACGCTCAAGGCGAGGCTGCATGACTGCGCCACGCACGTGATGTCTATCGGTTTGCTTGAGAGCCATCTTGGCCCGGACAACGCCGTCGTAACGGGACTGCGCGCGCTGGAAAAGCAGGATATCGAGAACGCGAAGTCGCTTCGCAAATCGGGACAGAGCGGCAGCTAGGCCTGGTGCGCCGTCAAATGGCCAAATCATGGTCACTGCGTCGCGACATCACCGAAGCGACGTTGAGGTCATGTGATATTCGCCGTCAGCGTCGACGTTAAACCCGAAGCCGCATTTGATGGGATTCCCGAGAGTCCTGAAATCAAGCGACTCCGCCCAGAAACGCGCTACGTCATTCGTCGAATGTATTGAGCGAAAGGAGGATGTCTTACCATGAGCCGCAGATTCATCCTGAAAGACGACAAGACTACCCACAATGGTGTGGTGCTCGACGGCATCGTCGGTTCGTCGTTCGACGGCCGGCCGTAGGCTTATCTCGGAGCGTCTGTGTTGTGCCACACGTGCAATACCGAGGGCATCATCGTCAGCGATGGCTCGCCTCATACGATGAGTGTCATGGGCAAGCAGGTCGCGCTCGAGAACGATTTGTGCCAGTGCAAATGCGAGCCTCTTCCCAAGCTGGTGGCGTCGCAGACCATGGGCTCACTAACATCCTGATTGACGCCAGCTCATTGCGGTCCAGCGTCGACTTAACCATTTTCATTCAAAGAGAATCGGCGGTCGATAAGACGTGGACAAAGCGCCGCGACTATGGAGAACTGCTGCTGCCCGCCGAGTTGTTTCGCGAGCGGTCTCGGAACTTAAGAGGAATCGCTATGGCATCGCATGCGAAAAGATATGGCGTATGACTACATGACCAGGGTGGCCTTGAATCGCCCAGTTGACGAGAGTGAAGCGGCACGGCGCATAGACGTCCGAAAACCGGTCGCGGACGAGGCCGCTGACGCCCATGCCGTGTTCGGCATGAACGATGTCTACCTGGAGGTGTGTGACGCCTCGTATTCGCAGGTCGGGTGGTGTCTGCTTGCCTTCCTGATTGGGTTCCCTGCGTTCGTATTTTTTACGGTCACTGCGATACAGGGCGCTGTGGAGGTGAACCCGGCTATGGTCAGGAATGGTGAGCAGGGTGCCTTCAGCGTCGGGATGTGGGTGTTTGCTGTGGTGGGAGTGCTCTGCTGTGCGTTCACGGTAGTACTTCTCCTACGCGACTGCTTCAACTACCGACACAAATCTGTGCGGTTCAACCGCAAGACTCGCACGGTGTATGCGTTTCGACACAGCGGCCCGGGCGGTGTCATCGCCGTTTCATGGGATAAGGCATTCTTCTTTGTACACCGGTTGCCCTCCAACGCCACGTTTGGCGGAGCACCCACCCTGATGCGCTGTTTCGTTCTTGACGACTCGGGCAAGAAAATCGTTGATACCTTCAGCTTTGGGCTTCGGACAGTCAATGGGGCGAAAGAGTCCACCCGCTACGGCAAACAGGTGCTTTATCAGGTCCAGACTAACTTCGAGTTCATTCGCCGCTACATGGAAGGCGGTCCAGATTCACCGCCACCTGTGAAAAAGTATCTGCCGCGCGGCCCCTCTCTTCGAGCCTCCATGAGCCTTTGGTTCTATGGGCTGCGCGACCTTGGCGGTGTTAGCGCGGGATTTCGCATTTTCTCCCTCGTACTCAGTGTCCCGGTTTTTTTGCTGTCCGTGCTTCACTACATTGCACAGCTAACATCTCGTGAACCGAATTGGCCGGAGGACGTCGAGGCAGCTTGCGACAACGTCCGGCCAACGGTGGTAGCGGAAGTGTGACTGGCGACGGATGCCACCCCATGCAATGGCCTTGGAAGGCGCAAACCCGTTTGGCCCGCGGACGTCGAGGTCGCCTGCTTCTAAATAATATTGTCGATGTAAAACGGCGTCGCCGCTGAGCAAAAACCAGATAAAGATGCAGCATCGCCATTGCGTGGCGCAGACGTCACAGCGATGGCGCTCATCTCGCAGTGCGTCGCACGCGGCGTGTTACGGCCACGATGTCAGGGTTCGGCTAGACGACCGTGCCGAATTGCTGCTGGTCGAGGGAAATGGTTGCAATGATGGACTCGAACTCCGCCATCAAATCCGGATGGTGTTGAACAACGTATTGCCGTGCAGAATCGTTTTCGAGGAGCTTGGCGAGATATCCTTTCGCAAGCACCAGATTCAACACGTCTTGACCGTAAGTCTGTTCCACGAGCTTGTACTGCCCCTGCAGATTGCTCATTTCGCGCTCCATTTTCGCCATCTGCTCCGGGCTGACGCCGGTCAGTTTGCGTGGCTTCTTGCCCTCGACAAGACGCGCTGCAGGCGTTGCTACCAACAATGCCTCGGCGTAGGAGACTGACACATTGTTAGCGGCCACCATCAGCTCAACGCATTCGACCTGCCGCGTGGGCTTCATTTTGCGAATCGCGCGAACGAGCTCCGGCGAGAACTGCCGGTCGGCGAGAAGTTTAGCCGCTTCCGGGCAAACGCCGTCGAGCAGCGACGCCTTCTTTATGATTTGTGATACGTCCACGGAAAGAGATTTTGCCAATCGTTCGGCTGATACGCCTCTGTCGATTACACGCCGAATCATATAGTGCTCCTGGATTGTCGAGAGGCGATTGACCCGGTTGTTATAGGTGTAGCTTTCGTCATCGGTCGCGACAAGGCAGGCAGCCCGCTCGTGGCCCAAGTCCTGGATGGCGAGCAATCGTAGATGCCCATCCAGCAGAACATGTTGCCCGGAAGACTGGTCCGCAGGCGTTACGGAAAGCGGTTCGATGAGGCCTACCTCCTCAATTGAAGTTCTTATCTGCCTGAATTTGCGCGACTCGAGCACCGGCGCCGGTATTCTCCGCGATGGCAAGATGCAGGAGACCGGCACCGACAACGGCTCGGGGATGAATCCGAGAGTGACGCCAGTCATGTGGCACTCCCGGTTGGCCAAACGCGTTCGGCAAGATACTTCGGCAGGCTGGCCAGTCCCTCCGCGCGCAACAGGTTGATGAAGTTCTCATCGGCAAACAGTTGCCTCAATGCACCGACCACAAAAAGCAACCGCTGTTGCGTGAACTCGGCCTTTCGCACCATGGACTTCTGACGTTCAACCTCGTGCTCATACGTCCGCACAAGACTCGATGTGGTGACAGCGGCGGATTTGCTCGTCATATTGTGCGCCGTGCTTCGCCCGAGTGCCTTTCTGCGCTCGATGACGCGGCGAGCGCTCATCAGTTGCTTGCCCCGCAATTTTCCCGACTCATAGGCCTCCTGGAGCGCTGCCTGTATTTCAGCGTCGTCGTCGCCGGCGCCAACAATCATGAGGGCCGCATTCAGGGGAACGACGCCTTTCTCCACCGCAACGACAAGTCTCTCTTCTCCCGGGCGCAGCAGCGCGAGGATGCCGTGAACGTAAGCCGGCGTAAGACCTGTCTTTTCGGCAATGACCTTCGGCGCATATCCCTGCTCCTGCAATTGCCGAATGCCGGCGAGCCGTTCGAGTGGGCGACACTGTCTGCGCGCGATGTTTTCCGTCAGACTCATGACGAACGCGTCCTCATCGCTGACGCTCACCACGAGTGCGGGAATAGTCGCTTCCCCGAGCGTGCGGAACGCCTTCAATCGCCCCTCGCCGCACACGAGCAGGTATTTTTCTATGCCGCCGGCCGTTGCCCGCGGCGTGACCACGATAGGCTTCTTGAGTCCGATGGCCTTGATGTTGTCGACGATTTCATTGAAAACCCGACCGTTGCGTTCTCGCGGATTGATGACTTCAATCTGGGAGATGGGGACCATCCGGATTTCTCCGGGCTGCTGCCGCGAGTTCACGCTACTCTCCTGAGACGGGCACGCTCGGCCATGCCGTAGAGGTAGTCCAGCGTATCAAAGCGATAACTCTCAAACTCGACTGGATTCTGGTCGGCGAGGTGAATACGCGGTTGTCCAAAATCCAGACGTGGCAAGAGATAGTAGTCCAGCGTCGATGCATTCGTCTGGTCGAGCCGCACCGCGACCGTTATATCCGGCAGGAGGCTTGTATCGAAGCGCACCTTCCAATGATTCCGGCCATTGTCATGCGCCTGGCAGCGCGCGAGCACGATGCACGCCGTGAACTCTTCGTTGACCGTCAGCAGGTCGGTTGCCGGGTCGCGCATCACCGTGCCGCCCAAATCCGCGATTTTCCTCTCCGTCTGCGCAATGATTTCCGGATGCAGTTGTCGCAGGAAGCGGTTGGTCTCAATGTATCGATAATCTCGGCCGGGGGTAAAACCGACTGTCTGATAGGCACGAATCAAACTGCCGAATCGGTACACATAGACCGACGTAGAAGGCATGCCATCTGTTTCGTCAATCACTACGCCGGACAGAAAACCGCGACTGCGGAACAGGTTGCGCAGTCGCTCGATTAGCTCCTCATTCGAGTAATGCCGCGCTCTCGCTCTCATGATGCCCTGAGCGGTGTAGAACGTTTCGCCTGGCACAATTGCCTGAAATGCCGCCTCCTTTCGAATCCACATGTCGGGCGTGTTGACCACCCTCATCTTTTTCAGCTTGAACGACACACGGTTATATACGTTGTTGCCGATGTATTTCTCGTTGGTCAATACCTCCCGTACCGTGGCTCGAGTCCACTCCCGGTCAAGGTCGGTCCGCACGTGCATGCCGTTCAGGCGAGCTGCGATGTCGTATTCGTCGAGCGACTCGTCGATAAACCAGTTATAGATTAGATTGACAGTTCGCACCTCGCTTTCCGGCCCCGGCATGAGGATTACCCGGTCCGTCTGCAGGCTTTTATGTTCGCCCCGGCACAGCTCCGCCTTCATGAGTCCGTGCTCATCGACCATTACCCGGCGAAGGCCATAACCGGCTGGGCCTCCTTGCCGAAAGCCCATCTCAATTAAACGGCACTGGCCCGCGAAAACCTTCGCGGACAATTCGCGGCTGTACTCGCCAGCCATTGCCCGCTTTACCCCTTTCACGATGGTCGAGACAGGTGACCCATCGTTTTCGAACTGCTCGGCGCAGTACGCCACCTGGATGCCCGCACGGCGGCAGATGTACTCGTAATACGCGCTCTCGTCGGCATCCTGGAATCGCCCCCAGCGACTCACGTCATAGACGAGGATTACGCCGAAATCGGCTTTGCCGTTGACCACATCGGAGATGAGATTCTGAAGTGCCCGGCGACCGTCGATTCGAAGACCGCTTTTACCCTCGTCGGCATATGTGCGGACGATTTCGAATCCGCGGCGGGTCGCGTAGTCCCGAATTCGGTCGCGCTGGTTCTCGGTCGAATACTGCTGGTGCTCGGTCGACATGCGGACGTACTCAGCCGCCCGTCCTGCCATGGAGCCGGCGACGACTGCTGGACCCGCGCTATTGATTGACATGCTCCGCTCCGCAACTCAGACACAGACACGCGGCAGGCACCGAGCGCAAGGGGAGCCCCAAAGTGCGAACGCCGCGGCTTCACATCAGGCGGTGGCGTTTAAAAGCGAACGGTGACAAGGCAAACATAGCAGGCCAGACGCCAATGTGTATCACGTCATCTCTTTGCAATCACACGGGCGGTGCTGGCGGCGCAGACAGGACGGCGATGTGGACGGTCCACGCGTCCATTTTTGCAGCGCTGGCATCATCCGCATGACACAGCACGTAGAAGCCAGAGCCCAGCGGCCGGGGCAGTTCGATGACATCCATCTTTGCAATCGGCTTGAAACTCCGTCGTGCATTGCGCATCCGCTGCATGCTGCTGTTGCGCTCCCGGTACGCCGGATGTGCAGCTCGATATTCGCGCCAATAGTCGGAGTGGCCTGCGCGCCATCTCGCCTGGGCACGGGCCTGGTTGTCGCGATAGTCACGGTCGACACGGAGCCGGTGGTTCTGCCAGTCGCGTCGACGGGCGCGCTGGCACGCTTCCGACGAGCAGTAACGCTGACGAGGAACATGCAGCAGCGGCACGAACGCGTTGCCACAGGCGAGACAGAGGCGGGGGGATTTCATGGGTGCCCTCGAGGTCGGGTTGCGACGGGCAGACGCCGACGCCTCGACCAGTCACCGACACCGCTGGTCTGAGACGGAATAGAGAGGGGTTTAACTCGGTAGCTGCTTCGTTAAACAGCCATCGCTGTCTGCCTGGCGCGTTAGTAGGCCAGTCTCAGAAACTTGGACCTTTCTTGACCGCCGGCGTGCATCGAGATGGGTCGCTCACGACGGCCCTATGGGCGATGGCGATGGGAGAGCTTCGCCAGGAAGGTACCCCGTTGTCATGCCGGTTCAGCTGCCTGCAAAAAAATCTCACGCGATGATTCCCCAAATCTCATCCGATGCGTCGCACAGTCCGCAGAGCCTTGTCTGACGGGCCCAAAAATCTCACGTTTTGAGTATCGCTACAGGGTAGTGTAGCGTCTCAGAATAGTTGAAAAGATTCACAAATAAATGACTTGATTCAAGACGGGATCTTATTGCAGAGCGAGAGCGGAAGGTCGGGAGTTCGATCCTCCTCCGCCCAAAGTCTTGTAGGGAACAAGACGCGTCGCACAATTTGTAAATTTGCGAAGGCTGGACCATTTTCCTACCACCGGGGAAATGATCCAGCTGTCGCCGTCGAACTTTGAGCACGTCACTACGCGGAAGACCGGGATCTAATTTAAAGACAAGTAACAAAAAAATTTAGCGTTGGTCGCTACGAATGCGCCGGGACTGAAGGTCAGAAATCCGCATGTCCGTCTCACACTGGCGTAATAATCAGCCTCCCCTTTTCGACACCTACTCGAATCCTCACCCCGATTTCAAACCCCGCCTCCTCCAACCATCTCCCCGAAAGCCGAATCCAAGGCGCCGGCGGC
The DNA here is from genome assembly GCF_038050405.1 of Paraburkholderia sp. IMGN_8. Lineage (NCBI taxonomy): Bacteria > Pseudomonadati > Pseudomonadota > Betaproteobacteria > Burkholderiales > Burkholderiaceae > Paraburkholderia > Paraburkholderia sp. IMGN_8. The sequence continues at coordinate 4,522,416 of NZ_CP150900.1, read as the reverse complement.
AAGTCGTTATAAAACTCATAGTTCTCAGGCCCTAAGACCTTCATCGGCCGCGGCCGTCTTTGTGCCGAAATGGTCAAGATGCGTTGGGTTACAGCTGCAACTGCTTTATGATTGGCGTCAGCCATGATCAACTCCTGTAGAGAGCTGGTTGTGGTCAGCGGGTCGTGTGGGTGGCAGCCCACGCGTCCCGCGCTTCATCTCCTTCCTCGTTCTCCTTGATGCTCGGCTCGGCGCTTTCGCGTCTTCTTCTTCCCTCCAACGAGCCAATCGTTCAGTGATGCTTTATAAACGTAACGCGTCGTGATCGTCGGTTATGTTGTTAGGCATTCCTTCAATACGTCGTGGCCTTCGGCGTCTTTCAGCGTCTTTGCGACTGTCCACACCGGCAAGTCGCGGGGATCCCCAGTGCCGGGGTTCAGTTTCTGGTCGTTCAAAGCAAGTTCCAGTTCGGCGAGAATGCCAGCGTAACTGTCGAAGTGCACCTCTCCCCAGCCCCGACGCTTTGCCTCACTTTCCGTAAGCGTGAAGAGCGTGCGAGGCAAGCACACTGCGATGGCCTTCGATAAATTTGGTGTGCACGTCTGCGATATCGATCTGCCGCAGATACACACCGGGGCGCGGATGCTGCTCGAGCCAAACACACACGTCCAGCAAACGCTCCCAGACCTCAGCGAGTTCAAGTGCCCGCAACGGCCGTTTGGCAAGCCACGGAACGAGGCGTGGCTCGCGCACGCGCGTGATGTTCAACAACGATCTAAACCGCGCCGCGTCGCGCTGCTTTCCGATCAACGCAACCGCGTCCTCGAAAGAGTCGATCCACGCCTCATTCGGCAAGGCATTCGCGCCGAACACGCGATGTCGAAACTCACGCATGTGCAGGCGGCAATGCGGCATGGCTCTGAGCGCACTACTCCACTGACGGATATCTTCGAAGCGCTCAGCGATCTCGGTAGACGTGGGGCCTTTAAGGACGAGACGCTTCGGGAATGAAGGCGCATCCACTGCCACGTTGGCAAGCAGTTCGCCACGTTCCCAGAGCCGGTTCACCTGTGCGCGGAGATCGGCCGCAGTGGTCCAACTCACGTTTCGCTCCTGGCTTTTTCCGCGCGGTACGCTTCAATCGACAGATTACGCAGCCGCGACTCCCGTCCTTCCTTGTTATCGACAAAACCAACGCTGGCAACAAACGGCTCAATGATGTAAATCTTCTGCAATGGGGTGACGATCAGCAATTGCAGGTTCAACTGCGCGAACAGCCGCAAACCGTATTGCGCGGACTCATCCGAACCGCGTCCGAAGGCTTCGTCGATCACCACAAAGCGGAACGAGCGCGAACGCACCGCCCCCCATTCAAGACCGAATTGATACGCGAGGCTGGCCGCCAGAATCGTATAGGCGAGTTTCTCTTTCTGCCCGCCCGATTTGCCGCCCGAGTCGGAATAGTGCTCGTGCTCACTGCCGTCTTCACGCCAACGTTCACTGGCCGCAAACCCAAACCAGTTGCGCACGTCGGTGACCTTGGCCGACCAGCGGCGATCCTGCTCAGTCAATCCTTCTCGGCCGCGAAAGCGCTCGATGATCTGCTTGACCTGGAGAAACTTGGCCTCGGAATATTGCACGTCTTCCGAGCCGGTGAGCGTGCCTTCGGTACACGACCGTAGGTCGCTCTGAAAGTCGCGAATCTCCGCATCCTGGCTCAACTGCGCTTCGAGAACGATGTAGCGCCCGGCGTTGTAGTCGATCTGCGTAAGCGACCCATTGATCAGCTCGATCCGCTCGCGGATCGTCTCGCGCTCGCGAGCCAACTGCGACTGGAAGTTGGCTACCTCGCGGATGGTATTTTCGTTGAGCAGGTCTTTGAAGCGGGCCTCGAAACGCGGCAAATCGTCGGCTTTCAACGTGTCGAGCATGGTGCGATATTCTGCCGCTGCCTCGATCGCGACATCCACTTCCTGGGTCTCCAGCGGGAACGCCACGCAGTAGGCCCGCATGGCATCGATGATCTTGTCGCGCTGGCGTGAGACCTTTTTTTCTTCGGCATCGATATTGTCTTGCAACCACTTGCGCATATCGCTCTCGCGATTGTCGCAAGACTCGACGGTCAACTGGTGCTTACCCAGCACCTCGGGCCACAACGCCGCGAGCCGGGCGAAGTAAGCGACATGACCGGCGTAAGCCTGATCATCCAGAATCGTCCGGGTTTGCGCGTGAAGATCGTCAGCGATGCGCTGCCGCTCTTCAGTACGTGTGCGCTCTGCTTTATGTCCATCGAGTTGCGTCTCGACATCGGCAAGCGCGGCGGTGACCTGATTCAGACGTTCCGTCAGCTGTTGCAACAGGTTGGATGCGGATTCCAAACGTGCTTTCTCGCCGCGCAACTCGGCGACCTCCGTCGCGAGCGTGCCCCAGTCGAGCTCGCGGTAGTCTGCATGTTCAGAGAGCAACGACAATGCGTTCAGGCGCGTCTTCAATGCGCTCTGCCGATCCTGAATCCTGCCGATCTGCGCACCGAGATCTTGCAGTTGCGCGGCCAACTGAGCGGATTGCGCTTCAAGCGCCTGGATTTTGGCGGTGTTGGTCCAACCCAATACGTAACGCCGGCGGTCGTCCAGTCTATGTCGATCGTCCTTTTCGTGCCGCTCGCCCGGCGCTTTGATCTGACCGGCTCGTGTAATGGCGCGCGTCTCGCGGCGGAATTGTTCCTGCGTCTCGCAGCACACCACATTGAAGCGCTGCGCCACTTCGCACTCGAGCCAGTCGTAAAACGGCGAGTCGGGTTTGACGGAAATCTTTCGTGCCAGCGAGTCACGGTGCAATTCGGCGCGTTCGCGTCGCGCAGATTGCCGGATTCGAAAATAGACCAGCCGCCCCTTCAGATGGGTTCTATCGACCCATTCGGCGACGGCGGCGTAGTGCTCGTCAGAGACCAGCAGGGACAGGCCAAAATTGCGCAACAGACGCTCGGCGGCGCCCTCCCAATCGTGTTCGTCATCGCGGACTTGTAGCAGTTCGCCGGCAAAGCATAGATCGGCTTCGGGCAGCGCAAGTGCGTTGCATAACGCTGCACGCATGGCGATCTGTTCCGCCGGGATATTGCTGCGCCGGCTCTTCAGACTGCCGATCTCGGCCAGCAGCGCGTCATGCTCCTGTTTGCCCGTGCGGAAACTGACGCCGTGTTCGGTCAGGTCGTTCTGCAGGCGGTCATCGTCCGATCGCGCGCTTTCGATAAGTTCCGGTAGGCGCCGCCGGAGCGCGAGAAAGCCGAGTTCGTCTTGCGCAAGCGGCTCGCCGATAATCTTCGCGAGTTCATCGTAGCGCTGTGCCTTGTGCTTACGTCCCGCGCACTCCTGATCCTTCGAGCGAATCTCGGCTTCGAGCCGCTCCAGCCGATCGCCTCCGTTGTCGGCAATATGGCGCCGCAGTTCGCTCTCCTGGATTCGTTGAGCGGAGCGTGTCGCGTCGAGCCGCTTCACATGAGCGTCCTGTCGCTCCCATTCCGCGGCGAGATTCTCAATGCGTTTGTCGAGCAATCCGAGTTTGAGGTCGGCGGCATAGGAGCGGAGCGCTTCCCGACAGGCACGCAGATCGTCGACTTGCGACACGAGCAGCGCGTGCCGCTCGCAATCGTCGACGAGCGGATTGAGCCGCTCCATCTGCCTCTTGGCCTTTAACACCGCCTCATGCGCGCGGTTCAGGTCGTCGAAGTGGCCGATCAGCGCGGTCATACGTGGCGCAACATCGAACGGTTCGAGCATGTGACTGCGGACAAAATCCGTCAGATTGCCCACTGACTTCATCGACACCGTTTGATGAAACAATTCCAGCGCCTGATCATTCTCGATGCCGAAGCGGCGGCGGAACCACGCACCGTAAGGCGGGAAACTGTCGAACACCTCCGCACCGGCCGCGCGCAGCTTTTTGCGCAGGCCGGAGATGTCGGGGCCAAACCCGGCGAAGTCAGCAGCAATCGATAACGCCCGTTCCGCGCCAACGAACAGCCGCCCGGGCTGCCCGTGCGGATCCTTCATCCAGAACACCTGCGCAAGGGTGATGGTCTGGTCGTAGCCGGCATTGTGGAACCGTCCGAGAATCACCGAATAGCTGTTGTGATCTCGCAGCGCCACGGGCTTGGCTGTCCCGCTGGACTCATTGCGTTCCGATTTGTAATGGCCGAGCACGTACGAGCGCAGTGTGCGCTCCTTGCTGTCGGCACCCGCTGCCTTGTTGTACGCGATGCGATGCGCGGGCACCAGCAGCGTGGTCACGGCATCGACGAGTGTCGACTTTCCGGAGCCGATATCGCCTGTCAGCAGCGCATTTTTGCCGTCCGGTTTCAGTGTCCACACCCGCCCGTCGAATGTCCCCCAATTGAAGACTTCCAGCTGATGCAGGCGAAAACCGGACAGGGCGTCGTCGGCGACAAAATCGAGTCCGGGCAATTGCATGTCAGTCATCGGCGCTCCCTGCTGCTGCCCCGAGTTGCGCCTGATAACCAGCGAGCCGCGCATCGAAATCGGCCAGCCACTGTGCATCGACAAACGCTTTGAGGATGCGCTGCACTTCGAACGCGGCAGCTTGCCCGTCGCGCTTGCCGGCGACCGGCTTGAGTTTGCGCAAAAAGCCGAGTTCGACGATCTTGTTGATGTGGGTATCGATCTGATCGGTCAGTTTGGCCTCGTTGCTGCCGGTGGGCAGGAACACCCGGACCATGTCGACGATCTGCTCCCGCACGAGAATGAGGCGTGTCTCACCGCCGCTGGCATCGGACTCGGCGAGCTTCTTGCGCAGCAACGCCAGCAACAGGCTCACGGGAAACGATAACGGACGTCTTGCCACGAGCCTCGGCAGAGCGGGAGCATCGTCGCCGTTCTCGGGGCGTGAGCGCAGAAATGCGTAGCCTTCGGCTTCGTCGAGTACCAACTCGAGGTTCAGGACCGTGACGTAGTCGCGGACGCGGGCTTGCAGGTCGAGCAACGCGCTCCACAGTGCCGTATCCGCGTCCCGGTAAATGACCCCTTTGAGCAAAGGAATCAGAAGGCTCGACAGATCGTGCATCGACGCCGTGGCGTCTTGTTCGGGTTCCAGCATGTTCATCTCACGAAAATGACGCGCGGCAGGCTTGCCTGCCGGGTCTGGTGTTCGCCGCCTTCTTTCACGCTGCGCCACATGATCGTCTCACTGGACTGTTCGTCCACCACGCTGCTGAAGGTGTCGCCGGCAAGTTGCAGGTAGGCGACCAGTTCGGCCAAACCCTGCTGCAGCGGCTGCATCTCGCACAGTTCGCGCAGCGTCACTTGTGAGCGATCCTGCAGGACATGACGGATGTGCCAGGTCAGTCTGGCTTTGTCGACGACGACTTGTGCATACAACGCCGCCGCATCGATGTCGGCGTCACCCGCCTCGATCGAAATCGACGCGATGCGCGGTTTCAGCGCAGCTGAATAGAGGGGGCGCTCCATCGGCAATTCGATGTCGGCGGCCGTATCGGCGATCGTCATTATTTCACCGGACGGCGGCGTGTCCCGCAATGCCAGCGCTTTAGCCTCGACACCGCGCAAGATGTCCATGATCCGGCGGTTCTCGAGCCACGCCTGGTCGTCGAGAAAGCGCCGCAGCTGCTGCGACAAAAAGGCGACCGTGCGCTGCGTGTGCTCGCCGGCTTCGAGCCAGTCATAGTGGACTCGCCGGGTGCGCGCATCGGGCTTGAGTTCGGCCACAGGCGGAAGGGCGAGCACGCGGTCGAGCAAGGCGGTCAGTTCTTCCTGACGACGACTCGACATCAGAAAGTCCCAGAATGCGCGAAAGCTGCGGCCCTGATCCGAGTCGGCGATCGTATCGCGTTCGCCCATGATTTCTTCCAGCAGTTCGCCCTTTGCACCGTCCCATAGCGCAATGCGTTCGCGCACTCGACGGTCGAGGCCGCGGAAATTGTGCTCCACCTCGCGGAAGTCGGTCAGTAGTTCACGCGCAATGGCGGTGAATTGCTGGAAGCGGTCTTTCAGCGCGGTGTCGTCCATGATAGGAATGTCGCCGGCCTCCGCACGCGCGATCTCTGCGTCAATCTCCGCACGGCGCTTATGAAGTTCGGCAAGGCGCGCCTCGGGGTCCCGCTCGCTGCCTTCGCTCATTTGCTTGAGCAATTCGAACAGCGTGAGCAGGCGCGATTCCGTGCCGACGAAACTGCGTTCAGTCAATGTGCCAAGCCATGCGATGGCCTTCTCGGTAGCGGGCGTGAGATCGAAATGCGGTTCATCCGAATCCGGGCCATAGAACTTGCGCAGCCAGCCTTTATCGTTAGCCGCCCAGTCGTTCAGATAGTCCGAAGCCGCTTTGGGAAAGGCGAAGGGACCGAGTTGTTCGCGCAATGCAAACAGTTCGTCTTCGAGGGCTTCGGCCAGATCCGCTTGCGCGATTACCCGCACGTTGGGCGCCGTGAAAGTTCGCTGCAGGAAGCTCGCGACGAGCGGTGCGTGATCCGAGCGTAGCAGGCGCCATGCGGGATGGTTCTGGCGCAACAGGTCCAGCGTGGAATAGTCGAAGTTCATGAGGCAGGCGTTGGAAAGGCTGAAGCGACCGCAGTGTCCGAAACGTCGATGATAGTCCACGTCGTTGGTCGACGAGGGCTCGTGGGGCTCGGCTAGCGGATACCGCGTTGCGCGACATCAGCGAACTGCTGGCATTAGAGGTGTTGAAAAAATCAGCAGCAGGGGGCGCAGCACGTCGTACGAGTTGGCGGATTGAGCGTGACATAAGCGACCCCACTTATCCACAGCCTCCTCTGGATAACTTTTGTAAAAGCCACCTGACACACTGTGGGTGAAACTTTGATAAAAGCGCGGCCCCACTAAATCGCGCAAAAGTTTTCCCCGGCTCCCTGCCACTGTCCGTCTACGCTCCGCAGGGTTATCGATTCCGCAGACCTTTGATCCGTAAAAGAAGATTCAAGTTATCCACAGCCAGGCGCGCTGCTTGTTAACTATTACTACGTATACATATACAAAGACTATAAAAACCAGAGAGGCAGTAGTGAACCGCGCTGCACAAGCGAGCACAGAGCAGACAAAACATCAAACCAACGGCAAACAGATCTCTGTGACCAGATCCGCAGGCGCCGTCTCCTTCGGGCTATTCAGATATTCCTCGAACACCGGCGCATCCGCAGCTTCACGTCCCGACTGCACCAGCCACGTTCCATACAGCCACTCATACGCCGCACGCATATCGCTATACGGCCCCTTGTGCCGCAGCACCGCATATTGACCACCCTTCACATGAGCCACCGAAACCGGCGCGCTCACCGTCACAGCCGCCTGAATCGGATGCGGCAACAACACGCCAGCTTTCGACCGCAATTCGTTCTCCGCAACCACACCCGGATCGTCGTAGTAAATCCCGATCATCCGCATCTGCGCTGCCAGCAGATTGTGTTTCGCCAGCCAACCGAACAAACCGTCGAACGCCTTGCCGATCTGCATGTACGGCCCAACGTGATCCACCGACAGAACCTCCATCGCCTCTACGTCACGAATCACCACTTCACGCATCGTCATTTGCTTGTCTCCTGAAAGCGCCGGACGAAACCGGCTATGTGTGCCCTGCTTGCGATACTGCGCCGGTGGAACACCAAACGCCGCGCGAAAGGTGCGCGAGAAAGACTGCAAACTGCTGTAGCCCGAGCGCTCGGCAATTTCTGCGATTGGCATCGTGCCATTCGCGAGGTATCCAGCCGCACGATGCAGCCGCAAGCGGCGCACCGTCGTCGCCACGGTCTCGCCGTACATCGCCTGGTAGATTCGATGCCAGTGATACGGCGACAAACAGGCGATTTCCGCCAGACGGTCTATATCCAGCGGTTCGTCCAGATGATCGTAAATATGGTCGAGCACGCGGCCCAGCCGAGCTTCGTAGCGCGACCGATTGTCCGATTGGTTCATGAGTGAGTGGCTAATCAACAGAAGTTTGCCGAATGGATGCAAACCAAAGTACCACGTCCCCATTTACCAAATCCTGCGAATTTCACGCACCGAGCGTCGGCACATTTAAGCGCTCGCTGACACATCTGCAGCCGAAAATTGCCGAATTTCGATAACACCTCGATTAATGGCTCACTACCATCGGCTGAAGCCTGTCCGCCCATGCACCGCAACACCTTGCGGCATAAAGCAAGCGACAACATCAGGGAGCCCCCGATGAAATCAGAGTCCAAAAGTCAGCACGTCGGCAAGGTCACGCATCACGAGTTGAAACAGACGCTCGGCACGTGGCAACTGTGGGGAATCGCGGTCGGTCTCGTCATTTCGGGCGAGTACTTCGGCTGGAGCTACGGCTGGGCAAGCGCCGGCACGCTCGGCTTCGTCGTCACGGCGGTGTTTATCGCAGCGATGTACACCACCTTCATCTTCAGTTTCACCGAACTCACCACGTCGATCCCGCATGCGGGTGGCCCGTTCGCCTACGCACGGCATGCGTTCGGCCCGACCGGCGGTTATCTGGCTGGTGCGGCGACGCTCGTCGAATTCGTGTTTGCGCCACCGGCCATTGCGCTCGCAATCGGCGCGTATCTGCATGTGCAGTTTCCCGGCCTCGAACCGAAGCACGCGGCAATGGGAGCGTATCTCGTCTTCATGGCGCTGAATATCGTCGGCGTGCAGATCGCCGCGGCCTTCGAGTTGTGTGTGACGCTGCTCGCGATCTTCGAACTGCTGGTGTTCATGGGCGTCGTCTCGCCAGGTTTCCAGTGGTCCAACTTCACGAAGGGCGGCTGGTCGGGCGCGGACACCTTCAGCATGGGCTCGTTCCATGGCATGTTCGCGGCGATCCCGTTCGCGATCTGGTTCTTTCTCGCGATCGAAGGCGTCGCGATGGCCGCCGAGGAAGCGAAGAACCCGAAGCGCTCGATTCCGATCGCCTACGTCGCCGGCATTCTGACGCTGGTGGTGCTCGCCATCGGTGTGATGGTGTTTGCGGGCGCGGCGGGCGACTGGACCAAGCTGTCGAACATCAACGACCCGCTGCCGCAAGCGATGAAGTTCATTGTCGGCGAACATAGCGGCTGGATGCACATGCTGGTGTGGCTCGGCCTGTTCGGGCTCGTCGCGTCGTTTCACGGCATCATCCTCGGCTATTCGCGGCAAATTTTCGCGCTGGCCCGCGCGGGTTATCTGCCGGAGTGGCTCTCGACAGTGCATCCGCGCTTCAAGACGCCGCATCGCGCGATTCTCGCGGGTGGCGTGGTCGGCATTGCCGCGATTTACAGCGATGAGCTGATCCAGTTCGGCGGCCAGACGCTGACGGCGAACATCGTGACGATGTCCGTATTTGGCGCTATCGTGATGTATATCATCAGCATGTTGTCGCTGTTCAAGCTGCGCCGCTCGGACCCGAACATGGAGCGCCCGTTCCGCGCGCCGCTGTTTCCGTTCTTTCCGGCGTTCGCGCTGGTGGCCGCGGTGATTTGTCTGGCGACGATGGTCTACTTCAATTTTCTGGTGGCCATCGTGTTCGCGATCTTCCTCGCGCTGGGCTACGTCTACTTCCTGCTGACGCGCCATCAACGCGAAACGGCGCCGGCGGACACTTTGCTCGAAGAATGACGGATCGAGCCGCTGCGCAAGCAGCGGCGATGGAGTCGTAAAGATGAGCTACACCGAGACAATCGGCAGCCGCACCTATCGTTTCGCCGACCTCAAAACGCTGCTGGCGAAAGCGAGTCCGCAGCGTTCGGGCGATCAACTCGCGGGCGTCGCCGCGGCCAGCGAAGAAGAACGCGTCGCAGCCAAGATGGCGCTTGCCCAAGTGCCGCTGCGCACTTTCCTCAACGAAGCGCTGATCCCGTACGAAAGCGACGAGGTCACGCGCCTCGTGATCGACGATCACTCGCCGCAAGCCTTCGCCGAGATCGCGCATCTGACGGTAGGCGATTTCCGCAACTGGCTGCTCAGCAGCACGACCGATGCCGACGCGCTCACACGTATCACCGCCGGCCTTACGCCGGAGATGGTTGCGGCGGTGTCGAAGCTGATGCGCAATCAGGACCTGATCGCGGCGGCGCGCAAGCGTCCGGTGGTCACGCGCTTTCGCAATACGGTCGGCTTGCCGGGCCACATGTCGGTGCGTCTGCAACCGAATCATCCGACCGACGACGTCAAAGGCATCGCCGCGTCGATGCTCGACGGCCTGATGTACGGCTGCGGCGACGCGATGATCGGCATCAACCCCGCCAGCGACAATCTCGCCGCGATCACCACACTGCTCGTGATGATTGACGACTTTCGCCAGCGCTATCAGGTGCCGACGCAATCGTGCGTACTGACCCACGTCACCAACACGATCGCCGCGATCGAAAAAGGCGCGCCGGTCGATCTGGTGTTTCAGTCGATTGCCGGTACGGAGAAGGCGAACGCAGGATTCGGCATTTCGCTCGCGCTGCTGCAGGAAGCGTATGAAGCGGGCTTGTCGCTCAAACGCGGCACGGTCGGCAATAACCTGATGTATTTCGAAACCGGGCAGGGCAGCGCGTTGTCAGCCAACGCGCATCACGGCGTCGATCAACAAACCTGCGAAGTGCGCGCCTATGCGGTCGCGCGCAAGTTCAATCCGTTTCTGGTCAACACGGTGGTCGGTTTCATCGGACCGGAATATTTGTACGACGGCAAGCAGATCACCCGCGCGGGTCTCGAAGATCACTTCTGCGGCAAGCTGCTCGGCGTGCCGATGGGTTGCGACATCTGCTACACGAATCACGCCGAGGCCGATCAGGACGACATGGACAACTTGCTCACACTGCTGGGCGTGGCGGGCATCAACTTCATCATGGGCATTCCGGGCGCGGACGACGTGATGCTCAACTATCAAAGCACGTCATTTCACGACGCGCTGTATGTGCGCGACGTGCTCGGCTTGCGCCGCGCACCTGAATTCGAAGAATGGCTGGAGTCGATGCAGATCACCGACGCGCGCGGCGCATTGCTCAGCGCATCGACTCAACAACCGCTGCTGGAAGGCGCGCGCGACTGGATGGGCATCGCATGAGCGACTTCCTCGAAAAAAATCCATGGAACGCGCTGCGCCAGTTCACCAATGCGCGCATCGCGTTGGGACGCGCGGGCAGCAGCTTGCCGACCGCGCCGTTGCTGGCGTTCAACCTGTCGCATGCGCAAGCACGCGACGCGGTGCATCATCCGCTCGATACCGATGTGTTGCATGAACAGTTGCGCGCGCAGAATTTCAGCACGCTCGACGTGCATAGCGCCGCGCCCGATCGCGAGCATTACTTGCGGCGTCCCGATCTCGGCAGGCGCTTGTCGGAAGAGAGCCGCACAGCGCTCGCACAGGTTCCGGTCGATTCACCCGATGTGGTGTTTGTGATCGGTGACGGTCTTTCGGCGTTCGCCGCATCGAAGCAATCGATTCCGTTTTTACAAGCTGTCTGTCCGAAACTCACGGATTGGAAAATCGGCCCGGTGGTGGTCGCGCGGCAGGCACGTGTCGCGCTCGGCGACGAAATCGGCGAGTTGTTAGGCGCGAAGCTGGTGGTGATTTTGATCGGCGAGCGGCCCGGTTTGAGTTCGCCCGACAGTCTCGGCATCTATCTGACGTACGCGCCGAAAGTGGGCTGTAGCGATGCGCAGCGCAACTGCATTTCGAACGTGCGGCCTGAAGGTTTGAACTACGCGTTGGCTGCGCACAAATTGCATTACCTGCTGACGCATGCACGGCGATTGGGACTCACCGGTGTCGGTCTCAAAGACGATAGCGACGCGTCGCTGGCGAGTACGCCCTCAGCACCCGCGGTCGGCGACGATTCGAACCCAAGCGCCGCCTGAGAAATCACGCATCCGCCCGTTCCACCGGATGCGTGTCCAGCCACGCGTTCTCGTCGTCCTCGAAGAGTCGCGAGCGCGTCAAAAATCGCAATCCACTGGGTCGTTCCAAAGAAAACATGCCGCCGTTGCCCGGCACCACGTCGATGATCAGTTGCGTGTGCTGCCAATACTCGAACTGCGACTCGCTCATGTAGAACGGTACGCCGGCGATCGTCCCGAGCTTCACGTCGGATGAGCCGACCATGAATTCGGCTTGCGAAAACATCATGGGTGCGCTGCCGTCGCAACATCCACCGGATTGGTGAAAAATCACGGCGCCATGCTCGGCACGCAGCGTGTCGATCAACGTCACCGCGGCAGGCGTCGCAATGACGCGTGCGACTTCCTTTTCATCGGCCATCACATGCCCTCGCTGAAAAAAGCGGGTCGCACGACGCGGCCCGCTTGAACAGGATCGCTACGCTTAGAAGAAGCCGAGCGGCTTCTGGCTATAGCTGACGAGCAGGTTCTTGGTTTGCTGATAGTGATCGAGCATCATCTTGTGATTTTCGCGGCCAATGCCCGATTGCTTGTAGCCACCGAACGCCGCATGTGCCGGATACGCGTGATAGCAGTTCGTCCACACGCGGCCCGCCTGGATCTGCCGGCCGAAACGATAAGCGCGCGTGCCATCGCGTGTCCATACGCCGGCGCCCAGACCGTAGAGCGTATCGTTGGCAATCTCCAGCGCTTCGTCTTCGGTCTTGAAGGTCGTGACCGACACCACTGGTCCGAAGATTTCTTCCTGGAAGATGCGCATCTTGTTGTGGCCGCGGAACACTGTCGGCTTCACGTAGTAGCCCTTGCTCAGTTCGCCGTCGAGCGTATTGCGTTCGCCGCCGATCAGACATTCGGCGCCTTCCTGCTTGCCGAGATCGACATACGAGAGGATTTTTTCGAGCTGTTCCTGCGAAGCCTGCGCGCCGATCATGGTCTTCGTATCGAGAGGATGGCCCTGCGTGATCGCGGCAACGCGTTTCAAAGCGCGCTCCATGAAGCGGTCGTAGATCTTTTCGTCGATCAGCACGCGCGACGGGCACGTACACACTTCACCCTGATTCAACGCGAACATGGCAAAGCCTTCGAGCGCCTTGTCGAAGTAGCTGTCGTCCTGATCCATCACGTCGGCGAAGAAAATGTTCGGGCTCTTGCCGCCGAGTTCGAGTGTCACCGGAATGATGTTCTGGCTCGCGTACTGCATGATCAGGCGGCCGGTCGTGGTCTCACCGGTGAAGGCAATCTTCGCGATGCGCTTGTTCGATGCGAGCGGCTTGCCGGCTTCGAGGCCGAAACCGTTCACCACGTTCAGCACGCCCGCCGGCAGCAAGTCCTGAATCAATTCGAGCAGCACGAGTATCGATGCCGGCGTCTGTTCAGCCGGCTTCAGCACGATGCAATTGCCGGCGGCCAGTGCAGGTGCGAGTTTCCAGACCGCCATCAGGATCGGGAAATTCCACGGAATGATCTGGCCGACTACGCCGAGCGGTTCGTGAAAGTGATAAGCGACGGTGTCGTCGTCGATCTCGGAGATGGAGCCTTCCTGCGCGCGCACGGCGCCGGCGAAATAGCGGAAGTGGTCAATCGCCAGCGGAATGTCGGCGGCCATGGTTTCGCGCAGCGGCTTGCCGTTGTCGATCGTTTCGGCGACTGCGAGTCGTTGCAGATTCGCTTCCATCCGGTCGGCGATACGGTTCAGAATGTTGGCGCGGTCGGTGGTCGAGGTCTTGCCCCAGGCGGCTTTCGCGCGATGGGCGGCGTCGAGCGCGAGTTCGATATCGGCCTCACGTGAGCGCGGGATCGACGTGAACGGCTCGCCGGTGATCGGCGAGACATTGTCGAAGTACTCGCCTCCGACGGGCTTGACCCATTCACCGCCGATAAAATTCGCATACTGCTTTTTGTACGGGAATTCGGTGGTCAGAAATTGCATCTCTGCGTGGTTCATCTGTGTGCTCCTCACATGTTGAATGGGCTGTATTCGGCGCGATATTTCGCTTGGCCGCGAGAGGCTAGAGCCAGAAGTGTGCCAATGCACCGCGCTGGTGAGCTGTGCATGCGTAACAAGCACCGTTGCGACGCATCGCACGATCAGCTGTTCAACCTGCAACAGGGATGAACGTCCCGTTTCTGATCAGTGTGCGCAGTGTTGTTCATCAATTGAACAGGGCATGGGCGCGTGTCGGCCCCGCACGCAATGAATGCGTTCGGCATGGGAATTGCCTTCTTTTTTCCCTCAATATTCCGCTCATGTTCCTTTTTTCGCCGACCCGGTATGACGATCGAACTCCAAAGCGACAGCTTCACTGATCGGCCCGCAGCGCCGCAGCCGAGCTTTTGCGTGCACACCTGTGTCGCCCACGATGCCGACGAACAGGCGCGCAACCTTCACGGCTGGAGCCAGACTTATGACCAGTTGACCGCTGGCCGCTTTGTCGGCGGGTTGACGGAGTTGTGTCTCGATCACATGCAGGTGTTCGTCGAAACGACCAGCCACACGCTAAGGCAGACTTGCGAAGTGCAGGACGACGCTTACTGGTTCGGCATTCCCACTTGTCCTGAAGGCTCCGGGCGTATCGACGCGCAGGTGATCGCAGGCGATGCGCTCGCATTTCGTCCGGGCGGGATCGAATTCGAACTGCTGACGTCGTCGGGTTACGAGATTTTCGGCGTGGTGGTGAAAGGCGAAGTGTTGCGCCGTTACGCGGCCGAAGTGGAGCGCGTCGGTTTGGCGGATCATGTGCCGAATACGGAGGTCGTGCCGATCGGCATGGCGAGAAAGGAGCGGCTGTGCGCTTCGCTGCGGCAGCTTCTCGACGACGGTGCGGCGAGCGCCGCGCCGCTGTCCTCGTTCGCGCGCAACAATTTGCAGGCGTCGGTGCTGGCGTCGCTATTCGACGTGGGCGCGTTGCCCGGCTCGGAGCAGGTTGCGATGCCTGCGCGTCCACGCCGGCAGTCGATCGTCTCGGAAGCGCGCGAATATGTGCTGGCGAATCGCGATCGCGCGGTCAATGTGCCGGAGTTGTGCGAACGGCTGCATGTGAGCCGGCGCACCTTGCAATACTGCTTCCAGGATGTGCTCGGCATGGCGCCCGCCACGTATCTGCGCACGATCCGGCTGAACGGCGCGCGCCGTGATTTATGCAGCGCGTGGCGCGAGTCGCGTTCAGTGCAGGATGTTGCCGCGACGTGGGGCTTCTGGCATCTGAGCCAGTTCGCCACCGATTATCGGAAACTGTTCGGCATGCGGCCTTCTGATACCTTGAAGGCCGCCGCCAACGGACGTGCCGAAGAACACGCCTATTCGTTCGCTCATTAGCGCTTTAGCGTGACGCGCGGCCGGCGTTTATTGACGCAACAACCGCAATCCGTTCGCCACCACCAGCAAGCTCGCGCCCACATCGGCGAACACCGCCATCCACATCGTGCCTAGGCCCATTAGCGTCAGCACGAGGAAAACGGACTTGATGCCCAGCGCCAACGTAATGTTCTGAACCAGCACGGAACGCGTCGCCTTCGAGAGCCGCACGAACAGTGGAATCTTGCGCAGGTCGTCGTCCATCAGCGCGACGTCGGCGGTTTCGATCGCAGTGTCGGTGCCCATCGCGCCCATCGCGAAACCGATATCGGCGCGCGCGAGCGCCGGCGCGTCATTGATACCGTCGCCGACCATGCCGACCACGGTACCGTCCTTCGACCAGCTTGCCACCGCGTTCAGCTTGTCTTCCGGCAACTGATCGCCGCGCGTTTCGTCGATGCCGACCTGCTGCGCGATCGCCTCCGCTGTGTGCGGGTTGTCGCCGGTGAGCATCGCGGTACGCACGCCGATGCGATGTAAATCGGCGATGGCGGCGCGGCTCGTGTCCTTCACCGTATCGGCGACGGCGAACAACGCCAGCACGCGTTCGGCATCCACTAGCATCACGACCGTTTTGCCTTGCCGTTCGAGCGCATCGAGGCGTGCTTCCAGCGATGCCGAACAGCGGCCGAGTTCTTCGACCAGCCGATGGTTGCCGAGCCAATACGGCGAGCCGTCGATGTCGCCGCGTACGCCGCGTCCCGTCAGCGCTTCGAATGCATCGACTGTCGTGCTCGCGACGTCTTCGGCTTTGGCCGCTGCGGCAATCGCCATCGACACCGGATGATCCGAGCGGCCCGCGAGACTCGCCGCGAGCGACCGGCAGCGGGCGGCATCGACGTCGGCCAGCGATGCGAACTCCGTTTGCACGGGCTTGCCGTGCGTGATCGTGCCGGTTTTGTCGAGCGCGAGCCACGCCAGCTTGCGGCCCTGTTCGAGGTAGGCGCCGCCTTTGATCAGGATGCCGTGGCGGGCGGCCGCGGCGAGGCCGCTGACGATCGTCACCGGCGTCGAGATCACCAATGCGCACGGACAGGCGATCACCAGCATCACCAGCGCCTTGTAGATCCACTCGTGCCACAGACCACTGAACAGCAGCGGCGGCAGCACCGCGACGGCAAGCGCGGTCGCGAACACGATCGGCGTATAGACGCGCGCGAACTGATCGACGAAACGTTGCGTCGGCGCTTTGGTGCCTTGCGCTTCTTCGACTGCGTGGATGATGCGGGCGAGCGTCGTGTTGCTGGCCGCGGCCGTCACGCGATAGTCGAAGGAACCGGTCTGGTTGATCGTGCCGGCGAACACGGCGTCGCCAACGGTTTTGTCGACCGGCAGGCTTTCGCCGGTGATCGGCGCCTGGTCCACGCTCGAACGGCCCGCGACGATTTCGCCGTCGAGCGCGATGCGCTCACCCGGCTTCACGCGAACCAAAGCACCGAGCGCGATCGATTTGAGCGCCAGCGAGCGCCAACTGCCGTCGGCTTGCTGCACGCTCGCCTGGTCGGGCGTCAGCTGCATCAGGCCTTTGATCGCGTTGCGGGCACGGTCGAGCGACTTCGCCTCGATCAATTCAGCGATCGTGAAGAGGACCATCACCATGGCGGCTTCCGGCCACTGGCGCAGGATCAGCGCGCCGGTCACCGCAATGCTCATCAGCGCGTTGATGTTGAGGTTGCCGTTGCGGATCGCGAGCCAGCCTTTCCTGTACGTTGTCAGGCCGCAGGAGACGATCGCGAGGATCGCCAGACCCGCCGCCAGCCAGACGGGCGCGCCGAGCCAACTGGCGGCCTCTGAGCCCACTGCGGCGAGGCCTGCCAGCGCCAGCGGCCACCACGGCCTGGACGGCGCGTGAGGCGCGGCGGGCCCTGCGTCTGCGTTTGGATTGGCGTCGGCGAGTTCAGGCGTGAAGTCGAGCGAGCGCAGCGCGGCAAGGATGGTGCCGAGCGCGTCGGGCGCGTGCACGACCGTCAGCACCCGCTGCATCAGGTTGAAATCCATGCTGCGCACGGCCGGCATGCGGCTGAATTTCTTGCGGATCAGGGCTTCTTCGGTCGGACAGTCCATCTGCATGATGCGGATGGCGGTGCGTACGTCGCTGCCGACGCTTTCGGATTGTGGGAGCCGGCTCGGTAACGGCAAAACGGACGCACTCCCGCAGCAGGCGGCGTCGGCGTGGCTATGAGCGTCTCCATGCTCGTGAGCATGCGCTTCGTGGCCGTGGCTGCAGGTTTCGCCGTGGCTGTGGCTGTGGCTTTGAACCTGTCCACGCTCATGAGCATGCGCTGCGTGGTCGTGGCTGCAGGTTTCGCCATGGCTGTGGCTGTGATCGTGCTCATGGGCGTGCTCACGAGCACGCGCTTTATGCCCGTGGGCACAGGCTTCACCGTGTTCGTGACGTTCTGCTTCGGCATGGCTGGCGTACGGCATGGTGGCTTCCTGGTTCGATTTGTGGTCTAGTAAACACCTTGAAGCCACTATAAGGTCAAGGCCGCAATCTGGAGGCTCCATGAAAATCGGCGAACTGGCGAAAATCGCCCATTGCACGACCGAAACCATCCGTTTCTACGAAAAAGAGGGCCTGTTGCCCGAAGCGGAGCGCACCGAGGCGAATTACCGCAGCTATACGGCAAAGCACGTCGAACGGCTGCGTTTCATCCGGAATTGCCGTGCGCTCGACATGACCCACGACGAAATCCGTGCATTGCTGCGTCTGACCGACGCACCGGCGGACGGCTGCGGCGGCATCAATGCATTGATCGACGAGCACATCGCGCATGTCGACACGCGCATCGACGAACTGAAGCAACTGAAAGTGCAACTGACCACGTTGCGCGAGCAATGCCATGGCGAGCAGGCGGTCGAAGACTGCGGCATCGTTCAGGGCCTCACCGGTATGGAAGTGAGCGCGACACGAGCACGGCATACGCATCTGGGCTAAAGCGTTTTATTCGTAGCCATTGCGGCAGTGACGTCGGTGGTGACCTCGGCAGTGTCCTCGGTAGTGACCCCATTCACGGCTGGGCCGCTCGTACGGCCCGCCCAATAAACAATCGAATCCAGTTGGAGAATCAACGTGTTTACCTGTAGAAACCAGTCCTGCGGCGCGCAGTGGGAGCAGTCGGACGTCGTCATCAAGAACGAGGGGCAGGGGCTCCTGTTCCGTTGCCCGATGTGCGGCGCGCGCAATTACGTCGAGCGTTTCGACGCGGACGATGGCTCGGTGCTTTACGAGCAGATCGAAGGCCGTCCAACCCTTGGCCCCATGGCCGATTAGTCCTTAGCCTTCAGCCTTTAGCGAGCCATCGAGAATATGAACAGTCCCACCACAGCCGGCGCGCCGTTCAGCGAGCTTCCCTTACCGCCCGCGACGCTCGCCAATCTGACGCAGCTCGGCTACGTCGAGATGACGCCGATCCAGGCCGCCAGCTTGCCGATCGCGCTGGCCGGCCACGATCTGATTGCCCAGGCGAAAACCGGCAGCGGCAAGACCGCGGCGTTTTCGCTGGCGCTGCTCGCGCGCCTCGACGTACGCAACTTCGCCGTGCAGGCGATGGTGCTGTGCCCGACGCGCGAACTCGCCGACCAGGTCACGCAGGAAATCCGGCGCCTCGCGCGCGCCGAAGAAAACATCAAGGTGCTCACGCTGTGCGGCGGCACGCCGATGCGTCCGCAGACAGCCAGCCTCGAACACGGCGCGCACATCGTGGTCGGCACGCCGGGCCGGATCATGGATCACCTCGAGCGCGGCAGCCTGCCGTTGCAGGCGCTGAACACGCTGGTGCTCGACGAAGCCGACCGCATGCTCGACATGGGTTTCTTCGACGATATCGCCACGGTAGTGCGGCAATGTCCGAAAGAGCGCCAGACGCTGCTGTTCTCCGCGACCTACCCCGAAGGCATCGTCAAACTCAGCCAGCAATTCCTGCGCAATCCGAAGGAAGTGAAGCTCGCCGAGCGGCACGACAACACCAAGATCCGTCAGCGCTTCTATGAAGTGACCGAGGATGAGCGTCTGCATGCGGTCGGTATGCTGCTGAATCACTATCGTCCGGTGAGCACGCTGGCGTTTTGCAACACCAAGCAGCAATGCCGCGATCTGCTCGACGTGCTGCGCGCGCAAGGTTTTCATGCGCTTGCGTTGCATGGCGAACTTGATCAGCGTGAACGCGATCAGGTGCTGATCCAGTTCGCGAACCGTAGCTGCTCGGTGCTGGTCGCCACCGACGTCGCCGCGCGCGGCCTCGACATCGCACAACTCGAAGCGGTGATCAACGTCGACGTGACGCCGGACCCGGAAGTGCACGTGCACCGCATCGGCCGCACGGGTCGCGCCGATCAGGAAGGCTGGGCGCTGAGCCTCGCGAGCATGAACGAGATGGGCCGCGTGGGCAGCCTCGAACAGGCGCATAAGCGCGATGTCGAGTGGCACAAGCTGGCGGATCTGAAGCCCGCCAGCAGCGAGCCGCTGCTGCCGCCGATGGAAACGCTGCAGATTCTCGGCGGCCGCAAGGAAAAGATCCGCCCCGGCGACGTGCTCGGCGCGCTGACCGGCGAAGCGGGTTTCGCCGGTTCGCAGATCGGCAAGATCAACGTGACAGAAATGTCGACCTATGTGGCCGTGGAGCGCAGTGTCGCGCGTGACGCGGTGCGCAAGCTCAGTGCCGGCAAGGTGAAGGGCAAGAAGGTCAAAGTCCGCTTGATGGACGAGTAATTCTGCTTCAAACGGCTGCGATCGCCCGGTCGCAGCCGCCCGCATTCATCACATTACGTCATACCTCTGCCGTTTTCCGCGTTCTCCACGCGGCTTCATTTCTTCCTTCAAAGCCCCAATTTCATTGGCTTAGCCCGCTCCGGCGCGGCATTGCGCCAGCCATGACGTAAACGCATGCCGCGCATGACAAAGTTTCGATTGTGACGGTTCTTTGGCTGATGCCTAATCATCGAACCGGATGGGACCGCCGCGCACCTGGCTGTCCGCGAATCCGCCGCCCGATGGAGAACGCCTTATGCAGAGCGCCTTGCAAGCCCGCTCGAAATTGCCTGACGTAGGCACGACGATTTTTACCGTGATCGGTCAATTGGCCGCGCAATACGACGCGTTGAACCTGTCGCAAGGCGCGCCGAATTTTGCGCCGGATGCGAAGCTGATCGACGGCGTCGCGCAAGCCATGCGCGCCGGCCACAACCAGTATGCCCCGATGGCCGGCATCGGCGCGCTGCGCGACGCGCTCGCCGACAAGGTCGAGACGCTATACGGCGTGCGTTACGACCCGGCCGGCGAAGTGACCGTGATCGCCAGTGCCAGCGAAGGTCTGTACTCGACGATCAGCGCGCTGGTGCATCCCGGCGACGAAGTGATCTACTTCGAGCCTTCGTTCGACAGCTACGGGCCGATCGTGCGCCTGCAAGGCGCGAAGCCGATTCCGATCAAACTGGCGCTCGCCGATTTCCGTGTGGACTGGGATGAGGTCGCTGCCGCGATCACGCCGAAGACGCGCATGATCATCATCAACACGCCGCACAATCCGACCGCGACTGTGTTCAGCGAGGCCGACATCGCCCGGTTGAAGGCCATCACGCGCAACACCGATATCGTGATCCTCGCCGACGAAGTCTACGAACATGTGGTGTTCGACGGTGCCAAACATCAAAGCATGGCCTGCGACGCCGAACTTGCGGAGCGCAGCGTGATCGTGTCGTCGTTCGGCAAGTCGTATCACGTGACCGGTTGGCGCGTCGGCTATTGCCTTGCGCCCGCCGCGCTGATGCAAGAGATCCGCAAGGTCCATCAGTTCATGGTGTTTTCCGCCGATACGCCGATGCAATACGCGTTCGTCGACGCGCTAGCGAATCGCGAAAGCTTTCTTGGCCTGTCCGCGTTCTATCAGAAGAAGCGCGATCTGCTGGCGCATGCGCTGCGCGAGTCGCGCTTCGAGTTGCTGCCGAGCGAAGGCAGCTTCTTCATGCTCGCGCGCTTTCGCGGCTTCTCCGATGAAAGCGACAGCGATTTCGTGCTGCGCCTGATTCGCGATGCGCGCGTCGCGACGATTCCGCTGTCGGCGTTTTATACCGACGGCACGGATGCGGGCTTGATCCGCCTCAGCTTCTCGAAGGACGACGCGACGCTGATCGAAGGTGCGCGGCGTTTGTGCGAAATCTGATGGGCGTTGCACGAGTCGGCGGCTTTTTTGGCCGCAGTATGATCGTCGCGCTGCGTGCTCGCCGTCACAATAAATTCAAGGGAAAGGGACCTGCTATGAAGTTGCTCAAACCTCTACTGGCGCTGGCTTGCGCATTGGCATCGGTGGCAGCGTCGTCTGTCGCCATTGCCGCCGATACATCGACGCTGCGTTTCGGACTCGAAGCGCAGTACCCGCCGTTCGAATCGAAAGGGCCGAACGGTGAGCTGCAAGGCCTCGATATCGATGTCGGTAATGCCGTCTGCGCCGCCGCGCATATGACGTGTAAATGGGTCGAAACTTCGTTCGACGGTTTGATTCCCGCATTGCAGGGCCGCAAGTTCGACGCCATCAATTCGGCCATGAACGCGACCGAGCAGCGCCGTCAGGCAATCGATTTCACCACCGTCGTGTATCGCGTGCCGACGCAACTGATCGCGAAGCGCGACAGCGGTCTGCTGCCGACCCCCGAATCGTTGAAGGGCAAACGCGTTGGCGTGTTGCAGGCGTCGATTCAGGAGACGTTCGCGAAGGCGCATTGGGAAGCGGCGGGCGTCACCGTCGTGCCGTATCAGGATCAGAACCAGGTCTATACGGATCTCGTCGCGGGTCGTTTGGACGCGACGCTGGTTCTGGCGCCGGCAGGAGAGACGGGTTTTCTGTCGAAGCCTAACGGCAAGGATTACGCCTTCGTCGGCCAGCCGGTGCGCGACGACAAGATCCTCGGCAGCGGTATTGCATACGGCATTCGCAAGGGCGATACCGCGCTGCGCGATCAGTTGAATGCGGCGATCGCGAAGGTGCAGGCCGATGGCACGGTGAAGACGCTGGCGGCGAAGTATCTTGGGAATATCGACATAACGCCGAAGTAACTCGTCTGGACATCAGATGCGCTGTGCCGCCGAAGTCCGTTAGCTTGCTTGTTGGCGGCGTCTTTGACGGCTACGATACGTGGGCGTCGCCGCAGCGAGGCTGACGCGAAAATCGGAGAGCGCATAGATGAGCGAGACGACGGAATCGGCAACGACAGCTAAGCGTGCTGCTGCACCGAAGTTCTGGCGAGATGACGCGTTGCCATTCATCGAGGCGCGTTCCATTGAGGACGGCCGCCAGGTCTGCTACGCCAAACACTCACATGAAACGTTCTCGATCGGCGCTGTGACCGGCGGGCGCAGTGTGTATCTGAATCGCAACGCGCGCGAGTGGGTCGGCGCCGGTGCGGTTGTCTTGATGAACCCGGACGACGTGCACGCGTGTAATCCGATTGCCGACGAACGCTGGTCGTATCGGATGCTGCATGTCGATGTCGCGTGGCTTACCGGTCTGCAACATGACTTGGGTTTCAGCGACAACCACGCGTTCCGCGCTTTCTCGCAAACCATGACGACGGCGCCTGCGTTGTATAACGGGTTGAACTGTTTGCACGCGATTCTCGTCGACGACGAGGCCGAGACCTTGCGCAAGGAAAGCGCTGCGGTCACATTCTTTTCTGAAGTACAGCAGAGCCTCAATCCGGCACCCTTGCCGGATGACGATGCCAGCCGCCAACTCACGCGCGCCGCTGAATTTATTGCCGAAAACTGCACGCGTCCGCTGAAGCTGGAGGAGGTCTGCAAGGCAGCCGATCTTTCCGCCTCGCATCTGATCCGCGCGTTCAAAAAGCGCTACGGCATGACGCCGCATGCATATCTGATCAATCGGCGCATCCAGTACAGCCGTGCGCAACTCAGGCAAGGCCGTCTGATTGCGGACGTCGCACTCGATGCCGGCTTTGCCGACCAAGCGCATTTGCAGCGGACCTTCAAGCGACTGGTTGCGGCGACGCCGGGGCAGTATCGCAGTTGAAGCAAACGGCGCGCGTGGAGGTGCGTTCTGCTGTGCGTGTCACGCTATTAGCAGACACAGCGCGCTAGTGGCGAGCAAAGCCGCCATTACACGATTGAATAGCCTCACGCGCTTCGGTTCCTGCAAGTATCGACGCAGGAACGTACCGGCATACGCCCAGCTGGCAATCGACACATAGCAAATCACGAAGTACACGACGGTGAACTGCCAGACGAGCCTGCCGTCGCCGTCGGCTGCGTAGGCGCCCATGCCGGCCAGCGACGCGAGCCATGCTTTCGGATTGAGCCATTGCATGGCGGCGCCATATGCGAAGGACGGGCCTCGGGTGGGCTTGTCAGCGCCGAGCTTGCCGTCGTCGGCGGCGAGTTTGTAGGCCATGTAAAGCAGGAAGCCGACGCCGGCCCATCGGACGACTGTGATCAGGTTGGGGAAATGAGCGAGCAGTTCACGTAGACCCAGGCCGATGAGCAGAAGTAGCAGCGTGAAGCCGACGGTCGCCCCGGTGACATGCCGCATGCTCGCGGCGAGTCCGTGCTGGGCGCCGGCGCTGAGCGCAACGACATTGACTGGGCCGGGTGAGATCGACGAGGCCAACGCAAAGGCGGCCATGGAGAGTAATACGGTCATCTGATGCCTCGACAAGTGGGTGCGCAGGATTTGCGACGGCCAACGGTATCGGGCGACAGGGTGGGGTGTATTGAAGGAAATTGCTCTTCAACTGATGGGGAAGGGCAGGTGGCGCTTGCTCGCGAGCCGTGAGTGACCTGGCTCCTGTGGCGCAAAATTGGGTGTCAGCCTTATCGGCGCATCAGTGACGCGTTTCCACAGCGTCGCAGTATTTCTTGAATTTCTTGCCGCTGCCAGACGAGCACGGCTCATTGAGGCCGATCTTGGGTTCGGTGCGTTGGATCGTGGTGGCGAGCTTCTGCTAGTGGACGGCTCGGCGGCGGGGAATCAAGTAGTCGATGCTGCGTGAGTACCCGCGCAACTGCCAATCTGTCTGATACCAATCATCCTTCGGTTTCCCAAGAATTGCTCGTGGAATTGGTGCATTTGACTTGGCGCGCGAACCTACCCGCGAGCGGCTCGGTTTCGATTCAGCGCAAGCGAGTCGAGCGCGGCACGCCACTTGCCGCCCGACCTCTGAACGTCCTCCATCACATCCGTGCGGTCATCGCCATGTGACAGTCCAAGCAAGTGTTGTCATTTCGGAATGACCGGCCTCGTGCCTGTTCTCCTGAGAGGACTCGACTGTCAATTCGGCGACTCTGCGGCTTTGCACAGCGCTGCTCGGTCCGGCTCCGTGAACCGTGTCTCTAGCGCGTCGTCCTTGCTTGCTCGAAGCATTGCTGCGACCAGCAGACCAAGGCACGCGCCAAAGGATCCCCCCACTCCAAAGCCAAGTAAGAATTCCATCGTTTTCCCCCGTTGCAATTGATTGCAGGATAGAAACCAACCGTTCATTCGCTGTCGGTGAGGGGCGCGCGCTCGAAATAACGCACCCTGCGCAGCACTATCCTGATACCCCGAGCGCATCACACCATCCTCACCCATGTCGACCGCGATCACGCCGCGCTGATAGCGCTCGCGGTTCCAGCCTTTCAATCGTCGCGCTTGACGCGAGAGACTAAGTGACAAAGATCACGTTGAGGACGCGAGACGTATTTTCGTTTCCCGTCCTGCGAGAAATGCGAATGACGCGTTACCAACCTTGTGACGCGTTTATCCAGAGCGTCATCGAACGGGTTTGTTGCGTCTGTGGTCCGACGCGGCGATAAGAAACGGATTGCTGAGCCGCCATGACGGCAGCCGGCGTGTATGGACATGGTTCTCCCCCGGTTCGCGCATTGCCTTTTTACTGCTTGTGCTGCTGTATTGAATTTGCTCGATGCAGCGTCTTGATGGTCTGTAGCATGCCGACGCAAATAGCGGGCCACCCCCCGATTTCCCAAGGCGAGCATTTGAGGCAGGGGCGACGGCAGTTTCTCCAAAGCTCCATGCCGGCACAAACGGTTTCAATCCTGTAACGCTCCTGAGCGGAAGCGGCGGTACCAACCCGGTCGACTTCGGTGCTATGACAGGCCGGTTTTTGCCGCAGCTGGCGAGTGAGAGCGGTGTTCATCCGCGTCATGGATGTACGCGCCGAAAACGTCGCAAAAATGAGAAGGTGCACCGCCGCGAGCGCTGATTTCCTGATCTGGCGCATGAAGACGGGTAGCTGTCGCCGGTGTTTATCAGATGGCCAGATTGAGTTGGCACCGGCGACGCTACCGGGCGTTGGGGACATTGCGTTGATGGTTACAGGGGGCCGAGCTCGCAAAAGCATCCGCGTAACGGTCGCGTGGCTTCAGTCATAGCGTAGTTTCATCGCGAGGATGCACACCGCGAGCGCAAGCGTGACGGCGTTCGCCACGATCACCGGCCGGTTGCCGGTCAGTACGCCGTAGGCGAGCCAGAGCGCGATGCCCGTGACGAACACCGCATACATGCCGAACGACACACCCTTGGCGGACCGGGTGCGCCAGGTCAGGACCACCTGGGGCACGAACGCGGCCGTGGTGCAGATCGCGGCGAGATAGCCGATCGGCTGGGTCAGCAGTTTGAAAAGCGGGGCCATGTCGCAAGAATGAGGACGGCGCGGGCGCACGAGTGCGCGGCCGCGCCGGATTGCGTGACGATCCGGTCGTGGGAACCGGCTTTCGTCGTGCTTAGAACGAGTGACGCATGCCGACGCGAACGACGGTCTGCGTCGGCGTGGCCGACGACGTGCTGCTCGTGAAGTCGCCGATCGTCGCCGTGGCGTCGACCTGATTGCCGTAGCGGTCGAGCGTCTTGCCGGTGGCGTGCGTGTAGCCGCCGATCAGGTACAACTGCGTCGCCTTCGACAACGAGTAGAACGCGCCTGCGCCGACGGTGTGGTACGCCGGCGCCGATGCGCCGTCGATCTTGCCGCCGCGTGTGTAGTTGTAGCCCACCGCGACGCGCAGGAAAGGCGTGAAGTTGTATTCCGCGTTCGCGCCGACCGCATTGAACGTCTCCTTATGCGTGAACAGGGAGTCGCCGTCAGGCGTGTATTGCGTATTGCCGTAGTTCAAGCCGAAGCGCGCGTTGCCGACCTTGTAAGTCGCGTCCGCCGCGATGATCTGCAGGTCCCTCGCGGAGGCGAAACCCTCGGTCACCGACGAGCCGAACGAGCCGTCGTACGCGCTGTCCCACGTGCTGGTACTGGAACGGCTGGCGTTGTTGGTCGCATTGAGGTAGGCCATGCCGACGGCGAACGGGCCGTAGGTGTAGCTGCCGCCCAGGCTCCACAAGCTGCCGGACCTCACGCTGCCCGCATGGTTGCCGAAGCCGTACATCGCGCCGAACTGCATGCCGTTCCAGGTCGGCGTGCGATACAGAATCGCGTTGTTGACGCGCGACTGGTTGTCTTCGTTGTCGAGATCGCCCGGGTGGGCGGTCACGCCGGTCGTAAACGAGCCCGGACCGATCGACGCCACGTACATCACGATCGGGTCGTACTGGCGGCCGAGCGTGAGCGTGCCGTACTGCGCGCTCGACAGGCCCATGTAGGCCTGGCGGCCAAACAGGCGGTCGCCCGACCAGCCCTGACCGGTGCCGATGTTGAAACCGCTTTCGACCTGGAAGATCGCCGACAGGCCGCCGCCGAGATCCTCGCTACCCTTGAGGCCCCAGCGAGGACCGGACCACGTGCCGCTGACGAAGCCGTAGAACGGCTTGTTCTGATAGACGGCCGGGCGACCGGCCTTGCCAGCGGTGACGAGGACGCGCTGGCCGCTCGTGTAGCCGAGGCCGGCGTCAACCACACCGTACAGCGTGACGCTGCTCTGAGCATGGGCGGCGCCGAACGCACCGAGCGCGAGCAATGCGAAGCATGACTTTTTCATCGTTTCTTTAACTCCCGATTCCCTTTGTCGTTCATGGAGGAAAACCTGCGGCGCGCAGCCATCGATGCGGCTGCACCCCGGCAGTGCGCTCCCCGTGCGTGCGGATATGCACACGTGTGCAGTCTTTCGCCAGAAAAAGGGGGCGAAAAAGCGATCGCCCCCACATCGTTCACGGCATTCTTCAGTCAAAACTGAACACGTGTGCACAACAGCTGTAAAAATTGGGGGCGGTTTGCCCCCTTTCTGCGACCTGTCGGCGTGACGCCGTCAGGTGATCCGGTTCCGGAACGGTTCGCAGTCTCACGTCAGTCGATGAAGCGTGTGTGACAGGAACGAAGAAATCTTCGATGAATCGTATTCCTCATCACATTGACCTTGGGGAAACAGCGTGAAAACACGGGAATTCCGGGGCATGCGCCGGTTGCGATGTGGCGGATCGATCCACTTGCGGAGGATGCCGTTGGATAGCCGCGTGATCGCCCGTCAACAGGCATGGCTGCCGGGACGTTGCCCGGGTACTGGGGAGGATGTGGAAAAAATCTGGCGCACTATCACAAATCTTTCACGGAACGCCCGAATAATGCCCGCTATGAACACGTGTGCACATCGGTCGATAGCGATGCCGAGTGTGCCGGGACAATCTCGACATGGTTGAAGGGACAGGGGAAATGAGCAAATCGACGAAGCGGGTTTTCAAGCGCGGCCTGATGGTTGCCGCGCTGGCGTTCGCAGGCCACGCACTGGCTGCGGACTACACGATCTCGGTGGTGGCTGGCGGCTCGGGTCCGAACGACACTTATCGTACCGACGCGATCGAAATAGCCGCCGACGTGCTGATGAAGCAGGCCGTCGCGAAGGGCGAGCATCTGAAGATCACGGTGAAAAAGCGCAGCTATTCCGACTGGGACAGCTTCAAGCAGGCAGTCACGCTGTCGGCCGAATCGGGCAACGCGCCGAACATTGTGGTGACTGGCCATGAAGACATCGCACCGTGGTCGCAGTCGGGCATCATCGTGCCGATCGAGGATTACCTCGAGACCTCGGCCCCGTCGATCAAGGGCATCTACCCGAACCTGATGAAGGTTGCCTCGTACAACGGCAAGCTGTATGGCGTGCCGCAGGACGCGGAAGCCCGCACGATGTTCATGTGGAGGAGCAGCCTGCGCGCGATCGGCTATAGCGACAAGCAGATCGATGCGCTTCCGGGCAAGATCAAGTCCGGCGAATACACGCTCTACGACATGCTCGCCGATGCGAAGAAGGCACAGGACAAGGGTCTCGTCGCGCCGGGCTACGGTTTCTATCCGCGTCCGTCGGCCGGCCCTGACTACTGGCAGTACTACGTGAGCTTCGGCGGCCAGATGCAGAATCCGAAGACCGGCAAGCTCGTGTTCGACAAGCAGGCGATCCGCAAGACTTATCAGTTCTTTGCTGACGCAGTGAAGATGGGCGTGACTCGCAAGAACATGATTGGCACGCCGTGGGACCAGTGGTATCACGAAGTGGCGGCCGGCAAGGCGGTGTTCTGGCAGGGCGGCACCTGGCACTATGTGCGCTACACGGGCAAGGAGGGCCTGAAGGATTTCTTCGGTAACGTCGACTACTCGATGATCCCGGCAGGCGACAAGACCGGCAAGGCGAATACCCTCACGCACCCGCTCGTGTATCTGATCACGAAACAGGGCAGCGACAAGCAGAAGGCGATCGAAGCCAGGCTGATCGAAATCGCTTCCGAGCCGCGCATCAATGCGCTGCATGCGCTCAAGTCGGCGCACCTCGGCATCAGCCCGGCGGAGACGAACGTCGAAGCCTACCGCGCCGACCGCTGGTCCACCGAAGCCACGGAGCGACTGATGCCGTACGCGTACGCGATGCCGAACGACAGTGACCTCGGCAATCTTTGGAACATCTACTGGAAGGGTCTTGAGGCCGCATGGACGGGTTCGAAGTCGCCGGAAGAAGCCGCTGCCGACGCCGAGAAGGAAGTGCGTGCCAGCAGTTTCGCCAGCAAGGTCGAAGTCCGGTAATGAGCGTGCTAAATCGGTCGCGCACCCTGGGGCCGGCGATGCTCGCGCCGGCCCTGATTCTCCTGTCGCTCTTCTTCCTGCTGCCGGTCGTGATGACAGCAGTGTTCTCGATGACGGACATGAGCACGGCCACCGGGATTGGCCGCGGGACGTACCAGTTGACTCCCGTGGCCCTGTCCCGCCTGTCGAATGAGTTCAAACAACCTGACCTCGCCACCCGTCTTGGGCAGGCCGGATATAGGGTCGATGCGCACGGCATCGATAGACTCAAGGCCAATGGTGCGCCCAGTGCTTTTGTCGATGCGATTGCCGCACAACTCATGGGCCGCAGCTACGGGCCGCGCGACGATCTCGTGTCCGCGTTGCGCGTGCTTCCGGGGCGGCCGGACGAGGTGTTCGTGCTCAAGCGCGATGCAGACGCGTTCCTGCAGTCAGCGGGCGACGGCAAGTACGACAGTGCTGGCAGCCTGCTCGCTGCGGTGTCCGACGCTGGGCAATTCCTGACGCCCGAACAGCAGCAGGCCGTGGTCAAGGCCAGCTATACAGGCTGGACCCTGTCTGTCGACAACTATGCGCGGATGGTGTCTTCGCCCGGCACCTGGAAAGTGCTCGGCAACACGCTGTTTTACGTGTTCGGTACGCTCAGCCTGTTCAATATCGGCTTTGCGCTCGTGCTCGCGCTTGCAACGCACTACATGCCGGCCCGGCTGGCGGGCGGTCTGCGCGCGATCTGGCTGTTGCCGCGCATTACGCCTTCTGTGCTGTATGTGCTGCTGTGGAAGTGGCTGGCTTGGGACACCGGTTTCATCTCGATGATGATGTCGGCTTTCGGCGTACCGGCGCGCAACTGGATGCTCGATTCCGCCACGAATGCCTGGATATTCGTGTTCCTGATCAATGGTGTGGTGGGCGCCTCGATGGGCATGCTGATCTTTTCATCGGCACTGGCCGCCATTCCCAAGAGCCATTTCTGGGCGAGCGACGTGGACGGTGCGAGCCGCTGGCAGCAGATCCGCTATATCGTGTTGCCGCAACTGCGCTGGCCGCTGCTGTTTGTCACGTGCTACCAGACGTTGTCGCTGCTGACCTCGTTTGAATATATTCTGCTCGCGACCGACGGCGGTCCCGGCGGCTCGACCGAAGTCTGGGCGCTGAGCGCTTTCCACGTCGCGCTGCACAACTATGCGGGCAACCTGCAGTACGGCTATGGCTCAGCACTCGCGATGGTGCTGGTCGGCATCGGCCTCGTGCTGTCCTGCCTCTACCTGAAGCTGTTTGGCTTCACGAAGCTCGTGGTTCGGCCACGCATTGAAATCTAGGAGCCGACGATGAGCAATAAACCATCGAACGTGCTGCTGCTTGTGGTCACCATTCTGCTTGGTTTGGCGAGTGTGCCGCTCGTGCTGATGTATGTGTACCTGCTGGTCGATACATTCACCGACACGCGTGCGGGCGAGTGGCTGCCGCACGCGTTCACGCTCGCGCACTGGCATTTCCTGTGGCAGGACCTGCCGGGCCGTCCAAATATTTGGACAGTTGCGCTGAACACGTTGCTGTTTGCGAGCACGACCACCTTGCTGGTAGTCGTTATCTCGTCGGCGGCAGCCTACACGCTGTCGCGCATGGATATCCCGTTGCGCGGCTTCTTCCTTGGCGGCGTGATGGTGCTGCATGCGTTTCCGACCGTCACGCTGCTGATCGCAACGTTTCTGATCCTGCAGTACATCGGGCTCTATGACACGCTGCCGGGCGTGATTCTCGTCAAGGCTTCGCTCGAACTGCCGTTCGGCATCTGGATTCTCAAGGGTTTCTACGACCAGGTACCTTGGGAAATCGAAATGGCCGCCATCCAGGATGGGGCGAGCCGTTTCCGCGTCTGGCGTGAGATCGTACTGCCGCTGGTGCGGCCGGCGCTGTTGCCGCTCGCGATATTCTCGTTCCTGGCAGGTTGGAGCGAGTATCTGCTGCCGCAGGTGCTGGCACCTGGCAATCATGCCCAGGTGCTGTCCGTCTATCTCGCCGGCCTGATCGCTGACGACAACAACTACGACATGGCCACCTTCAAGGCAGTGGGACTGTTCTACGCTGCGCCGGTCATGATTCTCTTCATCGTATTCCAGAAGCAACTGATGAACATGTATAGCGGGGGGAACAAGGGATGAGTGGCATCCGGATTCTCAATCTCACCAAGCGCTTTGGCGAAACCCTCGTCATCGACAATCTCAACGTCGATATCGCGCAGGGCGAGATGATCGCACTGCTCGGCCCGTCGGGTTGCGGCAAGTCCACCACGCTGTTCGCGGTCAGCGGCATTCATCGCGCCGACGAGGGGCAGATCCTGATCGGCGGACGCGATGTGACGCAGGAACCGCCGCAGACACGCAATGTGGGCGTGACCTTCCAATCCTATGCGCTGTATCCGCACATGACTGTTGAGCAGAACGTCGGCTTTCCGCTAAAGGTGCGCGGCGAACCGCCCCGAGAGATCAAACGCAAGGTGGCCGAGATCGCTGCACTCGTGCGGATCGACTCGCTGCTGCACCGCAAGCCCGCCGAGCTGTCGGGCGGTCAACAGCAGCGCGCGTCGCTCGCGCGGGCGATTATCCGCCGTCCGGATGTGCTGCTGATGGACGAACCACTCGCCAACCTCGACGCGAGCCTGCGCATGGCCATGCGCGCGGAGATCCGCCGCATCCAGCGGGAATCGGGCATCACTGCGATTCTCGTTACGCACGACCAGGTCGAGGCGATGAGCATGTGCGATCGCATCGCAATCATGCAGCATGGCCGGATCGTGCAGGTCGATACGCCGGTACAAATGTATCGCAATCCGCGCACCGAATTCGTGGCCGGCTTTCTCGGCAATCCGCCGATCTCGTTTATCGGCGGCAGTGTGGATGCGCAGCAGTTCGTGAGCGGCGGCGCGCGGATCGCGCTTGGCGGGACGCGCGCGGTGGCGCAGGGTCCCGCGCGCGCCGGGTTGCGTCCCGAGCATGTGACGCTCGTATCCGAGGGCGGGAATCCCGCGACCGTGAGTTTTGTCGAGCATCAGGGGCGCGAGATCCTGTACGACCTGCAATTGGCCAATGGCGACATCATTCGTACGCTGCAATCCGGCGGGGCGGTGCTGAAGGCGGGTGAAGCGGTGCAGTGGCATATCGAAGCGAACGACGTCCTGTTTTTCGATGCACTCGGAGACCGTCTGCATGTCGCGTGAACACGTCCGCCAGGCCATCGCCGCGCTGGCTCGCCCAGAGCCGCTCTGTGTCGCCCATCGTGGCGCAAGTGGCCACCGACTCGAGAATACACTCGAAGCCTTCGCGCTCGCCGCGCACCTGAACGCCGACATGTGGGAGATCGATGTCCATCTCACTGCCGATGGCATCTGCGTGGTGAGTCATGACGCCAATCTGCTCAAGCATGCGGGCGTCGATGTCGAAATCGCGCAATTCACATTCGACGAACTGCGCAAATACAAGCTGAATAACGGCGAGCCCGTGCCGAGCGTGCGCGAAGTGATCGAGCTTGCGCAACGTACCGGGTGCGGCCTGTATGTCGAACTGAAGGCGAAGGGCAGCGGGCCCAAGGTCGTCGCACTGCTCGAGGCCATGCGGTTCGACCGTGCCGTGCTCGGCTCGTTCGATATCGCGCAGGTGGCCGAGCTGGCCGAGGCGGCATGCCCGTATCCGCTGTCGGTGCTGGTGCCGGTCGGGGCGGATCCGTTTGTGCTGGCGGAAGCCGCAGGGGCCGACATGATCCACCTGTGCTGGGAGCGCGCGTCGGATGCGCCGCACGAACTACTGACAGACGAACTGATGGCCGAGGCAGGCAGGCGCGACCTGCCGATCGTCGCCTGGCACGAAGAGCGTGAGCGTGAGATTGCCGCGCTCCGCAAATTGCCGATCCTGGCGATCTGCAGCGATCTGCCGGAAATGATCAGTGGGTACCGCCCGCGCAAGGACAATCCGATCGAGATCGTCTGCCATCGCGGCGCAAATACCGTTGCGCCCGAGAACACGCTGGCCGGTGCGGCACTCGCGTATCGGATGGGCGCGCAGCGGGTCGAGCTCGATGTGCGCACGAGTTCGGACGGGAGGCTGGTCGTGATTCATGACGACACGCTCGCACGCACGACGAACCTTGACGGCCCGGTGGCCAACCGCACCCAGGAAGAACTGACGCACTGCGACGCGGGTTCGTGGTTCCATGCACGCTATGCGGGCGAGGTCGTGAGCGAGCTCGGCGATTACCTCTCCCTTGCGAAGCACCGTGGCGGACTCTTCGTCGAAATCAAGGCGGCGGAAGTGCGCCGGGTCATGGAAGAAGTGGCGGCGCACGATGCATGGACGTACTGCTTTTTCTGGTGCGAAGACAGCGCCGTGATCGACCGGATCCAAGCGGGCTATCCGCAGGCGCGCACGATGCGCCGCCGCCAGGATTTCCCGAGTCTCGACGCGCTGCTGGCAGCCGGAAAGCCGTATGTTATCGAATACGATTACCGTATCGACGATCTGTCGGAGTTCGCACGCGCGCGTGCGGCGGGCGCACGGATCATGGTGCGCTTCTTCTCGGAAGTCCCCGACGATGCCCGGGCGCTGATTGCGCTGAAGCCCGATATGGTGAATATTGACGATCCGTTCGTGTTCAGCCGCGCCTATGATGCCTGGCTGCAGAGCGAAGCGGGCCGGACCGCAGATACGAATACGGGTACGAATACGGATGCTTAAACAGGTAACAGCCCAGGAAGTGGCGGAAGCGGCGGGGGTTTCCCGTTCCGCGGTGTCGCGGACCTTTTCCAATAGCGGCTACGTGTCGGAGGAAACGCGGCGGAAGGTGCTCAAGGCGGCGGATACGCTCGGCTATCGCGTGAACCATCTCGCGCGTGGCCTGAACATGCAGCGTTCCGATCTGGTTGGCCTGGTGGTGGCCGATATCGACAACCCGTTTCGCGCCCTGCAACTGAAGGACCTCAGCGAGGCACTGCTCGAGCAGCAGTTCCGCCCGTTGCTGATCCCGACCGCGGAAGGCCGCGACAGTGCGCAGGTGATCGACATGCTGATGCGCTATGCGGTATCGGGCGTCATCATTACGTCCGATACACCGCCCGCCGAGATCTACCGGAGGTGCATTCACCACGAGGTGCCGGTGGTTCTGATCAACAAGGCGGATCAGCCTCCCATGGTCGACCGCGTGTTGTGCGACAACGCGAAGGGCATCTCACTGCTTGCGGATTTCTTCCGTCAGGCCGACTGCCGGCATGTTGCGGTTGTTGCTGCGGAAGATGGTTCCTACAGCATCCAGACGCGTGAGCGGCTGTTCGTGAAGCAGGCCGCGGCGCTAGGTATGCGGACCTCGCGGGTCCACGTGCCTCGGCATCACTACCAGGGCGGTGGCATGGCGGCACGCGAACTGCTCGAGGCCGAGGCCCTGCCGGATGGCGTGTTCTGTACCAACGATTACCTTGCGCTCGGACTGATCGACCATCTCCGGCAGAAGCTGAGCGCCGCGCGGTTCCGGAAACTGCGCATCGCGGGCTTCGACGACATTCCCCAGGCCAGTTGGCTCGGCTACCAGCTCACCACGGTCCGGCAATCGACGCGCGAGCTGGCGGATGCCGCCGTCGGTCTGCTAAAACGGCGTATCGATCACCCGGAGCGCGACGCGCAGACCGAGACGATCGACGTGCAACTGATCGTGCGCCAGTGACCCACTCTCCGAACGTTATCCATGGATTCATTACATCAGCGCCTGGCGGTGGCCAGGCAGCTTGCGCGGGACGCCGGTGCGCTCGCGCTGTCGTTTCAGGAACGACTGAAGCGCGACGATCTCGTAATCGTCGAGAAGGGGCCGCAGGACTTCGTCAGCGAGGCTGACCGGGCAACCGAGCGGCTGATCCGCGACGTGCTGACCACGCAGTTTCCGGAAGACGGGTTTCTTGGCGAGGAAACAGGACGTACCGAAGGCCAGGCCGGCATGTGGATCGTTGATCCGATCGATGGGACCAGCAACTATCTGCGCCAGCACCGGCACTGGTGCGTGTCGATTGCCTACGTTGTCGCCGACGAGCCGGTGCTCGGTGTGATCTTCGATCCGGTCAACGACGAGCTGTTTCATGCCTGCAAGGGCGAAGGGGCTTACCTGAACGAGGCGCGTCTGCAAGGCCGCAAGCTGCAGGCCGGGGCAGGGCTTGTGAATATCGGCTATTCGGCGCGTACGGCGTTGTCGACGTACCTGAGTACCATCGAACAGCTTTACCTGAAGGGCATCGAGCATCGTCGTCTCGGGTCGGCTGCGCTCGGTCTTGCATATGTCGCGGCAGGCCGGTTCGATGGCTACGTCGAGGCGCATATCAACGCGTGGGATGTGATGGCGGGCGTGGTGATTGTGCGCGAGGCCGGGCTGCGGTTGGACCTGAAGCCGGTCGATAACGGCTACGCGATTCGCGCAGGGCTGCCGGGGCTGGTGGATTTGCTGCCGTAAATTCTTTTGAGTGACCACGAGCGCGCTTGCGTCTGCACGCTCGACGGCGGTCCTGAAGCCTTTGAATTTGCCTCGGCGTGAGGCTGGAATCTGTCTACCGTTCCGAGGGAAGTCCAACCATAGGCCGAAGTGCCTACCGGACCCGGGGCTGCGCCAGGAGTGTTTGAACGCTAACAGGTTCTTGTTGTTGGCCGATTTTTTCCGTTCCGGCAGATTTCCGGCAAAGGCCAGTTTTTGACGCCTGCGCACGCGGGCTACAGACGAAAAAAAAGCACCGCGATCGCTCGCAAGTGCTTGATTTCCTACTGCTAAATTCGGTGGTGGGGCGTGAGTGACTCGAACACTCGACCTACGGATTAAGAGTCCGCTGCTCTACCAACTGAGCTAACGCCCCAAACAGAAGCGAAATTATGCAGTAACTTTCCGAGATTGCCAAGTCCCTTTCGCAACTTTCTTAAAAATATTTGTGGCGGCCACCACGGGTCCTCCCAGCAGGCCGGTCCTCGCCAGAAAGACGTTGAGCTCGCCGTCCCGGTATCATGTCGCGACACCATACCGCGCGAATCGTCGCGCGACGATCGACCGGGGACAGACATGGATGACAAAGCGATTCTCGAGCTGCTCGACCGCATCTTGGCGCCTTGGGTACGTACGCTCATGCTGACTCCGGTCAAGGTCGACGAAGAGCGCGCGACGCTGCGCCTGCCGTTTTCCGGCGAACTGCGTCATTCGGGTGGCGTGATCTGCGGTCAGGTGTTCATGGCGGCCGCCGACACAGCGATGATCGTCGCGATTTCAGCCGCGCTCGGCGGCTTCAAGCCGATGAGCACGGTCTCTCTCAACATCAGTTTCATGCGCTCGGTCCGTAAGGGCGATGTGCTGATCACCGCGCGCGTGTTGCGCATGGGCCGTAATCTGGTGTTCGGCGAAGTCGAGTTGTTCGATGAAACCGGCAACATGGCCGTCCACGCCACCACGACCTACGCGCTACTCGACTAAATCGACTTAAAACGACACTCCGCACGCCGCATTAGAGGAAAAAGCCAAGATGTTCGATCAGGTCGTATTCGCCGGTGGCGGCAATCGCTGCTGGTGGCAGGCGGGATTCTGGGACGTCGTGCAGCCGGAGCTGCATATCCGTCCGCGCGTCATCGCCGGCATTTCGGCCGGCGCCGCCACCGCGTGCATGCTCTACACGCGCGATTCCGACTGGGTGATGCGCTATTACCAAGACGCGCTGCGTCACAACACCCGCAACGCGTACTGGGGCAACCTGCTGCGCGGCGAATCGGTGTTTCCGCATTACCGCATCTACCGGCAGGCTCTGCTCGACATCTATGGCGACAAGTTCTCGACGCTCGCACAGGCGCCGGAAATCCGCATCGGCGTGTCGCATCTGCCGCGCTGGCTCGGCGCGCGCAGCGCGGTCGCCGCGGGGCTGATCGCGTACAACATCGAAAAGTACGTGCGCAAGACGCTGCATCCGACGCTTGGTCAGACGCTCGGTTTCCATCCGGAATTCGTGCGCGCGCAGGATTGCGCGACTGTCGAGGACCTCGCGGATCTGATTCTGCAATCGTCGAGTACGCCGCCGTTCACGCCGGTTCTACGCCGCAACGGCCGGCCGGTGCTGGATGGCGGGATGGTCGATAACGTGCCGGTCGGCGCGCTCGATGCCGACGCGCCAGGCAACGTGCTGGTGATGGTCACGCGTCTCTATCCGCGTCCGCAGATGTTCGTCGTGCCGCATGGCGTGCAGCAACGGCTCTACGTGCAGCCGTCGCGCAAGGTGCCGATTTCAAGCTGGGATTACACGAGCCCTTCGCAGATGGTGCACGCGTATAACCTCGGCCGCGCCGACGGCGAGATCTTCCTGGAACGCATGCCGGATCTGTGGGAAGCCGCCGCGCACGAAGCGCGCTGAGCAGCGGCGGCGCGGTTTCGCTTCGGAGTTTCTTTTCGTTGAGCGCCTCCGCGCGCCGAGCCTCAAGCCCGCGTTTAACGCCGCCGACCGCCCTGCAACGCTTCCGGATTCGCCACGCTGGCCGTATCGCCGGCGTCGAAAGCCAGAATGTTCTTGAACGCCGCGGTGAAGTACGACTCGTAGCTCTCGCGCTCGACATAGCCGATGTGCGGCGTGCAGATCACGTTTTCCATCCGCAGCAGGCTGTAGCCCTGCAGAATCGGCTCGCTTTCGTAGACGTCGATCGCGACCATCCCCGGACGGTTGCGCGACAGCGCGCTCACCAGCGCGTTTTCGTCGAGCAGTTCGGCCCGGCTCGTGTTCACGAGCAACGCGGTCGGCTTCATCCGCATCAGATCTTCCTGCTTGACAATGCCGCGCGTGTCGTCATGCAAACGCAGGTGCAGCGATAGCACATCGCTCTGCTCGAACAACGCTTCGCGGCTTTCGGCGACGCCGAAGCCGTCGACGCGCGCCGCTTCGCGCGAATGTTCGCGGCCCCAGATCAGCACGTTCATGCCGAACGCCTTGCCGTATCCGGCAACCAGCCGCCCGATCTTGCCATAGCCCCAAATCCCCAGCGTCTGGCCGCGCAATACCTGACCCAAACCGAAGTTCGGCGGCAGTGCCGACGTTTTCAAACCCGACTGTTGCCAGGCACCTTGCTTAAGGTTTGCTACGTATTGCGGAATCCGCCGTTGGGCAGCCATGATGAGTGCCCACGTCAATTCGGCCGGCGCGAACGGCGAGCCGCTGCCTTCCAGCACGGCGATGCCGCGCTCGGTACACGCCGGCAGGTCGATATGGCTCGACACCTTGCCGGTTTGGCTGATCATGCGCAAACGCGGCAACTTGTCGAGCAGTTGCGAGTTGATGCGGGTACGTTCGCGAATCAGGACCAGCGCGTCGACTTCGGAAAGACGGCTCGCCAACTGGCCCAAACCACGGACAGTGTTGTTGAAAACCTTGACCTCATGGTCGGCCAGCAATTGAAAGCAGTCGAGCTTGCGAACGGCGTCCTGGTAATCGTCGAGGATGGCAATCTTCATGGTATGTGTCTTGCGGCGCACCATGGCGGTGCGGAACGGAGTGTTATGCTGGCTGTCCCATCATGTGACCCAGGTCACACGTTGGTCTGGATGGATGCTTTACAGTAGAAGCTGCCGCGAAGAACAGCAGCACCACGGCAACGCCGATTGACATCGTTTTTAACAGTTTGTTGGGTGTTGAGGCAAGCCGCTTTACAGACGGTTTCAGAAGGCTGTCGGCGGACGCCTCCGCGCAACGGGCTGTGTGTAGCCCACGATGACCTGCACAATCGAATTGCGCGTCGAGTCGTAGGAATGCCGACGTGATGGATTGAACGCCTCTCGCATGCAGCGTCGCTGGGCTTGTACCGTTTTTCTATTGCTATCAAAACGGAGACAGGTCGATGAATCATCCCTCATTCGAAGGACAGCCCACCTTCGAGGTGCCCGCATGGGTCAAACACCGAAAACTGGTCGAGTGGGTCGAGCGCGTCGCGGCGTTGACCAAGCCGGATCAGGTTGTCTGGTGCGACGGTTCGCAGGAGGAGTACGACCGCCTGTGCGCGCAGATGGTCGAAGCCGGCACCCTCAGGAAACTCAATCCCGCCAAACGTCCGAATTCGTATCTGGCGTGGTCCGATCCGTCGGACGTGGCTCGTGTTGAAGACCGCACCTTTATCTGCTCGCAGCGTCGTGAAGACGCCGGGCCAACGAACAACTGGATCGCCCCAGCCGAAATGCGTTCGACGCTCGACGGCCTGTTCGACGGCGCCATGCGCGGCCGCACGATGTACGTCGTGCCGTTCTCGATGGGACCGCTCGGTTCGCCGATTGCTCACATCGGCGTCGAGTTGACCGATAGCCCGTACGTGGTGACCAACATGCGCATCATGACGCGCATGGGCCGCAAGGTGTACGACGTGCTGGGTGCCGACGGCGAGTTCGTGCCGTGCGTGCATTCGGTCGGCGCGCCGCTCGCTACGGGTGCTAATGACGTGCCGTGGCCGTGCAACGACACCAAATACATCGTTCACTTCCCCGAATCGCGTGAAATCTGGAGCTACGGTTCAGGCTACGGCGGCAACGCGCTGCTCGGCAAGAAGTGCTTTGCGCTGCGCATTGCGTCGACCATGGGCCGCGACGAAGGCTGGCTCGCCGAACACATGCTGATTCTCGGCGTGACGTCGCCGGAAGGGCGCAAGCACCACGTCGCCGCCGCGTTTCCGTCGGCCTGCGGCAAGACCAACTTCGCGATGCTGATTCCGCCGAAAGGCCTGAACGGCTGGAAAATCTCGACAATCGGCGACGACATTGCATGGATCAAGCCGGGCAAGGACGGCCGCCTGTACGCGATCAATCCGGAAGCGGGCTATTTCGGCGTCGCGCCGGGCACCAGCGAGAAGACCAACTTCAATGCAATGGCCACGCTGAAGGAAAACGTCATCTTCACGAACGTTGCGCTGACCGACGACGGCGATGTCTGGTGGGAAGGCATGACCGACGAGCCGCCCGCACACCTGATCGACTGGCAGCGCAAGGACTGGACGCCGGCGATCGCGAAAGAAAGCGGACGCAAGGCGGCGCACCCGAACGCGCGCTTCACGGCGCCGGCCTCGCAATGTCCGTCGATCGATGCTGAGTGGGAGAACCCGGCGGGCGTCGCGATCGACGCGTTCATCTTCGGTGGCCGCCGTTCGACCACGGTGCCGCTCGTCACCGAGGCGCGTAACTGGGTCGAAGGCGTCTACATGGCCGCGACCATGGGCTCGGAAACGACCGCCG
Organism: Paraburkholderia sp. IMGN_8; assembly: GCF_038050405.1. Classification (NCBI taxonomy): domain Bacteria; kingdom Pseudomonadati; phylum Pseudomonadota; class Betaproteobacteria; order Burkholderiales; family Burkholderiaceae; genus Paraburkholderia; species Paraburkholderia sp. IMGN_8. The sequence goes on along the minus strand of NZ_CP150900.1, from coordinate 4,481,985 downwards.
CTGCCGCCGGCCAGCAGGGCGTGGTGCGCCGCGACCCGTTTGCCATGCTGCCGTTCTGCGGCTACAACATGAGCGACTACTTCGGTCACTGGCTCAAAACCGGCGAGCGCCTCGAGAAATTGAACGCGAAGCTGCCGAAAATCTTCTGCGTGAACTGGTTCCGCAAGGGCGCGGACGGCAAGTTCGTCTGGCCGGGTTTCGGCGAGAACATGCGTGTGTTGAGCTGGATGGTCGGCCGCATTGAAGGCTCGGCGCAAGGCGAGGAACATGCATTTGGCGTGTCGCCGCACTATGAAGACCTCGATTGGAGCGGGCTCGATTTCAGCCGCGAGCAATTCCAGCAGGTGATCTCGGTGGACGACGCTGCCTGGCGCGATGAACTCGCTCTGCATGCCGAGTTGTTTGACACACTGCAGCATGGGTTGCCACCGGCTCTGACTCAGGCCAAAGCAGCCTTGGAAGGAAAACTCGCGGTCTGATCATGTGAGTATTCACTTCGAACGGAAAGCCGCCTTCGGGCGGTTTTTTGTTTTCTGATTCGACCCCATAACACATTTGCTGATTCAGCAATGCCCGCGCGACCGTTGCATCTGTTCGAACAAAAAAGACAGTGCAAGCTGCAGTGCAGCAGATTGTTTCTCTTTCGGGAACAATGAGCGTTCATGCCCCACACTGGGGAACACAGTGGCACAAATATTGGCAATATTTCCGCTTTGACGGGCAACTTCTGCATGATTTCGCGAGTCGTAGGAGAATTCCAAGTTCGCTTCACTGCTTTTCAGGAAGCTGTAACACGGCAGGAGTAGTCCTATGGATCATTTGCAGTCGATGCGAGTTTTCGTCAAAGTGGCGGATCTCGGCAGTTTTGCCCGCGCTGCAAGCGCGATGGATATTTCCAACGCAGTCGCGACCCGCCACGTTGCCGATCTCGAAGGCCGCCTTGGCACGCGGCTGCTCAATCGCACAACCCGCAGCTTGTCGCTGACCGAATCAGGCCAGGTTTATCTTGAGCGTGCGCGCCAGATTCTCGACGAATTGGAAGACGTCGAGCAAATGGTGGTCGCGCGAAATCACGAACCCGTTGGCACGTTGCGGATAGTCGCACCGGTCGTGTTCGGGTTGCATAACTTGGCGCCGGTGCTCCAGACCTATGCGGAGCGTTATCCGAAAGTCATTCCCGATGTCACGCTGGTGGATCGGCAGGTCGATCTGGTCGAAGAAGGTTTCGACGTCGGCGTCGTTATCGCGCGGCAGATGCGCAGCGCGAGCATTGTCACGCGGCGTTTGACCACCGGTTGCATGACGGTGTGCGCGACGCCTGCGTATCTGGAAAAGCACGGCATGCCCACACGTCCTGAGCACCTGCTCGAGCACCCGTGCCTGAGCTTGCCGTCCGAGTATTGGGGCGACGAGCGCGTGTTCACGGGGCCGGAAGGCGAGGTGCGGGTGCGTCCGTCGAACGTGATCGTGGCGAACAACACGGAAATGCTGCGGCAGTTTGCGCTGCTCGGCATGGGCATCGCGATTCTGCCGAGCTATCTGATCGGGCGCGACATGACGCGCGGCAGGCTCGTGCGTCTGCTCGGCGATTACCGTTTGCCGCAGGTGGAGATCAACATTGCGTATCCGAGCCGCCGCCACTTGCCGGCGAAGGTGCGCACGTTCATCGATCACCTGGTCGAGCATTTCAGCCAGACGCCGAACAGCCTGCTCGGTGAGCAGTGGATCAAGGATGGCCTTGTGCGGCCTGCCACGGCGACCGCTTTGGATTCCGCCGAGATCACCCCGCCGGAAGCGTTCGACGGCGCTGAGCCGCTGTCACGTCTCCTCGACAGCGAGTTGTCGCCCGTGCCGAGGACATCGAATCGCTCGCGGCCGACGGCTTTGTCGCCGCTGTGAACTGAGCTTGAGGTGAGCTCACGTACTAGCCGGGGAGCGCGGTGGTAAGCGCAGTCTGGTAGGCAAATAAAAAGGCGCAGTCACTTCATGTGACTGCGCCTTTTTTATCGCAAGCGCGAAGCTGGCCGGACGCGAGTGACCTCCCGGCCGCCGGCTCCAATTACGAACCGGTCTTGCGCGCTACTGCTTTTTTAGCGGGCGCCTTCTTGGCCGCCGCGGTCTTGGTGGCGGGTGCTTTCTTCGCTGCCGCCTTTTTGGCCGCCGGCGCCGCCTTCACAGCGACTGCCGCTTCTTCGTCATCCGGTTCCGGCGCCGCGCTGGCTGCCGACTTCGCCGCCGCAGTCTTCGCAGCGGTTTTCGCCGACGGCTCCTTCTTCTCGAACTCGAAGCCGATCTTGCCGTCGTTCTGCTTGACGAGGAACGCCTTGAAGTTACGGCCGGTGCGCGACGATTTGAAGTTCGTCAGCAGGTCGGTGCGTCCTTCTTCCAACAGTTTCGCCATCTGCTCGCGGGCGATTTCCTGCTGCAAGATCACCTTGCCCGAGCGGAAGTCGCACGTCTTCGGACTTGCGACCGAGTTTTCGCAGACATAGCTCATGCCGTGCTCGAACACGCGACCCTTGCATTTCGGGCATGCGCCGACCGGCTGCTGGTCGGAGAAGTCAGGCGGTTCGCCATCTTCGCCGCCCGAATCCTGACCGAAGTCGAACTCGAGCTTGTAGTTCTTGATCTCGTCGTCGAGCGAGAGCTTCAGGATTGCCGAGAACGGCCGGCCCATCTTGCTGCGGAAACCGGACAGCGGTCCGATCGTCTTGTTCTGCAACAACTCTTCGACTTCCGGAATTTCGAACTGACGTCCGCCCGGAATTTTCGAAATCGAGAACTCGCACTTCGAGCACGCAAAGCGCCGGTAGTTTTCCTTCACCTGACCGCCGCAATTCGGACACGGCGTCTGCAACGTCGCGTAATCGCCCGGGATCGTGTCGGAATCGTATTCCTTCGCGCGCTTGACGATAGTCTGCGTCATGCGCGCGATCTCCTGCATGAACGCGTCGCGCGGCAGGTTGCCGCGCTCCATCTGCGAGAGCTTGTATTCCCACTCGCCGGTCAGTTCCGGTGCGGTCAATTCCTTCACGCCGAGGCCGCGCAACAGCGTCATCAGCTGGAACGCCTTGGCGGTCGGAATCAGATCGCGGCCCTCGCGAATCAGATACTTTTCACCGAGCAGCCCTTCGATGATGGCGGCGCGTGTGGCCGGCGTGCCCAGACCCTTGGCTGCCATGGCTTCGCGCAGTTCGTCGTCCTCGACGAGCTTGCCCGCGCCTTCCATTGCCGACAGCAAGGTCGCTTCGTTGTAGCGTGCGGGTGGTTTCGTCACCAGTTGCTGCGCGGCGATCTTGTCGGTCTTGACCTTCTCGTCCTTTTGCACCGGCACGAGGTTCGCGTCTTCGCCGCTGATTTCACGGCCGTAGATCTGCAACCAGCCCGGTTCGACCAGCACCTTGCCTTCAGTCTTGAAATGGTGGCCGACCACTTCCGTGATCCGCGTCGTCACCCGGTATTCAGCGGCCGGGAAGAACACCGACAGGAAGCGCTTCACGACCAGGTCGTAGAGCTTCTGTTCCGGTTCGGACAGATTCTTCGGCGCCTGCAGCGTCGGGATGATTGCGAAGTGATCGCTGATCTTCGAATTATCGAAGATGCGCTTGTTCGGCTTCACCCAGCCCTTGTCGAGCACCTGCTTGGCAAACGGCAGATAGTTATTGCTCTCCTTGAGCATGCCGAGCGTTTGCTTGACCGTATCCATATAGTCTTCCGGCAACGCGCGTGCGTCGGTCCGGGGATAGGTCAGCACCTTGTGCTTCTCGTACAGAGCCTGAGCGAGACCGAGCGTGTTTTTGGCCGAGAAGCCGAAGCGGCCGTTGGCCTCGCGCTGCAAGCTGGTCAGATCGAACAACGCCGGCGACAGTTGTGTGGACGGCTTCGATTCTTCGGTTACTGTGCCGATTTGCCCGCGGCAGGCGGCGACGATGGTTTCGGCGGCGGGCAGCGCCCACAGTCGCGAGTCGCGTTTTTCCGGATCGAACTCGTCGCGCTTGAATTTCGGATCGAACCAGCGGCCTTCATAGAAGCCGGCTGCGCAGACGAACTCCGCCTTCACTTCCCAGTAATCGCGCGGCACGAAGCGGCGAATTTTCTCTTCACGCTCGACGACGATCGACAGTGTCGGCGTCTGCACCCGCCCGACCGTGGTCAGGAAGAAACCGCCGCCCTTGCTGTTGAACGCGGTCATCGCGCGCGTGCCGTTGATGCCGACCAGCCAGTCCGCTTCTGAGCGGCAACGCGCCGCATCGGCGAGCGGTTGCATTTCTTCGTCGCTGCGCAGACTGGCAAAGCCGTCGCGAATGGCGCCCGCCGTCATGGATTGCAACCACAGGCGTTGAACCGGTTGCCTGGCTTTTGCGTGCTGCGCGATCAGGCGGAAAATCAGCTCGCCCTCGCGCCCCGCGTCACATGCGTTGATGAGCCGGTCGACGTCTTTGCGCTTGAGCAGCTTGGTCAGCACCTTCAGGCGCGACTCGCTTTTTGCGATCGGGTTGAGGTCGAAATGTGGCGGAATGACGGGCAGATTGGCGAAACTCCACTTGCCGCGCTTGACTTCATAATCTTCGGGCGCGGCGATTTCCAGCAGATGGCCGACTGCCGAGGAAAGGACGTAGTCGTCGCTTTCGTAGTATTCGTCATGCTTGGTAAAACCGCCCAAAGCGCGCGCGATGTCGTTCGCGACGGAAGGCTTTTCGGCGATGATCAGTGCTTTGGACATGACTCGATGTGAGGTTGGTAGATTCGGGTTGGTGGCCTTGAGTGCGCTTTCTTTAGCGCGACCCTCGTTTGTGACCTTTGTGACCCAATAACGACCGCTTTATAGCACACGGCGCGAGAGCGGCGCGTCAAGTGCCATAAAAAAGCGGACCAATATAATGTTGTGCCCAGCGCTTGAAGAAGCGCCGGCAAGTGCACTGTGCACAGCCCGCAACGCCCGTGCCGCAAGGCTGCGGGGCTGGCAGCTACGCTTCAGGCGACCGCCAGCGCGGGCCGCAGTTTTGGCGCCCCGCTGATGCCGGGCACGGCAGTCAGGTCGGCCAGCATCCGCTCGACAATCGCAGCCTGCGGTAAAACCGTGCCAAAAAAACGTGTCGTTACCGAGTCCTCGATCAGGATGGTCGGGAAATTCTCGACGTCCAGGTCGTCGAAGCGGTCGGCGTGGGTTTCAATGTCGATCCATGCGAAACAGATGTCCGGGTGCTTGTCCGCCAGCCGGTCGAAAGCTTCCCGATAGTCACGGCAGGTTCCGCACCACTCCGCGCACAAGCAGGCAACGAACAGCGTCTCGGGTTCGTTGACGCGCTCGGCGATCCGGTCTTGGTCGGTGTCGAGATTCAGCGCGGGCATGGTGGTTCCTTGCGTACTTTTGTCAGGTGCTTTGGCGCGAATGTAGCATGGCCGATCACGAGTCGTGGTCAACCTTGGTCAATGCAGGGTTAGCCGTGGCTTGCCCGCATGAAGCGGCCGCCAGGCAGGACGGTCAGTCGGCCAGCGAGTTCGAGTTGCAGCAGCGTGTTTTGTAATACTGCGCCCTCCATCTCGGTGCGGGTGGCAAGAATTTCAAGTGTGGTTGGCGCGTGGCCGAGCGCGGCGAGCAGTCGCTGACCTTCTGCCGTGATCGCTGACGAGGCTACTGCGGATGCCGCCGCCGGTGCCGAATCCGCCCGAACCTCACCGTCGCGCGGCACTGGCGATGCGCAAGCGGACGCAGCCGCCGACGGTTTGGCGAAGCCGAGTTCCTCGAGCACCTCATCGGGCGTTTCGACCAGCTTGGCACCTTGTTTGATCATCCGATGACAGCCACGCGATAGCGGCGCATGGACCGACCCCGGCAACGCAAAGATATCGCGCCCCATTTCATTGGCGAGCCGCGCGGTGATCAGCGAGCCTGAGCGCATTGCTGCCTCGACAATCAGAACGCCGCTAACGAGGCCGGCAATCAGCCGGTTACGCTGCGGAAAATTGGCGGCACGCGCAGGCGTGCCGAGCGGCCATTCCGAGACAATCGCCCCTTGTACCGCGATCTGCCGAGCCAGGGCGTGATGCGCCGATGGGTACACGAGGTCCGCGCCGGTGCCGATGACCGCTACCGTGCCGCCGGCGCCTTCCAGACCGCCGCGATGCGCGGCGCCGTCGATGCCCAGTGCCAGCCCCGACACGATCGTCACGCCCGCCACTGAAAGCTCACGCGCAAAACGCTCCGCGTCCTCGACACCTTGCGGCGTGGCGCTGCGGCTGCCCACCACGGCGATCGCCCTCGTATGCAGCAGATCCAGCCGACCCTTTATATATAGCAGCGGTGGCGGATCGGGCATGGTCAGCAGTGTTGGCGGATAGGCGGGGTCGTCGAGCGCGACCAGATGGTTGCCGGGCAGCTCGCGCCACGCAATCACCGTAGCGAACTGCGCGTCAAATTCGGGACTGGTCGGGGCCAGCACGGCGCGCGCCGCAGCCTCGCCGGCGATGCCGGCGAGCGCCTCGGGCGATTGCTCAAAGATCGCTTCCGGCAGTCCAAAAGCGCTCAGAAGCAAGCGCAGCGCGGCGGGTTTCAGCCCCGGCGCGAGCGACAGCCGCAACCAGGCGGCGAGTTCAATATCCGTTGCGGGCAAGGTGTGCATTGCGGTCGATCCTCGTACAGGGCCAGCGGGCAGGCGGGCGCCATGCTAAAATTTTCATCATCCGAAATAACCGCAGCGCCGCGCCCACCCGCGCGGGCTCGTTGTCTAGCGCAAGTAGCGCGTTGAATCGAACCGGTTCGACACCATCTATCCTCTGCGTAACGCGACGGGCTCACAACCTGGCCGAATGGCCAACGCGAACCTTCCACCGGTCAGCGGCGCCTCAAATCGACTTCAAGATCATGGCTTTACTGAACATCATCAATTACCCGGACAAACGGCTGCACAAGATCGCGAAGCCGGTCGAAGTGGTCAACGACCGCATCCGCCGGCTTGTCGCCGACATGGCCGAAACGATGTACGCCGCGCCCGGCGTCGGTCTCGCCGCGACCCAGGTGGACGTGCACGAGCGCGTGGTCGTGATCGACGTGTCGGACGCGCACGACGAACTGCTCGCCTTCATCAACCCGGAAATCATCTGGTCGAGCGACGAGAGGAAGCTTTCGGAAGAAGGCTGTCTTTCGGTGCCTGGCATTTACGACAACGTCGAGCGCGCCGAGAAAGTGCGCGTGCGGGCGCTGAACGAGAAGGGCGAAACCTTCGAGATGGACTGCGAAGGCTTGCTCGCGGTCTGCATCCAGCACGAAATGGATCACCTGATAGGCCGCGTGTTCGTCGAGTACCTGTCGTCGCTGAAGCAGACGCGTATCAAGAGCAAGATGAAGAAGCTCGCCCACGCGATGTAATACGCGTCCACCTCGCCTACTTCCCTCGTTCATGAGTCATTCGTTGCGCGTCATCTTTGCCGGTACACCGGAGTTCGCCGCGGCCGCGCTGGCCGCGATCCACAGCGCCGGTTTTTCGGTGCCGCTCGTGCTGACCCAGCCCGACCGGCCCGCCGGACGCGGGATGAAATTGCAGGCGAGCCCGGTGAAGCGCTATGCGCAGGAGCATGGGCTCGCTGTCGCGCAGCCGCCTTCGCTGCGCCGCGCCGGCAAATTTCCGGCCGAAGCCGCCGCCGCCATCGACCTGCTGTGCGCTACACCGCACGACGTGATGGTGGTGGCCGCTTATGGCCTGATCCTGCCGCAGGAAGTGCTGGATATCCCGCCGTATGGCTGTATCAACATTCACGCATCGTTGTTGCCGCGCTGGCGCGGCGCCGCGCCGATCCATCGGGCGATCGAAGCGGGTGACGCGGAAACAGGCATCACGCTGATGCAAATGGATGTCGGCCTCGACACCGGCGCGATGATCTCCGAAGCGCGCACGTCGATCTCCGAAGACGACACCACGGCCACCTTGCACGACCGGCTTGCGCAAGACGGCGCGAAGCTGATCGTCGACGCGTTGATCGAGCTCGAGCGCAACGGCAAGCTGCCGGCAACCCCGCAACCGGCCGAAGGCGCGACGTACGCGGAAAAGATCGGCAAACATGAGGCCGCGCTCGACTGGCGCAAGCCGGCCGACGTTCTCGCGCGCCAGGTGCGCGCATTCGACCCGTTTCCCGGCGGCGTGGCCACGCTGGACGACGGCACGTCAGCGAAGATCTGGGCGGCGGCTCCCGTAGAGACGCAAGGCAACAGCGCGCCCGGCACGATCACCGATGTTTCGCCCGAAGGCGTGGTCGTGGCCTGCGGAGAAGGCGCGCTGCGTCTCACGCAATTGCAGAAACCTGGCGGCAAGCGCTTGCCGGTGCGCGAATTCCTGGCCGGCGCGACGCTGGCCGCGGGGCAGCGTTTCCAGCTTCCCGAAGGGCAATAACAGCCGTCCACATGCCCTGAACATTGTCCGTTCGGCCGATGTTCAACACCCCCGCCGCAGCCCTGCGGCGCGTTAGAATCCTCCATGCAACAGCCCAGTTTTCGAGGATTCCCATGTTCGGCATCACCCATTTCGAGTTTTTTGTCGTCGCCGTCTTTCTGCTGAACGTGACGCCCGGGCCGGATACGGCCTATATCGTCGGGCGCAGCGTCGCGCAGGGCCGTGGCGCGGGCCTGATGTCCGCGCTTGGTATCTCCGCCGGTTGCTGCGTTCATTCGCTTGCCTGCGCGTTCGGTTTGACGGCGCTGCTGGCCGCGTCGGCCACCGCGTTCACCGTCATCAAGTTTGTCGGCGCTATTTATCTGATCTATCTGGGCGTGCGGTTGATTTTCGCGAAACCAGCGGCAGACGCAGCGGCTGGCGAAGCACGTGCTGCGGGTGCGCCGAAATCGCTGCGTCAGTTGTTCCTGCAAGGCTTCTGGACCAACGTGCTGAATCCGAAAGTGGTGCTGTTTTTCGTGTCGTTTTTCCCGCAGTTCGTGACGACCGGCAGCGACCACAAAGCGCTCGCCTTCCTCACGCTCGGCGTGGTGTTCGTCGTGATGAGCATGATCTGGAACAGTTTTGTCGCGTGGATCGCGGGCAGTGTGACGCGGCGCTTTTCCGGCAAGCCGTCGGTGAAGAAGTGGCTGGATCGCGGCGTCGGTAGCGCATTCGTCGGCTTGGGCATCAAGCTCGCCACCGCATCGAGATGATTGAATTTTCCCTGCGCGCCCATATCTAACATTTCGCTTACAATCAGTCGCCGCGATGACGCGGCGCAGATATGAACCCGCGCTCGGGCAAGGAGTAGCAGACATGTTTAATTGGGTCAAAACCGCGATGTTGATGGCCGCGATCACGGCCCTTTTCATCGTGATCGGCGGGATGATCGGCGGGTCGCGCGGCATGACGATCGCGCTCGTGATCGCCCTTGGAATGAATTTCTTCTCGTACTGGTTCTCGGACAAGATGGTCCTGCGCATGTACAACGCGCAGGAAGTCGACGAAGCCAGCGCGCCGCAGTTCTACCGGATGGTGCGCGAGCTTTCCACGCGTGCCGGCCTGCCGATGCCGCGCGTCTACCTGATCAACGAAGACGCGCCAAACGCGTTCGCCACCGGCCGCAATCCGGAGCACGCGGCGGTTGCCGCGACCACCGGCATCCTACGGGTGCTGTCCGAGCGCGAAATGCGCGGCGTGATGGCACACGAACTGGCGCACGTGAAGCACCGCGACATCCTGATTTCGACCGTCTCGGCAACCATGGCCGGCGCCATTTCCGCGCTGGCGAACTTTGCGATGTTCTTCGGTGGCCGCGATGAAAACGGCCGTCCGTCGAATCCGATCGCGAGCATTGCCGTCGCGTTGCTCGCGCCGATCGCCGGCGCCCTGATCCAGATGGCGATTTCGCGCGCGCGTGAATTCGAAGCGGACCGCGGCGGCGCGCAGATTTCCGGCGACCCGCAGGCGCTCGCGTCGGCGCTCGACAAGATTCATCGCTATGCAAGCGGCATTCCGTTTCCGACAGCCGAGCAGCATCCGGCCACCGCTCAGATGATGATCATGAATCCGCTGTCGGGCGGCGGCATCGCGAATCTGTTTTCGACGCACCCGGCCACCGAGGAACGGATCGCCCGGTTGATGGAAATGGCGCGCACCGGGCGCTTCGAATAACGGCGCGCGGCGCTAACGTTGTGTGATGAAAGGCGAGTCAGCGGGCTCGCCTTTTTTATTCGACCCGCGAGGATCGCGCGTGGCGGCCGCGGCCCTGCCGCAGAAGCCCCAAGCCGCGCCACGCTACAATGTGTTGTTTGTGTCGCGCGCACCGCGCGGCCTGCCTTTGCCTCTTTCATGACTCCAAAGCCTTCTTCGCGTTCTGCTTCCCAATCGGCGCGTCCGCGCGAATCACGTCTGTCGATGCTGCATCTCGCGCCCGAATCGCTTGGTTTTGCGCTCGATTGCGCGGGCCAGGCCGTCGGCGCCGTGCGCCTCGGCGCCGCCTTGCCGGCCGCCCTGCAATCCGTGTTCGTGTCAGCGCCTGAGGGCAGCGCCGCCGCTGCGCGCGGCGCCGTGCAGGACATCGCGTACCGCACGATGCGGCGTCTGGCGACCGCCGAATGGCTGATCGCGAAGCTGGTGAAGAAGGCGCCGCCGCCGCACGTCGGTCACGTGCTCGCGTGCGCGCTGGCCTTGCTCGTCGACGATGAAGCGAGTGCCGCTTACGCGCCGTTCACCGTCGTCGATCAGGCCGTCAGCGCAATCGCCGCACGTCGTGAATTCGCGTTCGCGAAGGGGCTCGTCAACGCCGTGCTGCGCAATTTCCTACGCGAGCGTGAGACGCTGCTGAGCGCATTGCAGGCCGACGAAGTGGCGCGCTGGAATTACCCGGCGTGGTGGATCGACGCAGTCAAGCGCGCCTGGCCCGACGCGTGGCAAGCGGTGCTCGCCGCCGGCAACACGCAAGGCCCGCTGACGCTGCGCGTGAACGCACGCCACTCGACAGTCGACGCGTATCTTCAAGTGCTGCAAGACCGTCACATCGCCGCGAGCAAGGCCGGCGACTACGCGGTCAAGTTGACCACGCCGATGCCGGTCGACCGGATTCCCGGCTTCAGCGACGGCGTCGTGTCCGTGCAGGATGCCGGCGCGCAACTCGCGGCGCAACTGCTCGGCGTGCGCGACGGCATGCGCGTGCTCGATGCGTGCGCGGCGCCGGGCGGCAAGACCGGTCATTTGCTCGAACTCGCCAACCTTCAGCTCATCGCGCTCGAAAGCGACGCGTCGCGCGCACGTCGCATCGGCGAAAATTTGCAGCGGCTGAAGCTCGAAGCAGAAGTGCGCATCGGCGATGCGGGCCAGCCGTCAAAATGGCATGACGACATCGACCAGCCCTTCGACCGTATTCTTGCCGACGTGCCGTGTTCCGCATCGGGCATCGTGCGGCGTCATCCGGATATTCGCTGGCTGCGTCGCGCGTCCGATATTCCCGCGCTGGTCGCCGAACAGCGCCGCATTCTCGACGCGCTGTGGCCGCTCGTGAAGCCGGGCGGCGAGTTGCTCTACGTTACGTGTTCGATCTTCCCCGAAGAAGGCGAGTTGCAGGCACAGTGGTTTGGAGACAAGTACCAGGATGCGGTACGATTGGACGCGCCGGGGCAACTTTTACCCACAGTTTCCCGCGCGCCCGCCGACACATCGGCCGATTCCTATGCCGGACATGCCGCTGAAGATGGCGCCGGCTCGAACTCAGACCACGACGGATTTTTCTACGCGCGCTTTCAGAAACGGTGACCATCAAACGCTTCTTCCCGCTTCGGCTCGCAGCCGTGCTCTGGATCGCGCTGGCCGTATGGCTTGCCGCACCGGGCGTGGCGCACGCTGACTCGATCGCGGTGCAGCGTGCGTCGCTGCAATCCGACGGTACCGGCTGGAACCTCGACGCGCGCTTTGACTTCGATCTGAACAGCAACCTCGAAGACGCTGTCAATAAAGGCATTCCGCTTTACTTCACGACCGATTTCGAACTGAGCCGGCCGCGCTGGTACTGGTTCGACGAGCAGCCGGTGAGCGTGTCGCAGAGCATCCGCCTGTCGTTCCAGCCGCTCACGCGTGAGTACCGCGTGTCGAGCGTGTCGTCGGGCGGTTTGCAGCTCGGCTTCACTACGCTCAAAGACGCACTCGCGGTGATCAAGCACGTCACCTCGTGGCATGTGATCGACCGCAATCAGGTGCATACCGGCGAGACTTACAACGCCTCCGTGCGCATGCAACTCGACATCGCGCTGATGCCCAAGCCGTTCCAGATCGACGCTGTGAACAACCGCGACTGGAATCTCTCATCTGAATGGAAGCGCTTTACCTTCACGGTGACCGAACGTGCTAAATAGAGTGCGCCGCGCCACCAGTGTCAGCAGCATCGTCGTGCGCGTGCTGGTGACTACGGTCGCCGTGACGGCCGTGCTGCTGCTCGTGCTGCTCGCGGCCGCGAGCGCGAACACCGAATTCTTCGACCGTTATTACCAGTGGCTGTATGCAGCCAATCTCGCCGTTGCGATGATCTTTTTGCTGGTGGTGGCGACGCTCGTCATCATCATCATTGCCCGGCTTCGCAAGGGCAAATTCGGCACGCGGCTGCTCGCGAAACTCGCGTTCTTCATGGCGCTGGTCGGCGTGGTGCCGGGCGGGATCATTTACGTCGTGTCGTATCAGTTCGTGTCGCGCAGTATCGAATCGTGGTTTGACGTGAACGTTGAAACCGCACTGACCTCGGGGCTGAACCTCGGCCGCGGCATGCTCGACGCGTCGCTGTCGGATCTGCAGACCAAGGGCCGTTTGATGTCCGAGCAGCTGGCGAGCGCGGATGCGGCCGGCACGACGCTCACGCTCTTGCGCTTGCGCGATCAGTTCGGCGTGCAGGACGCGACGATCGTCGAACCTACGCGCAGCATGTCGGGCGCGACGCCGGATATGCATGTGGTCGCGCAGGCATCCGGCAATTTCGCGACGCTGGTGCCGAACGATTTGCCCACACCGCTGATGATCGACCAGGCGCGCGGACGTGGCTATGCGGCGATCGAAGGCGAAGTGGACGGCGATCCGCACGCGCATGGCAGCAAGGGCGCATTGCGGCTGCGCGTCGTGCAGCGCATTCCGGATTCGAACGCGTCGCTGTTACAGCCCACCGAACGCTTCCTGCAACTGACGCAGCCGGTCTCGCCGTCGCTCGCACGCAATGCCGATGCGGTGCAGCGCGCGTATCGCGAGTACCAGGAGAAGGCGCTGGGCCGCACCGGCTTGCGCAAGATGTACATCGGCACACTGACGCTTGCGCTGTTCCTCGCGACCTTCATCGCGATGATGCTGGCGCTCGCGCTCGGCAATCAGCTTGCGCGGCCGTTGTTCCTGCTCGCGCAGGGCACCAAGGAAGTGACCGAGGGCGACTACACGCCGAAGCGCGAAATCAAGTCGCGCGACGAACTGGGCTTCCTCACGCAGTCGTTCAACGCGATGACGCGGCAGCTTTCCGAAGCACGCGCGGCGGTCGAGAACAACCGCATCGCGCTCGAGCATTCGAAGGCATATCTCGAAAGCATTCTCGCGAACCTGACCGCGGGCGTGTTCGTATTCGACCGGCAGTTCCGCCTCACCACCGCGAACCGCGGCGCCGAGCGGATCTTCCGTCAACCGTTCCAGGAGGTGTTGGGTTCGGCGCTCGAACAGATCGGCGTGTTGAGCGAATTCGGCGGCATGGTGCGCAAGGCCTTTGCCGATCGTGAAGCGGCAAGCGGCGACGGTCACGACGACCGCGGCCATTGGCAGCAGCAATTCTCGGTGCAGGTGCCCGACGAAACCGAGCCGCTCACCTTGCTGGTGCGCGGCGCGCGCCTCGTGTCCGCCACCGAGCGCGACGCCGAAGACATGCAGACCTCGGGCTACGTCGTCGTGTTCGACGACATCTCCGACGTGATCTCGGCGCAGCGTTCGATCGCGTGGGGCGAAGTCGCGCGGCGGCTCGCGCATGAGATCAAGAATCCGCTCACGCCGATCCAGCTCTCGGCTGAGCGCTTGCAGATGAAGCTCGCCGACAAGCTGTCGCCGTCGGACGCCGACGTGCTCAAGCGTGGCGCGACCACGATCGTGAACCAGGTCGCGGCGATGAAGCAGATGGTCGACAATTTCCGCGACTATGCGCGTACGCCGCCGGCGGTGCTCGCGCATCTGCAACTGAACGATCTGGTCAGCGAAGTGCTCACGTTGTACGGTATCGAGGAAGGCAAGAGCGCGATTCAAGTGGAACTCGCGGAGCTTCCGGTGATTCGCGGCGACGCGACGCAATTGCGTCAGGTGATTCACAACCTGCTGCAGAACGCGCAGGATGCAGTGGCCGACGTTGAGCAACCACGTGTGTTGCTCGAGACGAGGACAGTAGAATACGGAGACCCCGACGCGGAAGGCAAAGTACGCGTCGCGGTGCGTCTGACGGTGTCGGATAACGGACCGGGCTTCCCTACGCGTATCCTGACACGTGCATTCGAACCTTACGTGACGACCAAGGCCAAAGGTACGGGTCTCGGTCTTGCGATGGTCAAGAAGATCGTCGACGAACACGGCGCGCGGATCGACATTCGCAACCGCATGAAAGCGGGCGATGTGATCGAAGGCGCGCAGATCTCGATCCTCTTCCTTCAACTGGCAGACGATGCTGCGGCACCTGAAGCGGGGCCGCGGGCGGCGCACAGCAGTGTGTCGCAGGGAACGACAAAAGCAACAGTGCAGACAAGGGCAGCGTAAATGGCAACCATCCTGGTGGTAGATGATGAAATGGGCATCCGGGAATTGCTCTCGGAGATCCTGAGCGACGAGGGGCATGTCGTGGAGGCCGCGGAAAACGCGCAGGAGGCGCGCGATTTCCGTTTGCGCCAGGCGCCCGATCTGGTATTGCTCGACATCTGGATGCCCGATACCGACGGCGTGACCTTGCTCAAGGAGTGGGCCGCGCAAGGGCAACTGACCATGCCGGTGATCATGATGTCCGGCCACGCAACCATCGATACGGCGGTCGAAGCGACCAAGATCGGCGCGCTCAATTTTCTCGAGAAACCGATCGCGTTGCAGAAGCTGTTGAAGGCGGTCGAGCAAGGGCTGGCGCGTGGCAATGCAGCAAGTGCGCCGGGCGGCGTGGCAGCCAAGCCGGTCGTGCCGACCAATGCGTCGGCAGTGGCTTCAGCGGCGGCGTTGCCGATGCTGTCGTCGGACGGCATCGGCAGCGGCGCATTGGCTGCGCAAACGGCGTCGATCTCGTTCGATATCCCGCTGCGCGATGCACGTGATGCTTTCGAGCGCGCGTACTTCGAATATCACCTCGCACGTGAGAACGGCAGTATGACGCGCGTTGCGGAGAAGACCGGTTTGGAGCGCACGCACCTGTATCGCAAGCTCAAGCAGCTCGGCGTCGATCTCGGCAAGAACAAAGGGGAGTGAACGGCCGCGCCATGCGCGCAGATATTGCACCGGCAGATTTTTTCGAGAAGGGGCTTGCCGTGCTGCTGACCCTTTGATATCATCTCGTTCTTCGTTGGCCCGGTAGCTCAGTTGGTAGAGCAGCGGATTGAAAATCCGCGTGTCGATGGTTCGATTCCGTCCCAGGCCACCAGGATTCAGCCCCAGGAAATCGCAAGATTCCTGGGGCTTTTCCTTTTCTGACGGGCATTCGTCGGTTCCGGCTTGTGCGCACGATGCGAGTGCGGCACGCTCGGCGTCGCGTGATAAAATCGCGACAGTTCAAGGACTTGCACGCGAGTGTGGTGCCGAGTGTGGTGCCTGAGTGCCGCCGCGCCAGACAAGTCCTTTCGTGTTTCCGGCGCTGGCCTTGTGAGGCATCCTGGTTGCAAACGGCCAGTCTCCGGCAGACGCCGAACCCTGCGTCCGACGATTAACGGTATAAGCGCCCAGCGACTCTGCATGCGGAAGGCGCGGCCTATACTGGTTTGGGCCGGCAGCAGTGCCGGCACGCGTCGCGCCGCGTTGCTTGCATGGCGCACCTCGCGCAGCGCGACGTGGCACTCATCATTCACGGAGTTTCACGGTGATCCGCAAAGACGCTAAACGTAGCGCTCTGGTGCTGTTTTCCGGCGGCCAGGATTCCGCCACGTGCCTCGCCTGGGCGCTCGAACGTTATGAAACGGTCGAAACGCTCGGCTTCGATTACGGTCAACGGCACCGGGTCGAACTCGAATGCCGCGAAGGTTTTCGTCACGCTGTGGTGCGCGCTTTTCCAGCATGGGCCGACCGCCTCGGCGACGATCACATGATCGATCTGTCGGTCCTCGGTTCGATCAGCGATACCGCGATGACGCGTGAGATCGAGATCGAAGCCACCGCGAACGGTTTGCCGAATACGTTCGTGCCGGGCCGCAATCTGATGTTCATGACAATCGCCGCGGCCATCGCGTATCGGCGTGGCTTGCAGGTGCTGGTCGGCGGGATGTGCGAGACGGATTTCTCGGGCTACCCCGATTGCCGCGACGATACGATGAAGGCATTGCAGGTCACGCTGAACCTCGGCATGGACAAGCGCTTCCTGCTCGAAACGCCGCTGATGTGGCTCGACAAGGCCGACACGTGGCGTCTCGCGCACGAGCTGGGCGGCGACGAACTGGTTGAACTGGTGCGCGTCGAAACGCATACCTGCTACCTCGGCGAGCGCGCAGAATTGCATGCGTGGGGCTTCGGTTGCGGCGAATGCCCCGCGTGCCGCTTGCGCAAGCGGGGCTACGAAGCGTATCTGGCCGGCGAGAAGGTTACCGAGCCGGTTTGACGGCTCGGCGCGGCGCCGTCACAACGAACGCCGCGCAGGCCATCATTTTCAGGAACACAAGGCAGAAAGCAGCATGACGTACGCGGTCAAGGAAATCTTCTACACATTACAGGGCGAGGGCGCGAATGCCGGGCGTCCGGCCGTGTTCTGCCGGTTCGCCGGCTGCAATCTGTGGTCGGGCCGCGAAGAAGATCGCGGGGAGGCTGTGTGCCGCTTCTGCGATACTGATTTCGTCGGCACCGACGGCGAGAACGGCGGCAAGTACCGCACCGCCGAAGAGCTGGTGCAGATGATTGCGTCCCTGTGGCCGGAAGGCGAGGGCGAACGCTTCGTGGTGTGCACGGGCGGCGAACCGATGCTGCAAATCGATCAGCCGTTCGTCGATGCGCTGCATGCCGCCGGTTTCGAAATCGCCATCGAAACCAATGGCTCGCTGCCAGTGCTCGAGACGATCGACTGGATCTGCGTGAGCCCGAAGGCCGACGCGCCGCTCGTCGTTACCAAAGGCAACGAACTGAAGGTCGTGATTCCGCAGGACAACCAGCGGCTGTCCGACTATGCGAAGCTCGACTTCGAGTATTTCCTCGTCCAGCCGATGGACGGCCCGTCACGCGACCTCAACACCAAGCTCGCGATCGACTGGTGCAAACGCCATCCGCAATGGCGCCTGTCGATGCAGACCCACAAGTATCTGAACATTCCCTGATTTGCCGTGCTGACGATTACACGAAAACTCGAATTCGACGCGGGTCACCGCATCCCTGACCACCGCAGCCAGTGCCGTAATCTGCACGGGCATCGCTATGTGCTCGAAATCACGCTGCAAGGCGACCTGGTCGATACGGAAGGTGCGCCCGATCGCGGCATGGTGATGGACTTCGCCGACGTGAAGGCGCTCGCCGTCGAGCATCTGGTGGACAAATGGGACCATGCATTCCTCGTCTACGAAGGCGATACGCAGGTGCGTTGCTTTCTGGAAACCATGGCGGGGCATAAGACAGTCGTGCTCGATCGCATTCCGACAGTCGAGAATCTCGCCGCCGTCGCGTTCGACATCCTCGCGAACGTCTACGACGCACACTACGGCGTGAATCTGCGTCTGCACAAGGTGCGTCTGTTCGAGACGCCGAACTGCTGGGCCGACGTGGTCCGCGACTGAAGCTGTGGCCAGCAGTACGATCCAACCCCCGCGTTATTGTCACGGTATGATCGCTCCGATAACCACACGGAGCGAGACATGCCGGTCACCGCATTGCGTCGCAGCAGGTATGTTGGCCACCACGGCCTTGGCGGCTACCAGGTTCGCCAAACCAGTGTCCTTTCCCGCGTTTCAGGCGACATGTTTCGTCGCCAGGGAGCGCGGCGATGAGCACCTTTACCAATCCCCTCAAGCAACGTCTGAAGGAAACCGATCCGCTGTTCGGCCTGTGGCTGTCGCTCGGTAGCGAATCGGCGGCCGAGGCGCTCGCGCATGCCGGTTTCGACTGGCTGCTGATCGACATGGAACACGCGCCGAACGATAGCGGCGACGTCACCGCGCAATTGCGCGCGATCGCCGCCGCGCATCTGCCGAGCGAGCCGGTCGTGCGGGTGCCCGCCAGCGAGGCGTGGCTCGTCAAGCGCGTGCTGGACGCCGGCGCGCGCACGCTGATGTTTCCGAATATCGAATCCGCCGAGGAGGCGGCCCACGCTGTGCGTCTGACGCAATATCCGACCGTCGACGCGCTCGACGGTTTGCGCGGCGTCGCCGGCGCGGTGCGGGCGGCTTCGTACGGCATGCGGCGCGATTACGTGCAGACGGCCAACGCGCAGATCGCGACCATTGTGCAGATCGAATCGGCGCGCGGCTTGCAGGAAGTCGAGAAGATCGCCGCAACGCCGGGTATCGATTGCCTGTTCGTCGGGCCGGCCGATCTGGCCGCGAGCCTCGGTCATCTTGGCGATTCGAAGCATGCCGACGTGCAGGCGGCGATGGCGCGCATCGTCGACGCCGCCAACAAGGCTGGCATCGCAACGGGCATGTTTGCCGTCGACGTCGCGAGTGCGAAGCAGTATCGCGACGCTGGTTTCCGTTTTATCGCTCTGGCCGCGGACGTCATGTGGATGTTGCGCGCGACTCGCCAGGCGCTGCAGGAGGTGAGGTCATGAAGGGGATGGTGCAGTGCGTCGTCGTGCGTCTGGCGGTCACCGCGGCGTTGATGGCGAATGTGACGGTGTATGCGCAGGACAAGATCGCGAAGTCGAATGATCCCGAGACGCAAACCGCGGTTGCCGACTACAACGCCGGCAACCTGACGGCGGCGTTTTCCGAGTTTCGCCAGGCAGCCGAGCACGGCAGCCGGCTCGCCGAGTTCAACTACGCGATGATGCTGCTCAACGGCGAAGGCACCACCGCGAATGTCGACGAAGGCAAGAAGTGGCTGCGCAAGGCGGCCGATGCCAACATGTCGCATGCGCAGTACGTGTACGGCAAGATGTACGACGATGGTGAGTTCGTCGGGCGCGATCCGGTCGAGGCGCATCGGTGGTTTTTGAAGGCCGCGCAGCAAGGGCACGTGCAGGCGGAACTGGCGCTCGCCAATCAGTTTCTCGACGGTCGCGGCACCGACCGCGACAACAAGCAGGCCTTCGTCTGGTACAAGAAGGCGGCGCAAGGCGGCGACATGACCGCGCAATACGTGACCGGCTCGTTCTACGAGCGCGGTGGCGATGGCGTGGATAAGAACCTGAACGTGGCGCGCGCGTATTACGCGGCGGCGGCGGCACAGGGCGATCCGGCGGCGCGTCTGAAGTATCAGCAACTGAGCGCGCAATTGCGGGATCAGAAGGAAGTGAAACCGCAGTAGATAAAAAGGGGCGCTCCTTGCGGTGCGCCCCTTTTGCTTCCTGGGCCGTTCGTGGCCCGCTTTAACTCTGTCGAATTAACTCTGTCGCTTTAACTCTGCATCAACCGTTTCTGCCGCGCGACGCTCATGATCAGGCCGATCGCGACCCCCAGCGTAGTGAGCGCCGTGCCGCCGTAACTCATGAACGGCAGCGGCACGCCGACCACCGGCAAGATTCCGCTCACCATCCCGATGTTGACGAACGCGTAGGTGAAGAACGCCATCGTTAGCGAACCGGCCAGCAAGCGTCCAAACAGCGTCGCGCCATTGGCAGCGATATACAGGCCGCGCGCGATCAGCAGCATGTAAAGCGTCAGCAGCACGATCCCGCCCGCCAACCCGAACTCCTCGGAAAATACCGCGAAGATAAAGTCGGTGTGCTTCTCGGGGATGAACTCCAGGTGCGCCTGCGTGCCCTTCAGCCAGCCTTTGCCGATCGGCCCGCCCGAGCCGATTGCAATCACTGCCTGGATCGTGTGAAAGCCCTTGCCGAGCGGATCGGAGGTTGGATCGAGCAGCGTGCAGATGCGGTGCTTCTGATAGTCGTGCATCAGCGGCCACTGCACTTCGGGCTGGCAAATCTTGTCCTGGAACGCGGCGATCGAACCGACTGCGATCACGCCGGCAATCAGCACCGGCACGATCAGCTTGAAACTCAGGCCCGCGAAGTAGATCACGAAGAACCCGGCCGCAAACACCAGCACGGCGGTGCCCAGGTCGGGCTGCTTCGCGATCAGGCCGACGGGCACGATCAGGATCGCGAAACCGACCAGGTAGTCGTACCAGCGCATCACCCCTTCGCGGCGCTGGTAGTACCACGCGAGCATCAACGGCGTGGCGATCTTCAGAATCTCGGACGGCTGGATCACCACGCCGACGTTGATCCAACGCTTCGCGCCCTTACGCGTCAAACCGAACAGGGCCACCGCAACCAGTAACGCGATACCGAACGTATAGAGCGGTACCGCGAAGCGCATCAGCGTGGTGGGCGGCACATTAGCGAGCGCCCACATCAGCACGAACGTCAGCATGATGTTGCGCAGTTGGTCTTCCACGCGGCCGGGAACGTCCAGACTCGCGCTGTACAGCGTAACGATGCCGACGCACAGCAGCAGAAACACGACCAGCGCGAGCGGGCGATCGAAGCCCGCGAACATGCGCTTGATGCGGTCGAGCCAGGCGCGCTTGTCGAATTGCATGCCTTTCTCCTTACTCGTCGATGCCGCCGGAAACCGGCTGGCGTGGCGACGTGGACTGAATGCCGTCATCCCGCGACGCCGCGGCGGCGGTCGGAACCGCCTCGCTGCTCGGGCGGGGCTTACGCGGGCCGCCGGATTTGCGCGACGGCGGATTCTTTGTGGCGGTGGACGCAGAGGCGGCAACGGCCGCCGAAGCGCCGGATGCCGCAGCCGTAGCAGCAGGCGCCGATGCCGCGGCTGCTGCCGATGCGGCAGCCGCAGCCGAGGCCGCCGCTGCCGCCGAAGCCGCACCCGGTATCGGCAGCGCCGTGAAGCCCGCCGCGACTTTGACCGGCTGGCCCGCTTCCTGCGGCGTCGGTGCGTCGCCCACTTCCGGCGCGGACGCATCCTGCGTCGCCGAGGCTGCTGCCGCTACGGCTGCCGCTTCAGCGCCCGGCTTCAGCTTGCCGACCAGGTAGTAGTCGAGGACACGCCGTGCAATCGGGCCGGCCGCTTCAGCACCCCAGCCGCCGTTTTCGACGATCAGCGCGAGCGCGATCTTCGGTTCTTCGGCAGGCGCGAATGCGATGAACAGCGCGTGGTCGCGCAGATGCTCGGCGATCGCGTGGCCCTTGTAGTTCGCGCCTTGCAGCGAATACACCTGCGCGGTGCCGGTCTTGCCGGCCGCCAGATACGGCGCGCCGATGAACAGCTTCGACGCGGTGCCGTTCGTCACGACGCCTTCCATCGCCCGCTTGATAATGTCGATGTCCGCTTGCTTCACGGCGATCCTGTCGCTCGGATCGCGCACGACCGCACGGGTGTCCTTCGTGATCGGGTTTTCGATGTCGCGCACGAGGTGCGGCTTCATCACCACGCCGTTGTTCGCGAGCGTCGCCGTGGCGTGAGCGAGCTGGAGAATGGTGAACGAGTTGTAGCCCTGGCCGATGCCGAGACTGATCGTTTCGCCTTCATACCAGCGTTGCTGCTCGGGCTTGCGGTACGCCTTGCGCTTCCATTCCGTCGAGGGCAGGATGCCGCGCGCTTCGCCCGAGATGTCGATGCCGGTGATCTGGCCGAAGCCCCACGGTTTCATGAAGTTGGCGATGTTGTTGACGCCGAGGTCGTGCGCCAGCATGTAGAAATACGTGTCGTTCGATACCACGATCGCGCGGTTCATGTCGACCCAGCCCTGACCCGAGCGCACGTCGTTGCGGAACGTGTGGCCGCCGAAGGTGTACGAGCCCGGATCCTGGAAGCCCCAGCCCGGTGTGCGCTTGTGAAGCGTGAGCGCGGCGAGCGCCATGAACGGCTTGTAGGTCGAGCCGGGCGGATAGGTGCCGTGCAGCGGCCGGTTCAGGAGCGGGTGATCGGGCGAATTGTTCAGTTCGTCCCAAGTCTGCTGATCGATGCCGTCGACGAAAGAATTCGGATCGAAGCTCGGCGCCGAGACGAACGCGAGCACGTCGCCCGTCGCCGGTTCGATCGCGACCAGCGCGCCGCGGCGGCCCGCGAAGGCCTGCTCGGCGACCTGCTGCAAGCCGATATCGAGCGACAGCTCGAGGTTGTTACCTGGCGTTGCCTGGGTGCGCGACAGCGTGCGCACCGGCCGGCCGCCCGCTGTCACTTCGACTTCTTCGAAACCGGTCTGCCCGTGCAGTTCGGTTTCGTAGCTCTGCTCGACGCCGATCTTGCCGATGTAGTCGGTGCCCTTGTAGTTGTTCGCGTCCAGACGCGGATCGTAGTGATCCGGATCGCTGTCGTTCTGATCGCTGGCGTCGTCGATACGCTCCTGGTCGCGCTGCGAAATCCGCCCGATGTAGCCGATCACGTGCGCCGCGGTCGGCCCGAGCGGATATTGGCGGAACAGGCGCGCGCGCACTTCCACGCCCGGAAAGCGGAAGCGCTGCGCGGTGAAGCGCGCGACTTCGTCGTCGGTGAGGCGGGTGCGGATCGGCAGGCTCTCGAAGTTCTTCGAGTCTTCCTGCAGCTTCTTGAAGCGGCGCCGGTCGCGTGCGTCGATCGAAACCACCGTGGCCAGGTTGTCGATCACGTTTTCGAGCGTGTCGTTCAGCTTCGACGCGGTGATTTCGAGCGTGTATGCGGAGTAGTTCTTGGCCAGCACCACGCCGTTGCGGTCGGTGATGATGCCGCGGTTCGGCACGATCGGTGCGACCGAGATGCGGTTTTCGTCCGCTTGCAGCGAGTACTTGCTGTAGTGCCAAACCTGCAGGAACAGGAAACGGAACCCGATCAGCCCGAAGCACACGAACACGAACAGACCCGCCGCCGCGACGCGCAGGCGGAACTTCGAGAGCTGTTGCTGGGTGTCCTTGAATTCGGTCATGCGATTCTGCAAAAGGCCGTGTGACGGCCGTCATGAGTGTGCGCCCAATCCGGCCGGAACCGGGAGGCATGAACAGCGATGCGCGTCGAGCGGGCCGGGAACCCGGGTTCCATCAGATCGGCCGGCGCGCGCGTTGCATGGTTAAATCGGTCGCGTATCGTCCGGATCGGCCGCGCGGCGCTGCGGCATCAACAGCAGTACGCTGGCGATCGGCCACAGCGCGGCTTCAACGAAGCCGTCGATCAGGTAACCCCAGCCCGGAAACGCCGCGCCCGTCAGCAAACGGATCACGAACGGCACCAGTTGCGCGACGACCAGTAGCGGCATCACCGCAAAGGCCTGCACGCCGAGCGACATCCACAGCACACGGCGATGGATCGTAATCGCGCCGTACGACAGCAGCGTATAAGCCAGCGCGTGTTCGCCGAGCAGACTGGCGTTATGCACGTCCATCAGCAAACCGAGGAAAAACGCGATGCCCATGCCGACCTTGCGCGGCTGGTGCACGTTCCAGAACAGCAGCACGAGCGCCACGAAATCAGGCACGCCGACGAGGCGCCCCCACGGCATCAGGTTCAGCAAAAACGCCGCAGCGAGGCTAAACGCGATGAAGTACGGGTTGACCGGCTGCAGGATGTATTGCGGACGGTTCATGGCTGGGCCCCCGGCTTGGCTGGCGGCTTCGCGTTCTTGTCGGCGGCCGGTTTCTTCTCCGCTGCAGCGGGTTTGGCCGGCGGCGATTTCTCGGCGGGTCTCGCGGCGGATTTGTCCGCGGCGGCCTTGCTGTCCGCGGGTTTCGCGCCCTTCTTCTTCGCGTCCTTTGCGGTGGTGGCCGCATCGGGCTCTTCCGCCGGACGCGGCGGCACATTGTTCAGATAGTGCAGCACCAGCAACTGACGCGCGCCGCGCACCGGTGCGACCGGCAGGCAGATCACGCGGGCAAACGCCGTATCCGCCTGTTTATCGACCCGAACTACCTTGGCGACGGGCAGACCCGGCGGATAAACGCCGTCGAGCCCGCTGGTGACGAGTTCGTCGCCGGTTTGCACGTCGGCGCTGATCGGCACGAAGCGCAGGTCGAGCGTATCGCCCTTCGGCGTGCCGTAAATCACGCTGCGCAAGCCGGTGCGCACGATCTGCACGGGCACCGCCTGATCCTTGTCGGTCAGCAGCGTTACTTCGGCTTGCAGCGGGAACACACGCGTCACCTGACCGATCACGCCGTCTTCGTTGACGACTGGCGAGCCGTTCTGGATGCCTTGCTGCGCGCCGCGGCCGATCACCACCTTCTGCGTGAACGGGTCGCGCGTGTCGTACTGGATTTCGGCGGGCAGCGATTGCGTGGTCGAGCGCTGCGACAGTTGCAGCAGCGCGCGCAAGTGGGTGTTTTCGGCGGCCAGTTCGGCGGCCGTATTGGCTTGCTGCGACAGTTGGAGATTTTTGGTGCGCAGTTTGTCGTTTTCGTGGCGCAATGTGGCGCTGGTCACGGCCAGGTCGGCCGCGCCCATGAAGACGTCGCGCGGCACGAGAGCCGCGCGTTGCAACGGATAAAGACCCGCGCCGAGCACGCCGCGAACGATTTCGAGCGTTTTGAAGCGTGCATCGGAGATCAGCAGGGCCAGCGCCAGCACGACGAAAAACACCAGCCGTGCGAGCGCGGACGGGCCTTGCTTGAACAGGGGCGGCGGACTGTATTCCATGGTCGGCGCCGGGGGCGTGAGCGGTTGGGTGAGACGGCGGCGCGCGAGGGACGCGCGTTCAGTGCGCGGCGGCTGGTAAGCCCAGCCAACGGCAAACCGGCCCACAATGGGCCGTTTGCCTGATCCGCGCTACTGGCATGGAGACGGGCTCGCTTACTCGTACGAGAAGATGCTGCCCAGCTTGTCCATACGTTCGAGCGCCATGCCCGAGCCGCGCACGACGCACGTCAGCGGGTCTTCGGCGACGAGCACCGGAAGGCCGGTTTCTTCTGCGAGCAGGCGATCCAGATCGCGCAGCAGTGCGCCACCGCCCGTGAGCATCATGCCGCGCTCGGCGATGTCGGCGCCGAGTTCCGGCGGCGTTTGTTCGAGCGCGATCTTGACCGACGACACGATCTGGTTCAGCGGATCGGTGAGGGCTTCGAGGATTTCGTTGCTGGAGATCGTGAAGCTGCGCGGAATGCCTTCCGACAGATTGCGGCCCTTCACTTCCATTTCCTTGACTTCGGAACCCGGAAACGCGGAGCCGATTTCCTTCTTGATGGCTTCGGCGGTTTGCTCGCCGATCAGCATGCCGTAATTGCGGCGGATGTAGTTGACGATGGCTTCGTCGAACTTGTCGCCGCCGACACGCACCGAGCCCTTGTACACGATGCCGCCCAGCGAGATCACGCCGACTTCGGTCGTGCCGCCGCCGATATCGACGACCATCGAGCCGGTGGCTTCCGACACCGGCAAGCCGGCACCGATTGCGGCGGCCATCGGTTCTTCAATCAGATAAACCTGCGAAGCGCCTGCGCCGTGAGCCGCTTCTTTGATCGCACGGCGTTCGACCTGGGTCGAACCGCACGGCACGCAAATGATGATGCGCGGCGACGGCGAGAACATGCGCGATTCGTGAGCAGTTTTGATGAACTGCTTGATCATCTGTTCGGTGACGGTGAAGTCGGCGATCACGCCGTCTTTCATCGGGCGGATCGCCTCGATGTTGCCCGGCACCTTGCCGAGCATTTGCTTGGCTTCCTTGCCGACTGCCTGGATGGTTTTTTTACCGTTGGGACCGCCTTCCTGGCGGATCGAGACCACCGACGGCTCATCAAGAACGATACCCTTGCCACGCATGTAAATGAGCGTGTTGGCAGTGCCAAGGTCAATCGCCAGATCGTTGGAGAAGTAACTGCGCAGAAAACCGAACATTCAAAATCCTGTCTCGCTTGGCGCCGGGCCTCGCAACGTATGCGCAGGGCGGCAGCGGAAAAAATAACAGCTTCAACCGGGCGGAAGCGGCGCCACAGGAACTTGAAGCTGCGAGGGAGTCTACCGGAGGCCGGAGCAAAGCCATGTCAGAAAAATCCGAACTATCTTTGGGAATTGTTCAGAAAGGCTTTGGCAAGTCGGTCCGGGTTTGGGTCGAACGCGTAATGATACCTTATAATTTTGGATGATTTGAAGGAAACGGACGGCACTTTTTGCCGCCGCTGGCCCCTTTTTCGAGGCGTTCCTCCAGTGTCGTAACCCGCTGTCGCAGCATTGTTTTTCCGCGCTGCGGCGGTCCACCACATTTTCCGGTGACTGCATGGCTCTGACCCTGACCGATGTTAAGCGCATCGCGCATCTTGCGCGGCTCGAACTGGCCGACGCCGACGCTGAGCACACGCTTGCCCAGCTCAATGATTTCTTCGGCCTCGTCGAGCAGATGCAGGCAGTCGATACCACCGGCATCGCGCCGCTTGCTCATCCGATCGAGCAGATCGAAGACGTCGCGCTGCGCCTGCGTGACGACGCGGTAACCGAAGCCGTTCAACGCGAAGCTTTCCAGCGCCCGGCGCCGGCTGTCCAGGACGGCCTGTACCTCGTGCCGAAGGTGATCGAATAAAGCCCGGCGCGGCGTGCGAGCGGATTGCCCCCAGCGGATCGCCGCTCGCATGTCCACCTGTATCCGGCCTCCTCGGCTCGGCTTGCCGGCGGGCAGCCGAACGCCTCCACGGCAGCGTTGCACACGCTGCCGCGCTCTTCAGGATGAAACGCAATGCATGAAAAAAGCTTGACCGAACTGCGTGCCGCACTCGCTGCCAAGGAATGCTCCGCAGTCGAACTGGCGCAGCTGTATCTGAAGCGGATCGACGCGGCCAACAGCCTGAACGCGTTCATTCAGGTCGACGCCGATCTGACGCTCGCGCAGGCGAAAGAGGCCGACGCGCTGCTCCACACCGGCCATGCCGGCCCCTTGGTCGGCCTGCCGATCGCGCACAAGGACGTATTCGTCACGAAGGGCTGGCGCTCCACCGCCGGCTCGAAGATGCTCGCGAACTACGAAAGTCCGTTCGACGCAACGGTGGTCGCCCGCTTGCAGAACGCCGGCATGGTGTGTGTGGGCAAGACCAATATGGACGAGTTCGCGATGGGCTCGTCCAACGAGAATTCGTACTTTGGTCCCGTGCAGAACCCGTGGGATCGTAAGGCCGTGCCGGGTGGTTCGTCGGGCGGCTCGGCGGCGGCTGTGGCGGCGCGTCTGGCGCCCGCCGCGACCGGCACCGATACCGGCGGCTCGATTCGTCAGCCGGCGTCGTTCTCCGGCATCACCGGCATCAAGCCGACGTATGGCCGCGTATCGCGTTACGGGATGATTGCGTTTGCGTCGTCGCTGGATCAGGGCGGTCCGTTCGCGCAAACCGCCGCGGATTGCGCGACGCTGCTCAACGCCATGGCCGGTTTCGACGAACGCGATTCGACGAGCCTCACGCGCGACGATGAAGACTTCACACGCTACATCGGCAAGACGTGGAAAGACGACGGCGCGGACAAACCGCTCGCCGGTCTGCGCATCGGTTTGCCGAAGGAATACTTTGGCGCAGGTTTGGCCGACGACGTGCGCGCTTCGATCGACGCCGCGCTGAAGCAATATGAAGCGCTCGGCGCCACGCTGGTGGAAGTCTCGCTGCCGAAAACCGAACTGTCGATTCCGGTGTACTACGTGATCGCGCCGGCGGAAGCCTCGTCGAACCTGTCGCGTTTCGACGGCGTGCGCTTCGGCCATCGCGCCGCGGAATACCGCGACCTGCTGGACATGTACAAGAAGTCGCGTGCTGAAGGCTTCGGCCCGGAAGTGAAGCGCCGCATTCTGGTGGGCGCGTACGTGCTGTCGCATGGCTACTACGACGCGTACTACCTGCAGGCGCAAAAGATCCGCCGCATCATTGCGCAGGATTTCCAGGAAGCATTCAAGCAGTGCGACGTGATCATGGGACCGGTCTCGCCGTCAGTGGCGTGGGACCTCGGCGCGAAGGGCGACGATCCGGTGCAGATGTACCTGGCCGACATTTACACGCTGTCGGTGAGCCTCGCCGGTTTGCCCGGCATGAGCGTGCCGTGCGGCTTCGGCGCGGGCGCGAATGCGCAGCGTCCTGTGGGTCTGCAGATCATCGGCAACTATTTCAATGAAGCCCGGATGCTGCAAGTGGCCGACGCGTTCCAGCGCGCCACCGACTGGCACCGCAAAGCACCGGCAGGAGTGTGAACACCATGACCAAGCAATGGGAAGTCGTGATCGGTCTGGAGACCCACGCGCAACTGTCGACCAAATCGAAGATTTTCTCCGGCGCCGCCACGCAGTTCGGTGCTGAACCCAACACGCAAGCGTGCCCCGTCGACCTCGCATTGCCGGGCACGTTGCCGGTGATGAACCGCGGCGCTGTCGAGCGAGCCATCCAGTTCGGCCTCGCGATCGGCTCCACCATCGCGCCGCGCAGCATCTTTGCGCGCAAGAATTATTTCTACCCCGATCTGCCGAAGGGCTATCAGATCAGCCAGTACGAAATTCCCGTCGTGCAGGGCGGCCAGGTGACGATTCAAGTGCCTGCCAATGAAAAGACGGGTAAGGAAGCGTACGAGAAGGTCGTCAACCTGACGCGCGCTCACCTCGAAGAAGATGCGGGCAAGTCCCTGCACGAAGACTTCGCGGGCATGACCGGCATCGACCTGAATCGCGCCGGCACACCGCTGCTCGAAATCGTCACCGAGCCGGAAATGCGCAGCGCGGCTGAAGCGGTCGCGTATGCCAAGACGCTGCACACGCTGGTCACGTGGCTCGGTATCTGCGACGGCAACATGCAGGAAGGCTCGTTCCGTTGCGACGCGAACGTCTCGGTGCGCCCGGTCGGCCAGGCGGAATTCGGCACGCGCGCCGAAATCAAGAACCTGAACTCGTTCCGCTTCCTCGAAGAAGCGATCCAGTACGAAGTGCGCCGTCAGATCGAATTGATCGAAGACGGCGGCACGGTGGTGCAGGAAACGCGTCTGTACGATCCGGACAAGCGCGAAACGCGTTCGATGCGCAGCAAGGAAGACGCGCACGATTACCGCTATTTCCCCGATCCCGATCTGATGCCGCTCGTGATCGACGCGGCGTGGGTCGAGCGCGTGAAGAGCGAGATGCCGGAACTGCCGGAAGCGATTCAGCAGCGCTTCGTGTCGCAATACGGCCTGACGCCGTACGACGCCAACGTGCTGACGTCGAGCAAGGCGATGGCTGCCTACTACGAAGCCGTTGTCGTCAAGGTCGGCCCTGCCCAGGCGAAGGTCGCGGCAAACTGGCTGATGGGGGAAGTGTCGTCGCAACTGAATCGCGAAGGCCTGGATATCGCCGAAAGTCCGGTTTCGTCGGCGCAACTCGCGCTGTTGCTACAACGTATCGCCGACGGCACCATCTCGAACAAGATCGCCAAGGAAATTTTCCTCGCCATCTGGGAAGAGAAGGCCTCGGACGAAGCCGCCGCCGATCGCATCATCGAAGCGAAGGGTTTGAAGCAGATTTCGGACACCGGCGCGCTGGAAGCGATCATCGACGAAGTGCTTGCTGCGAACCAGAAGTCGGTCGAGGAATTCCGCGCCGGCAAGGAAAAGGCGTTCAACGCGCTGATCGGCCAGGCGATGAAGGCGACCAAGGGCAAGGCCAATCCGGCGCAGGTCAACGAACTGCTGAAGAAGAAGCTGTCCTGAGTTGAAGCTCAGTTGAAGAAGCACGGCTGAGGCGCGAGCTTTAGCTATCGCGGGCTGTTGCCGGAAACGAAAGTGTGGCAACGGCCCGTTTCATTTTGCGGGCACGTTTAAACGCAGATCACGGAGTGTGTGAATGGCGAAGCAACCCGAACTCGACGATTTCCGCGTACCGTTTTTCGAAGACGGCAAAAAGAAGAGCAAATTCTCGCTGGACGATTTCGACCCGGCCGCAAAGCCGTTTTCGACCGGTTCGAAAGAAAGCGACCGCGCACGGTTGTCGGAGATTGGAGCTAAGCTCGACACGTTGCAGGAGTGCCTGCACGCGCAGCAGAAGCGTCGCGTGTTGCTGGTTCTGCAAGGCATGGACACGAGCGGCAAGGATGGCACGATTCGCGCGGTGTTTCATGAAGTCGATCCGCTCGGTTTGCATATCGTCCCGTTCAAGGCGCCGACGCCTGTCGAGTTGGCGCATGACTTCTTGTGGCGCGTGCATGCACAAGCGCCGGCTGCCGGCGAGCTGACGATCTTCAATCGTAGTCACTACGAAGATCTGCTCGTGCCCACCGTGCTCGGCAACCTGAGCGCCGAAGCATTCGAGCAACGCAGCTGCCACATTCGCCAGTTCGAAGAGATGCTGGCATACAACGGTACGACCATCATCAAGTGCATGCTGCACATTTCGAAAGACGAGCAGCGTGCGCGTTTGCAAGCGCGGATCGACGATCCGAGCAAGCACTGGAAATTCGATGTGTCCGATCTCGACGCGCGCAAGCAGTGGGACAAATATCAGGCGGCGTATCGCGATGCGTTAGCCGCCACTTCGACGGATTACGCGCCGTGGTATGTGATTCCGGCCGATTCGAAGACGCATCGCAACGTGATGGTCGCCGAGTTGCTGTTGCGCACGTTCGAAGGGTTGAAGCTCGAATATCCGCCTCCCAAAGAGTCACTGAAGGGCGTCAAGGTCGAGTGACTTTTCCCCTTTGCTCTAACAACGAATTGAACATAAGAGGAACGACATGTTGCGTGTGATTACCGCGAACCTGAACGGCATCCGCTCAGCGGCGAAGAAGGGTTTTTTCGACTGGTTCGGCGAACAGAAAGCCGACGTGCTGTGCGTGCAGGAAATCAAATGCTCGCAAGACGATATGACGCCCGAATTCATGGCGCCGCACGATTTCACCGGCTATTTTCAGCATGCGGTGAAGAAGGGCTATAGCGGCGCGGGCGTGTACACGCGTCATGAGCCGGACGAAGTCGTGATCG
Source organism: Paraburkholderia sp. IMGN_8 (assembly GCF_038050405.1). NCBI lineage: Bacteria > Pseudomonadati > Pseudomonadota > Betaproteobacteria > Burkholderiales > Burkholderiaceae > Paraburkholderia > Paraburkholderia sp. IMGN_8. The sequence continues at coordinate 4,450,865 of NZ_CP150900.1, read as the reverse complement.
GTTTCGGCAGCGAGGAATTCGACGCCGAAGGGCGCTATGTCGAACTGCGGTTCGGCAAGCTGTCGATCGTGTCGGTGTATGTGCCGTCGGGTTCGAGCGGCGAAGAACGTCAGCAGGCCAAGTACCGCTTCATGGACGTGTTCATGCCGCATCTCGCGGAGCTGGCTGAAGAGCGCGAAGTGATCGTGTGCGGCGACGTCAACATCGTCCACAAAGAGATCGACATCAAGAACTGGAAGAGCAACCAGAAGAACTCAGGTTGCTTGCCGGAAGAGCGCGCGTGGCTGACAAAACTGTTCGACGATGTCGGTTATGTCGACGTGTTCCGCACGCTCGATCAGCGGCCGGAGCAGTACACGTGGTGGAGCAATCGCGGTCAGGCGTACGCGAAGAACGTCGGGTGGCGGATCGATTATCAGATCGCGACGCAGGGCATCGCAGGCAAGGCGAAGCGCACCGACGTGTTCCGCGACATCAAGTTCAGCGACCACGCGCCGCTGACCGTCGACTACGACCACAAGCTCAAGAAGTAATCACAAGATGAGCGCCGCCTGAGCCGCAGGCGAACCACAATTGCGCGGCTCGCGAAACTCAATCGCGGACCAGCTTGCGGCGCGGACGGCCCATGCCGGCATAGTCCGGCAGCGCATCCACGCCCTTGCCGAGCGCTTTTGCATAGAGCGGCAGCATATCCGGCAAGCGCTTGATGATGTCCTCGCGGCGCGCCTGCGTGTACGGATGCACGTAGATGAACCCTTGCTCACGATTGCTGCGCGTTGCCGTCGCCAGCTTGTCCCACAGCGTGACCGCCGCGCGCGGATCGAAGCCGGCGCGCGACGCGATATCGCTGCCGATCACGTCGGCTTCGGTTTCGTCGGTGTTTTCGTACTTCATTTCCAGCAACTGCGAACCGATGCCGAGCGGCGCCGCGCCCAGATCGGCGAGCCCGAATAGCTGCGGAATCGCGCCCGACGAACCCAGTTGTCCCGCCTGTTGCTCGCCGAGCCGCTCGCGCGCATGCTCGCGCAACGCGTGCGCGATCTCATGGCCGATCAGCATGCCGAGTTCGTTGTCGTTCAGACGCACGCGGTCAAGCAGGCCGCTATACACGACGATCTTGCCGCCTGGCAGACAGTACATGCGGATATCGGGCGAGCGCACCACCGCAACATCCCACTTCCAGCCCTTCGCCCGCTCGTTCCATTTCAGCGAGTAGGGGATCAGTTTGTCCGTGATCGAACGCACGCGCGTGACGTGTGCGTCGGTCTCGCCGTACAGACGGTTCGCGTGATCCGCGCCGCGTGCGATCTGGTCGAACTCTTCGGCGGCTTGCGCCTCGAGCATCGGCGATGGAATCAGGTTGCGGAATACCACGTAGCCGCCGTAGCGCAGTTGCGAGTTCGGACTGTACGACGCGGACGCGGCCGGGCTTGCAGCCGCTGCTGGCGTCGAGGTGGCCGCAGGCGCTTTTGCAGCTGCGGGCGGCGTAGCGGTAGGCGCGGGCGTCTTAGCCGTTACCGGTTGCGGCGCGGGCGGCGTGGCGGCGGCAGCCGCGCTGCCGGCGGTTGCGGCGCTATTCGCGCTGGGTGCCGCCGGTGTCGCATTCTCGGGGCTCGCTGCGCTCTGCGCCGATTTTGCCGCCGGCGCCGCTGGTGCCGTAGCCGGCGCCGGTGCGCTGGTGGCGACCGCAGGTATGGCTGCCGCGTGTGCGCTTAACGGCGTAGCTAGCGTGACGCCCGCATAGCCGAGCGCCAATGCCGCACGCAATGCGGCGCGGCCGGCCTTGAAGGGCTGAGCCGAAAAGGCGTCCGCGCGCGTCATGCGCTTTGGCAGGAACGCCGTCACGACTGGCTTCTCCAAGGGGCGATCCGCAGCAGAAGCAGCATGCCGGGCAGCGCCAGCGCGGTGCACACGATGAAGTAGTCGAACCAGCCGATCCTGGCAACCACATAGCCGCTTGCCGCCGATGCCAGCGTGCGAGGCACCGAGGCCAGGCTCGTGAACAGCGCGAACTGCGTGGCCGTGTAACGCGGATCGGTGGTGCTGGCGATGTAGGCGGTGAAGGCCGCCATTGTCAGGCCGGTTGTGAAGGTTTCGGAGCCGTAGACGAGTGCGAGCGCGACGGAGCGCGGATCGAGCTGCACGGCCCAGTCGACGCCGACCAGCGCGAGTAGCTTCGTCGTGCCCTGGCTTAGCCAGACGGCGATGTCATAGATCGCGGTAAGACCGGGCGAAGCCGGCCCGAGATGCGCGAGCCACGCGAAACCGAGCGTGGACACCATCTGCAGGATGCCGAAAATCCACAGCCCCCGGCCGATGCCGATCTTCATCAGCCAGATCCCGCCGACAATTCCGCCCGCAAGACTCGCGCCGAATGCAGTGGTTTTCGCGATCACACCGATCTGCGTGCGTGAAAAGCCGATATCGAGGAAGAATGAGGTCGACAGCGTGGTCGCCATCGTGTCGCCGAGCTTGTACAGGAAGATGAAGCCGAGTACGAACAGCGCGCCGCGCCAGCCGTCGCGTTGAATGAATTCGCTGAACGGCTGCACGATCGCTTCGCGCAGATTCTTGGGCGGCGTGCCGTGTACCTCGGGCTCGCGCACCACCAGCGTCATGATCATGCCGGGCAGCATGAACGCGCCGGTGACGATGAAAACGGTGGTCCAGGGCAAATGATCAGACAGAATCAGCGCCAACGAACCCGGCACCAGCGCGGCGATCTTGTATGCGTTCACGTGCACCGCATTGCCGAGACCTTGCTGCGTATCGCTCAGCAGTTCACGCCGGTACGCATCGATCGAGATGTCCTGACTCGCGCCGAAGAACGCGACCAGCGCCGTGAGCGCCGCGACCGTCCAGATCGAGTCGCGCGGAGAGACGAAACCGAGCGCCGCGATCGCGCCCGCGACCAGAATCTGCGTGACCAGCATCCAGCCGCGCCGTCTTCCCGGACGCCAGCCCGGGAAACGCGGCACGTAGCGGTCCATCAGCGGCGCCCAGATGAATTTCCAGGTGTACGGGAACTGGATCAGCGCAAACAGGCCGATTTCCTTCAGATTGACGCCTTCGGAGCGTAGCCAGGCCTGCACCAGATAGACGAGCGTGAACAGCGGCAGTCCGGACGTAAAGCCGAGAAAGACGCAGATCAGCATGCGCGTATTCAGGAACGCGCGCCAGCCGGGATGTTCTACGTGAGCGGTAAGTGCAGGCGCCTCGTGCGGCGGGTTCGACATGTGGATAACTTGCGTTAGCTTTTCTTGACGCGATAGACCGCAAGACTACCACGCCAGTTCACGCCCCACCGCACCACCTGGCCTTCGTGCAGCACCACTCGGTCGAGAATTTCGATGCCCACCTCGGGCGCGAGCGCCTCGAAATCCTTGATGGTCAGCACCCGCACGTTCGGCGTGTTGTGCCATTGAAAAGGCAGCGACTTCGACACCGGCATGCGGCCCTGCAGCACCGAAAGCCGGTGCGCCCAGTAGCCGAAATTCGGAAACGAGACGATGCATTCCTTGCCGACCCGCACCGTCTCGCGCAAGATCGCGGCGGTCTGATGGATGGTTTGCAGCGTTTGCGACAGAATCGCGAAGTCGAAGCTGCCGTCTTCGAACAGACGCAGTCCGTCTTCCAGGTTCTGCTGGATCACGTTGACGCCGTTTTGCGTCGACGCCAGCACGCCGGCGTCGTTGATTTCGATGCCGTAGCCCTGTACGTCCAGTTCTTCGGTCAGCAGCGACAGCAGCGAACCGTCGCCGCAGCCGAGGTCGAGCACGGTTGCGCGCGGTTCGACCCAGCGGGCGATCGCGCGGAAATCCGGGCGCAGCGCCAGATAATCGAGTGCTCGCTGGTTCATGCGTTCACCTCGTTCGCAATACGTTCGTAATAGGCGCGCATCAGGTTGTGATAGCGCGCGTCGTCGAGCAGGAAGGCGTCATGGCCGTGCGGCGCGTCGATTTCCGCGTAGGTCACCGTGCGTTTGTGGTCGAGCAGCGCCTTCACCAGTTCGCGCGAGCGGGCCGGCGCGAAACGCCAGTCGGTCGAGAAGCTGGCGATCAGGTATTTCGCCGTGGTATGCGCGACGGCGGCGGTCAGATCGCCGTCGAAGGCTTTGGCCGGATCGAAATAGTCGAGTGCGCGGGTGATCAGCAGATAGGTGTTCGCGTCGAAGTAGTCGGCGAACTTGTCGCCCTGGTAGCGCAGATACGACTCCACCTCGAACTCGACGTCGAAGTTGAAGTTGTACGCATCCACCGCGCCTTCCGCGCGGCGCAGTGATCGGCCGAATTTCTCGGCCATGTCGTCGTCGGACAGATAGGTGATGTGGCCGATCATCCGCGCGACGCGCAAGCCGCGCTTCGGCTTCACGTTGTGCGCGTAGTAGTTGCCGCCGTGGAAGTCCGGGTCGGACAGGATCGCCGAGCGCGCCACCTCGTTGAAGGCGATGTTCTGCGCGGACAGTTTCGGCGTGGATGCGACCACGATGCAATGGCCGACGCGTTCCGGATACATCATGCTCCACGCCAGCGCCTGCATGCCGCCGAGGCTGCCGCCCATTACCGCGGCAAAGCGCGTGATGCCGAATTCATCGGCGACGCGCGCCTGGGCGTTGACCCAGTCTTCCACCGTCACAACGGGAAACGTCGCGCCGTACGGATTGCCGGTGGCCGGATCGATGCTCATCGGGCCGGTCGAGCCGAAGCACGAGCCCAGGTTGTTCACGCCGATCACGAAGAACCTGTTGGTGTCGAGCGGCTTGCCAGGGCCGACCATGTTGTCCCACCAGCCGATGTCCTTCGGATTGTCAGCGTACACGCCTGCGACATGGTGCGAGGCATTGAGCGCGTGGCACACCAGCACCGCATTGCTGCGCGCGGCATTGAGCGTGCCGTAGGTTTCGACCATCAGGTCGTAACCGGCCAGCGAGCTGCCGTTCTGCAAGCGCAGCGGCTCGGTGAAATGCATTTTTTGGGGAGCGACGATACCGATCGATTCCATTCATTCCGCCATTTAACAAAACAGGGCGGCTAGATGGCGTCGGCGAGGCACGGGGAAAGACGGTGTGCGCGGCTGACGACCTCTTTAGCCGCATTTGTAGTGAACCCCGGGAAACGTTCCCGGTGGTTCGCGCGCCCGCAATCGAGTCAGCAAATCGGCGCGTGAGATGTTCAGGGTGTTCTGGATTGCCGCGCCGGGTGCATTCGGGTGCTGCAATCAGGCGCAAAGTATAGCGGAAATTCTCATGCGGCAACGTCGTGGGCGCTCGCATGAGGCCGCGGACTACTGAAGAATCAGCAGCAACTGGGCGTCGGCGTGTTCGGCGGGCGGCCGCGCAAAGCCGCTGCGCACGTACCGGTGCCAGCGGCCGATGATGTAGCTGAGCAGCAGGCTCGCGCGGATCGCGGGATCGTAGCCGGCGGGCAGCGGCACGGCGGCGTGTGTGCCGCCCGCGCTTGCGGTTTCGCTTGCGTTTGCATCCATTTGAGCGAGCCGCAGACATTGCTTCAACGAAGCCTCGACCCGTTCCAGCATCTGATTGACGCGTTCCGTCAGTCGTTCATGCTCGCCGACCAGTGCCTCGCAGGTCAAAACGCGCGTCATGCCGGGGTTCTTCGCGGGGAAATTGAGCAGCATTAATGCGATCGAACGCGCTTGCAGTACGCCGTTGCTCTCCTTGTCTGCGATCTGGTTGATCAGGCCGAAGATGGTTTGCTCGATGAACTCGATCAGCCCTTCGAACATTTGCGCCTTGCTGGCGAAATGCCGGTACAGCGCGGCTTCCGAGACGCCGAGGCGGGCAGCGAGCGCCGCGGTGGTGATCTTTTCGTTCTTTGGCGCCTCCAGCATCGCGGCAAGCGTCTGGAGGATGTGCACCCGGCGCTCGCCCGGCTTCAGGCGCGTCGCACGTGGGCCCGCCGCGGGTTCGGGCTCGTGTTCGGCTACGGCTTCGTCAGGCTTGTCGATCGGCTGCATGTCTGTCGTCCCTTCAGTCGCACCGAGCGGGTGCCCAGTCGTAACGATTTTAACGAACGAATGCACCGGTCGACATAGTGCGGCCGGCCGGTGCCCGGCAGACGCGTCGGCACGCCGTCCGCATGCGGTTTGCGCGGCAGATGACCGGTGATCCACACGGTGCGGATGCCGAGTCGCCGGTAGTTCTTCAGATGCGAGCGCGTGTCTTCGACGAGGATCACATCGCTCATCGACACGTGCGCGTCGCGCATCGCTTTGCGCAGCATCGCGTGGTCGGGTTTGGCGCGCCAGCCGCGACGGTCGCGCATATGCTCGATCGCGATGACCTGTTCGAACAGCCGCTCGATGCCGAGTTCAGCCAGCACGGCGCGCGCATAGGCTTCCGGGGCGTTGGTCAGCACGATCTTGCGGCCCGGCAGCGCCGCGACGAGGCGCGCGATACCGCGTTCGTGGCGGATCATCGAACCCAGATCGGCAAACGTGTGCACGACCTTCAGGAAATCGTGCGGATCGAGCGGATGATGCCGCGTGAGCCCGAGCAGGGTCGCGCCGTAGCGCTGCGTGTAACCGGCGCGCAGGCGGTTGGCTTCGTCGATTTCGACCTGCAGCGCGTCGATGATGTACTGCGTCATCGCCTGATTGATCGCCGGAAAGATCGCGTGCGAAGCGTGGTGCAGCGTGTTGTCGAGATCGAACAGCCAGACCGGACTGCCACCCGCGATGTGCGGACGACGGCGCCGGGAAGTGGGGGTGCGCATGATGAGTAAAGCCGGCTAGCGGCGTGCTGCCGCGCCGTGCAACGAACGCGGGCGGCTCGCGATGCGAGCGGGGGGAGGAAAGGGGAGTTTATTTTCGCGCGATTGGGCGGCGCGGTGTGAGGCGAGCTGCGAACCGGGCTGCGGACCAGGCTGAGAAGCGAGCAGTACAACGGGCATGCATGGCGCGCATGTTGGGCGCGCCGTGCATGCCGTGCTCGAGGCGCGGATCAATGCGAACGGATCATCGTGCCGAACGGCTGTTCGGTGAGAATTTCCAGCAGAACCGAGTGCTCGATCCGGCCGTCGATGATGTGCACCGAACGCACGCCGCTCTTCGCTGCGTCGAGCGCCGACGAGATTTTCGGAAGCATGCCACCGGAGATCGTGCCATCGTCGAACAGGCCGTCGATTTCGCGCGCCGACAGATCGGTCAGCAGATTGCCTTCCTTGTCCATCACGCCGGGAATGTTGGTCATCATCACGAGCTTTTCGGCGTTCAGCACGACCGCCAGCTTGCCCGCGACCAGATCCGCGTTGATGTTGTACGACAGGCCGTCTTCGCCGAAACCGATCGGCGAGATCACCGGAATGAACGCGTCGTCCTGCAGCGCTTTCACGACCGCCGGATTGATCGCCTCGACTTCGCCGACCTGGCCGATATCGACATACTGGCCGGGATTGTCGCGATCCGGCATCAGCATCTTGCGCGCGTGGATCAGGCCGCCGTCCTTGCCGGTCAAACCGACGGCGTGGCCGCCGAAATGGTTGATCAGCGTGACGATATCCTGCTGCACTTCGCCGCCGAGCACCCATTCGACGACTTCCATCGTCTCTTCGTCGGTGACGCGCATGCCCTGGATGAACGTACCCTGCTTGCCGATTTTCTTCAGCGCCTGGTCGATTTGCGGACCGCCGCCGTGCACGATCACCGGATTGATACCGACCAGTTTCAGCAGAATCACGTCGCGCGCGAAGCCTTGCTTCAGGCGCTCTTCGGTCATGGCGTTGCCGCCGTATTTGATTACCACGGTCTTGCCGTGATATTGGCGAATATAGGGCAGCGCCTCGGCCAGAATTTCAGCCTTGAGGGTGGGCGCGATCTGCGAAAGGTCGGGAAGCTCGGACATGGCGGCAGGCTCAGGTACGGGACAGTTGAAACAGGGCGAATTGTACAGGACTGGCGCGCTGCAACAGGGTTTTCGACACCGGTGCTGGCGGCGGGCGACACGTGCCTGGCGCACTGCGCAATCGACGGCTCAAACAGGCGGCCGGCGGGCGAACAAGCGTACGGCCAGTCACGGCAGGCCGTGAATAGACCGAACGGCCGACTAACGGAGCCGCGCCACTCGTGGCATCATTTCCTGACCGATGCTTCAGCAAGACCATCCGGCCTGTCATGAAACCGTCTGCTTCCCGCTCCCAAAGCAGCGCGCGTTGTCCGCGTTGCGGCAACGCGTTCGACTGCGCCATGCATAGGGAGCCGTTCGACTGCTGGTGCCGCGCCATGCCCGCATTGCCGGCCGACAGGCTGGATCCGAGCGGCCGCTGCCTGTGCCCCGAATGTCTCGCCGAGGAGATCGCAAGAGCCGCGCAAGCCGGGCCTGGCGCCGGTCCCGCTTGAAACCGGCGCGCTGTGGCGACGCTGTGGCGAGCTACGCCGCCAGCGAGCCCATCTGCGGAAACGAATTCCAGATCAGGCGGTCGCCTTCGCGATGAACGCGCTCGGCCAGCAACGGAATATAGCGGCTGAACTGCAGCACGTCGCCCATGCCCTGCTCGCCCCACATCAACAGCGTTTTGCCGGCGAGCAACTCGCCTTGCCAGGTCGGAGCCGGCATCTGTGGGCGGTTGCCGCCCAGTTCTAAAGAACCGTTCCAGCGCGCTTCTTGGGCCGGCCAGCCGTGCGCGTAATTACCGCGCATCAGCAGCAACATGCTGAGATTGGAGCGCACGGTCGCGTCGTTGGGCGCAAGTGCACAGGCGGTCCTTTCGGCTTGCTCCGCGTCGTCCCAGCGTTGCGCTTCACGCAGTGCCAGCGCATAGTTGTTATGCGCCAGCGGGCTATGCGGCGCGCATTGCACGGCTCGTGCGCCGGCCTCGAGCGCGCGCGACAGATTCAAACCTGTGCGGCTTGCCTGCATGAGATTGGTCCAGGCGTCGCCTTCGCCAGGTTCGTCTTGCACTGCGTTTTTCAATAGCGCGAGCTGTTCGCTCAGGTCGCCGCCGGTGAGCATCAGCGCGCCAGCGAGGTTGCTGCGCAACTGCGGCAGCCGCGGATCGAGCGCGAGTGCGCGACGATACGGTGCAATCGCTTCGCCATGCCGGTTCGCCAATTGCAGCATGTAGCCAAGGCGAAAGTGTGCAACAGCGCGGTTTGGGTCGAGTTGGGCAATAATGGCGGCGAGCGCGATGGCGTCGCCGTGACGGTGTTGCGCAAGCGAAGCCGTGGTCAGCGAATCGAGTGAGTCGTCGTCGAGTGGATGCAGTTTCGCGGCGGCATCGAGCCAACGGGCCTGTACTCGTGCCGTGCCGTTTTGTTGAGCTGCGGCAGCATGCCGCAGAAAATTCAGGAAAGCTGACGAGACGTGCTGCTCGGAATCTGAGGACGGAGACGGTACGAGTATGTCCGGACGGCTGGAGAACCGATGGTGGGCGATGGCCCGTGCGGCGCTATCGCAAAAAATCCATGTTACCGGCGCGACGTCGCGAGGTCAGTCAGACTAGTCCGACAATTCCGAACAGGTAAACTGACGTCATGCATCGTATTACCAACACCGGCCGGGTCAATCTCGGTCATCTGTTCTGGCTGCGCAGCCTCGCCATCATCGGCCAACTGATGACGATCGCGTTCGTGCAGACCTTCATCGGCGTGCACCTGCCGTTGCCCGCGATGTTGCTCGTGATCTCGCTCGAAGTGATCTTCAACGGCCTCACATGGTGGCGAGTCTCGCAGCAGCGGCCCGAGTCAAATCTCGAATTGTTCGGCCAGATCTGGGTCGATCTGGGTGCGTTGTCGGCGCTGCTGTTTCTGTCCGGCGGCACGACCAATCCCTTTGTCTCGCTGTATTTGCCGTCTCTCGCGATTGCCGCGGCCGTGTTGCCGTGGCGTCTGATGGCGTGGCTCGCCGCCTTCGCGGTGGCCTGCTACGCCGTGCTTGGTTTCGATTCGGTGCCGCTTAATCTCGATAACCCCGCCAACCTGTTCGATTACTATCGCGCAGGCATGTGGGTGAACTTCATGGTCAGCGTTGGCTTGATTGCGTGGTTCGTGGCGCGTATGTCGCGGGCTCTGCGGCTACGTGACGCAGCGCTTGGCGAGGCCCAGCAGCGCTTGCTGCAAGACGAGCGCGCCGTCGCACTCGGCGTGCAGGCCGCCACCGTCGCGCACGAAATCGGCACGCCGCTGTCTACTATTGCAATGCTGTCCGAAGAATTGCGCGACGCCGCGCGCACGGATCGGGGCCTCGCGCCCTATACCGCCGATCTCGAACTGCTCGAACAGCAAATGACGTTGTGCACCTCGGCACTTGCCCGGCTGCGCAGCCGCGCATCGACGTCGAGCAACCGGCAACCGGTCGCCGAGTGGCTCGAGTCGTTCGGAGAGCAATGGCGCTTGCGCCATCCGCATGTGAAATTCGAGCGGCTCGGCGTGCCGCCCGCGGAGGTCAGTCTTGACGACACGGTTGCCGTCAGTCAAATTCTCACGATTTTGCTGGACAACGCGGCGCGTGCGAGCCGCGATCATGTGACGCTGGCATGTACGCTCGCGAAGCAAGGCGACCAGATCGAATTCGAAGTATGCGACGCGGGCCCAGGTATTCCGCCGGCGTTGCGCGGTTCACTCGGCGCGATGCCGGTCGACAGTACGCAGGGCGGGCACGGCGTGGGTCTTTATCTGGCGTTTTCAGCGGCGGCGCGCCTGGGCGGTTCGATCGAATTGACCGACGTGAGTGAGAACAAGCCACGTGGCACGCGCGCAGTGCTGCGGCTACCGCTCGCGGCGCGCAAATTATCCGGCACGGGCCGTCGCGGCGCCGCGCCATCCAACACGGAGAAACAGGCATGAGCGATATGAATTTTCTGGTGATCGACGACGATGAGGTGTTCTCCGGCATCCTCGCCCGCGGTCTGACGCGGCGCGGCTACACGGTGGCCGAAGCGCACAACGCGGACGAGGCGATCAAGCTCGCGAACCAGCAGAAGTTCAGCCAGATCACGGTGGACCTGCATCTCGGCAACGACTCGGGCCTCACGCTCGTCGCGCCGCTGCGCGACTTGCAGCCGGACGCGCGGATGCTGGTGCTGACCGGGTACGCGAGCATTGCGACCGCGGTGCAAGCGGTGAAAGACGGCGCCGATAACTATCTGGCGAAGCCGGCGAACGTCGAAACGATTTTGTCGGCGCTGCAAAGCGAAGCGAGCGCGTTGCAAGCCGAAGAGGCGATCGAGCATCCCACGCCGTTGTCGGTCGCGCGTCTCGAATGGGAGCATATTCAACGCGTGCTCGCTGAGCATGGCGGTAATATTTCGGCCACCGCGCGCGCGTTGAACATGCATCGTCGAACGCTGCAGCGCAAGTTGGCCAAGCGGCCGGTCAAGCAGTAAGCGCTGGGTCTTTCGTTCGCAGGCCAGAAAGCAAAACGGGCTGCCTTTTACAAGGCAGCCCGTTTTTTACGCTTCACACATGATGTGGATCCGGCGAGGCGTACGGCTGTAATGTGGCATGCACGGCGGCAGATGCGACTTCACAGCACGTAGCGCGAGAGGTCTTCGTCTTCGGCCACTTCATTCAGCGCGCGGTCGACATATGACGCATCGATTTTCACCGTCGTGCCCGAATGATTGCCGGCCGAGAACGAGACTTCTTCGAGCAGCTTTTCGATCACCGTGTACAGGCGGCGCGCGCCGATATTCTCGGTTTTCTCGTTCACAGCGAAAGCGATCTCGGCGAGACGGCGAATGCTGTCGTCGCCGAATTCGAGGTGCACGTCTTCGGTTTCGAGCAGCGCCTGGTATTGCTTGACGAGGCTCGCGTCGGTCGCAACCAGGATCGACTCGAAATCGCCGACCGACAGCGAATCCAGTTCGACCCGAATCGGGAAACGACCTTGCAGTTCCGGAATCAGATCGCTCGGCTTCGCCAGATGAAACGCGCCGCTCGCGATGAACAGGATGTGATCGGTCTTCACCATGCCGTACTTGGTGCTGATCGTGGTGCCTTCGACGAGCGGCAACAGATCGCGCTGCACGCCCTGGCGCGACACCTCGCCGCCGCCCACTTCGTTACGCGACGCGATCTTGTCGATCTCATCCAGAAACACGATGCCGTTCTGCTCGACGTTCTGCACCGCCTTGGTTTTCACATCTTCGTCGTTGAGCATCTTGCCGGCTTCTTCGTCGGTGAGGACTTTCAGCGCTTCCTTCACCTTCATCTTGCGGCGCGTTTTCTTGCCGCCGCCGATGTTGGCGAACATCGAGCGGATCTGCTCGGTCATGTCTTCCATGCCCGGCGGCCCCATGATGTCCATGCCGACTTGCGGCTGCTCGACGTCGAGTTCGATTTCCTTGTCGTCGAGCAGGCCTTCGCGCAGACGCTTGCGGAAGGTCTGACGCGTCGGGCTGCTTTCATCCACGGTGTCCGCGGCGCTCGAACTCGCGCCGAAACCGACCGGGCGCGCGGTGGGCAGCAGGATGTCGAGGATGCGGTCTTCGGCTTGATCTTCGGCTTTGGTCCGCACTTTGCGCATTTCCGTTTCGCGCGTCTGCTTGATCGAAATCTCCATCAGATCGCGCACGATGCTGTCGACGTCGCGACCTACATAGCCGACTTCTGTGAACTTGGTGGCTTCGATCTTGATGAACGGCGCGTCGGCCAGTTTCGCCAGGCGCCGCGCGATTTCGGTTTTGCCGACGCCGGTCGGTCCGATCATCAGAATGTTCTTCGGCGTGATTTCCTGGCGCAGCGGTTCCTCGACCTGCTGACGGCGCCAGCGGTTGCGCAATGCCACCGCCACTGCTTTCTTAGCGCGGCCTTGGCCGATGATGTGCTTGTCGAGTTCCGAGACGATCTCGGCAGGGGTCATGGTGCTCATCGTGGGTCCTTACTCGATCGTCTCGATGACGCGGTTATGGTTCGTATAGATGCACATGTCGCCGGCAATCTCCAGCGACTTCTCCACGATTTCGCGCGGCGACATCTCAGTGTTGTCGGCGAGCGCTTTCGCAGCGGCTTGCGCGTAGGCGCCGCCCGAACCGATTGCGCAGATACCGCCTTCCGGGTCCAGTACGTCGCCGTTACCGGTGATGACGAGGGTAGTGGTCGCGTCGGCGGCGATCAGCATTGCTTCGAGGCGGCGTAGCATGCGGTCGGTGCGCCAGTCTTTCGCGAGTTCGACGGCCGCGCGCGTCAGATTGCCCTGATGTTTTTCCAGCTTCGCTTCGAAGCGGTCGAGCAGCGAGAAGGCGTCGGCCGTGCCGCCTGCGAAGCCGACCAGCACTTTGCCGTTATAGATGCGCCGGACTTTCTTCGCGCCACCCTTCATGACGATGTTGCCCAGTGTCACCTGGCCGTCGCCGCCGAGCGCGACCTTGTCGCCGCGGCGCACGGAGACGATCGTCGTGCCGTGAAATTGCTCCATATGCGTTCCTCTTTGCAAAACGGGTAGGACGCGGTAGCGCAGCGCCACCGCATGAATCCGGGAAGCGGACGGCGCGCGACGCTGAAACAATCAACTCAACGATCAACTGGCCGGCGCGCGCTCGTGCAGCGCATGTTCGGTTTATTTTAGGGCGTGCGCGGTCATATCAAGAGCCGGCAAATGGCATAAGACAAAAAACACGTGACCAGGACGGCGCACGGGAGAGGGCGAAGAGGCAGGTGGCAGCACCGGCGCAGCGTAGAACCGCAGCCAGCCGGACGATCGGGGCCGTGTCCCCAGCGAACGCTAAAAAGTGCCTTGCAAAAGAAAAAAGGCGCACAGATCACCGTGCGCCTCTCGATGAAGCAGCGTAACAGGGCGCGGAGCCGAAGCCGCGCCGCTGGCGTTCAGTCGCCGAACAGCTTCTGGCGCAGTTCGCGGCGTTCCTGCGCTTCGAGCGACAGGGTGGCCGTGGGCCGTGCGAGCAGACGCGGGATGCCGATTGGCTCGCCGGTTTCTTCGCACCAGCCGTAATCGCCCGAATCGATGCGCGCGAGCGATTGCTGCACCTTCTTCAGCAGCTTGCGCTCGCGGTCGCGCGTGCGCAGTTCGAGCGCATGCTCTTCCTCGATCGTTGCGCGATCGGCCGGGTCCGGCACGATTACCGTTTCGCGCAGGTTTTCGGTCGTCTGGCCGGCATTGCGGAGAATCTCCGCCTGCAGCTGTTCGAGCTTGTTCTTGAAGAAAGCGAGCTGATCCTCATTCATGTAATCCTTGTCGCTCATCTTCAGGATTTCGGCTTCAGTCAAGAGTCGTTTCGTCGTCATCTGGCTTGCTTCTTCAATGTGAGGCAAAACTCTTACATAGTGCCCGCACTTTCGTGTTGCCCGCAAAGGCGCCTCGAAGACGCTCAACGAGCGCAGGGCGAACACGGACGGTGGACTGTCGTGACGCCGAAGCGCCGAGCGCCTGCGCGCTGGGCGTCGCTACGCCAATGCGGGGCCGAACTCCTCTGGAAACCGGTTCTCAAATGCTCCTGAGGCAGTGCTTACCGGCCGCGCGCCCGTTCAGGCTGTGCCAGCCGGCATTGTCGGCGTGTTTCCGGACAAGATTTTCCGGCGCCATTTCAGGCCCGGCGCGGGATACGCGCTGACCGGGCAATTCGTTGTCATTCTCCAGTGGGCACGTATTGTAACTGAATCACAATCCTGCACCGCAACTGGTGGAAATCCCGCTGCAGCGCGTCGATATCCTGAAAATATAACGCGCGCACGACCAAAAAGCGATGGTCGTGCACGCTTTAATACAGCAGGGTTTTCACGCGCTTTTCATACACACGACTTTTCAGTGGCCTTTCGGCGCATTCAGCAGACGATTGACGCGGCGCCCATGTGCCTGAAGGCACACACACGCGGTCCAACGGAACGGCACGGTACGAGCAACCGCCGCTCGCGCCTTACGCCAGACAGGCATTCAGACCGTCGGTGATCAGGTCTTGCGGCAGTTCAATGCCGATGAATACCATCTTGTTGGTCTTCTTCTCGATCGGCTGCCATTTCGCGGCCAGATCGCTGCCCATCATCTGATGCACGCCCTGGAAGACCACCTTGCGGTCGACGCCCTTCATGTACAGCACGCCCTTGTAACGCAACAGACGCTCACCGTAGATCTGCAGGATGCCGCCGAGGAAGTCTTCCAGCTTGTTCGGATCGAACGGACGGTCGCTGCGGTAGACGAACGATTTGATCTTGTCGTCGTGGTGCGCGTGGTGATGATTCGCGTGATCGTGGCCGTCGTGATCGCAACGGCCATGGTCGTGATCGCAGTTTTCGTGATCGTGATCGCCGTGGGTATGGCCGTGCTCGTCGTGCGCGTGAGCATGGCTGTGCGCGTGTTCGTCTTCGGCGAGGAATTCCGGATCGATCTCGAGCTTCGAATTCAGGTTGAAGCCACGCAGGTCGAAGATTTCCTTGATCTCCGCTTCGCCGAAATTGACGACTTTGATCGCCGCCCTCGGATTCATGTGCAGCAGGCGGTGGCGCAGATCGGCCACGTGTTCTTCCTCGACCAGATCGGCCTTCGTGATGAACAGGCGATCGGCGAAGCCGACCTGGCGCTGCACCACTTCGTGCTCGTCGAGCTGGGGGTTCGCGTGCTTCGCGTCGACCAGCGTGATGATCGCGTCGAGCAGGAATTCATTGGCGATCTGGTCGTCCATGAAGAACGTTTGAGCGACCGGGCCCGGATTGGCGAGGCCGGTGGTTTCGATCACGACCCGGTCGAAATCCAGTTCGCCGGACTGCTTCTTCGCCGCCAGATCGCCCAGCACGCGCGAAAGGTCGCCGCGGATCGTGCAGCAGATGCAGCCGTTGCTCATCTGGATGATCTGTTCGCTGGTGTCCTGCACGAGGATTTCGTTATCGATGTTCTCTTCGCCGAACTCATTTTCGATCACGGCGATCTTCATGCCGTGCTTTTCGTTCAGGATGCGCTTGAGCAGGGTGGTTTTGCCGCTGCCGAGAAAGCCGGTCAGGATCGTGACTGGGATCATGTTGGTCGCCTGTATGTACGTGAGTCTGCGTAATCGAATGCGTCGGACCGGGCGCGGCAGCCTGATGGTGCGCAGCCCAATCTAGCCGGTTATTGGAACATATCTGTCGAACCGGCGCTGGCGGCCGGGTTCGAACCCTGGTTTGCCTACGCTGCCAGCGCGGGAAATAACCCTGAAACTATGGGCGATCAGGCGATTTGCAACAATAGGCCTTTCAGGTACTCGCCTTCCGGGAATGCGGTGAGCAGCGGATGGTCCACCCCCGCGCCGAGGCGCTTGAGAATCCGTGCATCGACGCGCGCGTCGGCGGCCGCGCTGGAGACGATCTTCTGGAACAGTTCGGCGTCGATCGCACCGGAGCACGAATAGGTGAACAGCAGGCCGCCCGGGCGCAGCAGCTTCAGCCCGGTCAGGTTGATGTCCTTGTAGGCGCGCGCGGCCCGGTCTACGTGTTCACGCGACGGCGCGAATTTTGGCGGATCGAGCACGATCAGGTCGAAGCGTTCGCCGTCGTCGTAAAGGCGGCGCAGGGTCTTGAACGCGTCGGCGTCGAGCCACGTGGCGCGCTCCGCGTCGAAGCCGTTGGCCGCGACGTTCTGCTGCGCGAGCGCCAGCGCCTCTCCAGACGAATCGATCGACACCACGCGTTTGGCGCCGCCTTTGAGCGCTGCCAGCGAGAAACCGCCGGTGTAGCAGAAGCAGTTCAACACGTCGCGGTCCCGCGCGAGTTGCTGCACCAGCGCGCGGTTGTCGCGCTGGTCGACGTAGAAGCCGGTCTTGTGGCCGTTGCGCACGTCGACGTGATAACGCACGCCGTTTTCGCTCGCGATCAGCGTCTCGGACGGCGATTCGCCCGCCAGCACGCCGGCGATCTGCTCGAGACCTTCCTTCTGGCGGATCGACACGTCCGAGCGTTCGTAGACGTTCGGGCAACCGGTCGCATCGGTCAGCGCGGCGACGATCGCTTCCTTCCATGCTTCGACGCCCGCCGCCATGAACTGACAGACGAGCTGGCTGCGCTGGCCTTCGTCCTCGGCGACGTAATGATCGACGATCAGGCCTGGCAGTCCGTCCGCTTCGCCGAAAATCAGCCGCACGGCGCCGGTGTCGTGCACCATCGTTTGACGATGCGCCAGTGCGCGCTGCACGCGGCGTTTGAAGAACGCGTGGTCGATCGGCTCGGTTTCGTCGAAGCTCCATACGCGGGCGCGGATCTGCGAATGCGGGCTGTAGGCGGCGCGCGCGAGGAAGCGGCCGTCGTGCGCGCGCACCAGTACGGTGGCGCCGGCGGCGGGATTGCCGTCGACGCGATCGATCGCGTTGGCATAGACCCACGGATGGCGGCGCAGCAGCGACTTTTCTTTCGACGGTTTGAGCGTAACGGTATTCATCAGGGTGTCAGCAGAGCAATAGGCCGCATGGAGAGACCCACACGGCAGGTCAAGCGAAGGCGGAGACTGCAAACCGCAAAAAGCGGAGTCAGTCGCGTTTTTTGGCGCGTGGATGCGCCTGATCGTAGACGTGCGCGAGATGCTGGAAATCGAGCGCGGTGTAGACCTGAGTGGCGGTGATGCTGGCGTGGCCGAGCAGTTCCTGCACCGCGCGCAGGTCGCCGCTCGATTGCAGCACATGCGTGGCGAACGAATGCCGCAGCACGTGCGGATGCACGTTGGCGGGAATGCCGGCGACCAGCGCCGCGCGCTTCACGCGTTCACGCACCACGTTCGGCGACAGACGATTGCCGCGCACCGACAGAAACAGCGGATGCGGATCGTGCTTCACCATCTGGTCGCGCACCTCGAGCCACGCGCGCAAGGCGTCGAGCGCCTTGCTGCCGACCGGCACGATGCGGCGCCGGTTGCCCTTGCCGAGCACTTCGACTTCGGCGGAATCGAGCTTGAGCCAGCCCGCGGAACGGTAGCCGCCGGCGTCGGCGAAACGGGCGTCGAGACCGACCAGTTCAGACAGGCGCAGGCCCGACGAGTAGAACAGCTCGAGCATCGCGTGATCGCGCAAACCTTCGGGTGTGGCGGCGGGCGGGCTTTCCATCAGGCGCGTGGCGTCGTCGACGGAAAGCGCTTTGGGCAGCGTCCTGGCCTGTTTCGGCGCGCGCACCGTGGCGACCGGATTGGCCGGCAAGTCGACGTGGCCCGCGAACCAGCGATAAAACGCACGCCACGCCGAAAGCCGATGGCTGATCGAGCGCGCGGTCAGTCCACCCGCGTGCGCGCGTGAGACGGCGCCGCGGATGTCGATGGCGGTGAGGCTTTCGAGCGGCCGACCTTTGGCCAGCAGCTTGAGCTCTTCAAGTTCGTGGGCGTAGCCGCGCAGCGTATGAGCCGACAACCGCCGCTCGTGTTCGAGGTTCGACAGATAGGCGGCGATCGGGTCGGCTTCGGTCACGATGGGCGGCGTTTGGGCGGATCGGCGTGGGATCAGCGCGGCAGCAGGCGGCTCAGTGCCGCGCTCGCCAACGCGCCGATCTGCGTCAGAAAATCGGTGGCCATGCCGTCGTGGAAGCGGCGCGGGTCGCCTGAGCCCATCACCAGCAGGCCGAAGGTGGGCGCTTCTTCCTTGCCTTCGGGGTCGCGCAGCGCGAGCAGCGCGATCGACTCGGTGGCGTGGGCGGATTCGCTCGCGTTTTCCGCCGACGAAGACGACGACGCGTCGTCGGCCACCGCCGACACTGCGGGCGCCAACCACTGCGCCGCTTCGAAGCCGGTGTTCGCGCCGCAATACGGCGTGGCGAGACTGTTCGCGAAGATCCGCACTTCCTCGCCGACATGGCGCGCGAAGTCGGCCTGTGCGTACGGTTCGGCGATATCCCACACGCGCAGCGCGGCTTGCGGCACGTCGAAAATGTCGCGCAAGCCGGTCGCGATCGTGCGCGGCAGCGCATACGGATCGCGCTCGGCCATCACGCGGATAGTCCAGCGATTGAATTTCGACGCGATGCTGTCGTTCTCGTGGCCGTAACGCAGCAACTCGGCGAGGCGCCGTTCGAGATGTTTGTTCTTGTCACGCAGCATTTCCATCTGCCGTTCCTGCAGCGACACCGCGGCTTTGCCGTGCGGGTTCGCAAGCCGGATCGTCGCGAGCATTTCCGCGTGTTCGGCGAAGAATTCGGGGTTGGCGAGCAGATATTCGGAGACTTCGCGATCGTTCATGGTTTCGGCTAAAGGACTACGGGACGACGCCTTCGGGCGGCGCATCGGTCAATGAGTTGGTGTGGCCGCTTAATCGGTTAATCGGCCAGCTCGATTTCGCCTTCGAAAACAGTTGCCGCGGGACCGGCCATCAGGAGCGGCGCGGCCTCGCGCGTACTGTCCCACGAAATCGTCAGCTTGCCGCCGTGCGTGTGCACGAGGACCGGCGCATCCAGCAGCCCGCGGCGAATGCCGGCGGCGACCGCCGCGCAAGCGCCCGTGCCGCACGCCAGCGTTTCACCGGCGCCGCGTTCGTAGACGCGCAGTTTGATTTCGCTACGGCCGACGATCTGCATGAAGCCCGCGTTCACTCGCTGTGGGAAACGCGCATGCCGCTCGATCACCGGGCCATCGGTCAGTACCGGGAAATCTTCGACGTCGTCGACCACCTGCACCGCGTGTGGATTGCCCATCGACACCACCGAGATCCATCGCGTCACGCTGTTCACGTCGAGCGGCCAGAGCGTGTCGGCGCCTTCGCTACGGCCTTCGAGGCCCTTGGCATCGAACGGCACACGCGCCGGTTCGAACACAGGTGTGCCCATGTCGACCAGCACTTCGCCATTGTCCTGCATGGTCAGCGTGATGGTGCCGTTCTGGACCTGCACGCGCACGCTGCGCTTGTCGGTCAGGCCGGTATCGCGCACGAACTTGACGAAGCAGCGCGCGCCGTTGCCGCAATGCTCGACCTCGCCGCCGTCGCAATTGAAGATGCGATAGCGGAAATCGACGCCGTCGAGCGTGGGCTTTTCGACCAGCAGCAACTGGTCGGCGCCGACGCCGAAATGCCGGTCCGCGAGCGCGCGCACCCGTTCCGGCGTCAGGTTGACCGGTTGGGTGTAGCCGTCGAGCACGACGAAGTCATTGCCCGCGCCGTGCATTTTGGTGAATTTCAGTTTCATCACGCTATTGTAAGTGACGCGCCGGCAGGTGAGCCGGACACCGCGTTATTTCCGCGCTCCGGCGCTTTCTCGACGCAATGCGCTCAGTACACACCCGGTTCGCCCGGCGGGCGCGTCTTGAAGCGCTTGTGCACCCAGTAGTACTGCTCGGGAATCAGCGGAATCTGCTCTTCGAGGAAGGCATTCATGCGACGCGCATCGATATCGTCGTCGCCGGAGGGGTAGTTGTCCCACGGCTTGAATACCTTCAACCGGTAGCCTTTGTAGTTGGGCAGCACTTCGCCGATGAACGGCACCACTTGCGCATGCCCGACTTTGGCAAGCCGTCCGACGGCCGTCAGCGTGCATGCCTGTACACCAAAGAACGGCACGAACGTCGAGTTGCGCATGCCGTAGTCCATGTCGGCGCCGAGCATGACGGGCTTGCGGTCGCGCAGCCAGCGCAGCACGATGCGCGCGCTGTCGGCGCGGCTTGCCATATCCGCGCCGAAGCGACCGCGCGCGGCTATGGCCACGTCGTCGAGCACCTTGTTGGACATCGGCTGATAGAGCGCGCCGCACTGCCGGCGCAGTGCGTGATTAATGAACACGGAACCTGCCTCGATACCGACGAAATGCGCGCCAAGCAGCAGGGTGGGCGGCATGTCAGGATCGAGCAGATCGATCTCGCTATCCACCTGCACGAGCTTTTCGAGCTTCTTCGCAGAGCCGAACCACTGCACGCTGCGCTCCAAAAAACTGCGGATCGCATGGCGGAAGTGTTTCTGCGCGATCTCTGCGCGGTGCTCCTCGCTCCATTCCGGGAAACACAAGCTCAGGTTGATGTGAACAATGCGCTTACGATTGCTGGGGATCTGATAGAGCAGCCAGCCAAGCCCGTCGCCCATTCTTGCAACGAGGCCGTACGGCAGCAGCGCTAAAAATTTCAGCAGCCCAATGGCCAGGTAAGCACCAATACGACTCAGCATGCCGCCCCTCCGTGTAGGGCGTCGAGCGACGCTTTGCTCAAGAAACCTGGAAACGGGTTGAAATACGGCACGGGTGAACACTCTGTGACAATCAAAGGAAGTCGCTATAATAAGGGCTTCGCCGAGTTAATAGACAACTTGCGGGGCGAAGCTGTCAGGCACACAACCCATATGGGGCGCGCCTGGCGGTCATGTAATCCGCTAAAGCGTCGCCGCTTCAAGGCTCCCGAAGCTGGCTACGTGAAACTCAACCGTAACCACAAAACAGGAGTCTGCAACGTGGCAAACGATTATCTCTTCACTTCCGAATCCGTGTCCGAAGGCCATCCCGACAAAGTCGCGGATCAGATTTCGGACGCAATCCTCGACGCCATTCTGGCGCAAGACAAATATTCGCGTGTTGCTGCCGAAACACTGTGCAACACGGGCTTGGTCGTGCTGGCCGGTGAAATCACCACCACCGCGAACGTCGATTACATCCAGGTCGCGCGCAACACGATCAAGCGCATCGGCTACGACAACACCGATTACGGTATCGACTACCGCGGCTGCGCGGTGCTCGTCGCGTACGACAAGCAATCGCCGGACATCGCGCAAGGCGTGGATCGCGCGCACGACAACAACCTCGACCAGGGCGCCGGCGACCAGGGCCTGATGTTCGGCTACGCGTGCGAAGAAACGCCGGAACTGATGCCGTTGCCGATCCATCTGTCGCACCGTCTGGTCGAGCGCCAGGCGAATCTGCGCCGCGACGGCCGTCTGCCGTGGCTGCGTCCGGATGCAAAGTCGCAGGTCACTGTGCGTTACGTCGACGGCAAGCCGTATTCGATCGACACCGTCGTGTTGTCCACGCAGCATTCGCCGGACATCGACCTGAACACGCTGCGCGAAGCCGTGATCGAGGAAGTGATCAAGCCGACGTTGCCGGCTGAGCTCATCAAAGGCGACATCAAGTTCCTGGTGAACCCGACCGGCCGGTTCGTGATCGGCGGTCCGCAAGGCGATTGCGGTTTGACCGGCCGCAAGATCATCGTCGACACCTACGGCGGCGCGGCGCCTCACGGCGGCGGCGCGTTCTCGGGCAAGGATCCGTCGAAGGTCGACCGGTCGGCGGCTTATGCCGGCCGTTACGTGGCGAAGAACATCGTTGCCGCTGGTCTGGCTTCGCGCTGCCTGATTCAGGTGTCGTATGCGATCGGCGTGGCACAGCCGACTTCGGTGATGGTCAACACGTTCGGCACGGGCCGCGTGTCGGATGCGACGATCACGAAGCTCGTGCAGGAGCATTTCGATCTGCGTCCGAAGGGCATCATCCAGATGCTCGACCTGCTGCGCCCGATCTACGAGAAAAGCGCGGCCTACGGTCACTTTGGCCGCGAAGAGCCGGAATTCACGTGGGAAGCCACGGACAAGGCTTTGGCGCTCGCTGAAGCTGCCGGCACGGAGCCGGTCGCCGCGCTCGCAGATTAAGCGCGCGCAGTTCGCTTTAACGAAAAACCCCGCCGGCGTGAGCCGGGCGGGGTTTTTTTATAGCCGTTGCATGCGTTGCTTTGCCGCAGGGTTAGACGAGGGCATCAACGCTGAACTGCGGCGAGCATGCTCGCCGCACAGAAACTACGGGCTGACGGCGCGCCTGTTGATTGGCTTAACGGCTCGCAAACGCGAACGCAAACCAGCCGGTGCTACCGCTCGTCGACATCCGGCGCGGGCGGCGGCTCGTGCTCTGCGGCGCGGCAACCGGTGCACGGCGTGTGGCAGTCAACGCACGCAGCGGCGTCGGTTTGCGCAGCAGCGTACGCAGCGAAAAACGGCGCGAGCCACCTTGTATGCGCAGCGCTGCAAAGAAGGTCTGGAACCACGTGCGAATACCGTCGACCGCTTTGGCGTCGCGCCATTGTTCGCCTAGCGCGCGAGTGCGGGTGGCGTGGTGACGCAGTGCGCGCACGACATGGCGGCGCGCGGGACGCGCCGCTTTCAACGCGGCGCGGGTAAGACGGGTGCTCAGAAGAGTATGCATGGCTTCACAAGTAGGCAACGTGTCGCGCGACGGAATGCGCACCGAAAGGAGCACCAAATGTGCCAACGGCGGTGTCGCGATGGACGGCGCGAAAGCCTGGGAATCGACTGGAAAGGGCACGGAGGACGGCGGAATCGGCCATGGCGGCCTGTGCGCGTCGCCGAAGTGCGGGAGTGGCGATCAACATGCGTGCAGGCTACACGCGATTCGTGACGTCAGAAAGTCCGTTTTTACCCTGCGAATCCGGGTTTTTACGGGGTTGGAAGGTCCTGCATGCCTGTCGGATCGTGCCCTTTGCGCCCGTCTATCGTGCGTGATTGCCCTTACAACGTGCGATGAAATTTCATTGCGCATGAAAGTCGTGCGTAAGACGATGGCTGGCTGGTGGGCGAGTTGGTGGGCGAAACTGCGCGCAGCCCGATCGCGCCCGTTTTACAATCCAGCATCAGCCAGTCGAAAGTAACGGAATATCCATGTCAGTTCACTCGAAGAAAGAACAGATTCAAACGTTGCGGGAGCAGGGCTTTGTCGTTGTGCCGGGACTGGTGTCACCCGAGCGTTGCGGCGAACTGAAGCAGATTGCGGAGCGGCAATTGAAGGAGGCGGCGGCGCCGATCGAGTTCGAAGCGGATCTGCGTTATCCGGGGGCGCCGGAGTCTAAATATGCGCCGGGTGGGCATACGGTTCGGCGGTTGCTCGACGCGTATGCGCGTCATCCGAGTTTTGCTCAATGGGCGACTGCACCGGAAATTCGCGGCTGGATGGAGTTGTATTTCGGTGAGGAGCCGCGGTTATCGCGGGCGCATCACAACTGCATGATGACCAAGCATCCTGCTTATGGCAGTTTGACGGGCTGGCATCGCGATGTGAGGTATTGGTCGTTCGAGCGTGACGACCTGGTGTCTGTGTGGCTTGCTGTGGGGGCGGAGACTGTCGATAACGGTGCGTTGTGGTTGGTGCCGAAGTCACATAGTGCTTCTTTTACTTCTGATCGGTTTGATGAGGCCAAGTTTTTTCGCTCCGATCTGGAGGAGAATCAGGCGCTGATTCGAACCGCTGTTTCGCCTGAGCTTCGCGCCGGCGATGTGGTTTTTTTTCATTGCAATACGTTGCATTCGGCTGGGAAGAATCTTAGCGATCAGGTTAAGTTTTCTTTGGTGTTTACCTATCACGGGGCGAGTAATGTCCCGTTGCCGGGGACTCGGTCGGCTGCTAAGCCTGAAATTGCGTTTTAGAGTTTTTTGCCTGCGGCGCATTATGTCTGTGTGCCTACGGCGTTGCCTTTCCTTGATTTGTTAGTGGTCTATTAGCGTCGCCCCTGTGCGGGGCAGGCACTTACTTTCTTTGCCCACCAAGTGGACTTCCTTCGGGGCGCCGCCGCAAAGAAAGTAAGCAAAGAAAGCGGCTTCACCCCGCTAATTCTTAAGCGGGTCCCCTGGCTTGGAGGAGGTAGTGGAGCATCTGGAATCTGTGTCCTCGCGCATTCAGCCCTGGTGACAAGGCAGTCATGCTTCCCGCCTCGCACTGCGTGCTCACCGGAACGGTCTGCTGGGGAAACCAGTGGCTTCGGTTTGGTTTGGTGGGGGCCATCGGCTTCGCCTCGGCGAAGCACTGAAGCTTGGGAGCGCGAGCCACTATGCCGGGCGAAACGTCGCCGCTGAAACCGGCAGGCGGTTTCGCGAAGTACCACTGAGCGCCGAAACCGGCGGGCGGTTTGATGAGGTACCGTCGAGCGCCGAAACCAGCCGGTGGTTTGATGAAGTACCGCTACGGCGCGCGCAGCGCCGCCGGAAGTATGACTGCCTTGTCACTAGCGTGGAGTGTGCGGGAACACTGGTTCCAGATGCTCCACTGCCTGCTCCAAGCCAGGGGACCCGCTTAAGAATTAGCGGTGTGAAGCCGCTTTCTTTGCTTACTTTCTTTGCGGCGGCGCCCCGAAGGAAGTCCACTTGGTGGGCAAAGAAAGTAAGTGCCTGCCCCGCACAGGGGCGACGCTAATAGACCACTAAGAAATCAAGGAAAGGCAACCCCGTAGGCAAACAACCAAAAGCGCCGCGCAGGCAAACAGAACGAGAAAAAAGCCAACACCGCAGGCAAACAACCCAACCAGGCGCCACGCGCAAAAAAACCCTTACTTCTTCCGTCCAGACAAAGCCACGCCGGTCAATCCGGCAACAGTAGCAACAACACCACCAACAATCAGCATGATCGCCTTATTGGTCGGAGACCCAGTAAACACCCGAGACACATCGCTGCTAACAGAATTGAACGCCTGCCCACCGAAGTACAGCATCACAATCCCGCCAACAATCAATGCGATTGAAATCGCCTTCGTCATGAATCCCTCCGATAAATCTGATCGGCCAAAGTGTAGGGGACCGACACGCAACCGTCCATCCCGCATACTGGGCATCTGCATGCAAGGCGCCGATTGGCTACCATAGCAAACCAGCTTCACCCAAACGCCGAATCATCGAACCAAAGCGCCGCTTTGCGGCACGCGATACAAGGACTCTAGCAATGGCTTACGAAGCAGATTCAGCACGCTACTCGGACATGCAATACCGCGTCTGCGGCAAGTCGGGTCTCAAACTGCCGGCGCTGTCGCTGGGCCTGTGGCACAACTTCGGCGATACGACGCCGATCTCCACGCAGCGCGATATCCTGCGCACCGCCTTCGATCTGGGTATCACACACTTCGATCTCGCCAACAACTACGGCCCCCCGTACGGCAGCGCCGAAACCAATTTTGGCCGTCTCTTCAAAGACGACTTCAAGCCGTATCGCGACGAACTGCTGATCTCGTCGAAGGCCGGCTGGGATATGTGGCCGGGTCCGTACGGCCAGGGCGGCGGCTCGCGTAAGTACATACTCGCGAGTCTCGATCAAAGCCTGCAACGTATGGGTCTCGACTACGTCGACATCTTCTATTCGCATCGCTTCGACGCCGACACGCCGCTCGAAGAAACCGCCGGCGCATTGGCGAGTGCCGTACAGCAGGGCAAGGCGCTGTACATCGGTATCTCGTCATACTCGGCAACCAAGACGCTCGAAATGGCGAAGCTGCTCGCCGAATACAAGGTGCCGCTCCTGATCCATCAGCCGGCGTACAACATGCTCAATCGCTGGATCGAGCACGAACTGCTCGATACGCTCGACCAGGTCGGCGCGGGCAGCATCGCGTTTACACCGCTCGCACAGGGCCTGCTCACGAGCAAATATCTCAACGGCGTGCCGGAAGACGCGCGTGTCAACAAGCCGGGCGGCGGTTCGCTGAAGCAGGAGCATCTGAGCCCGCAAAACATCGAACACGTGCGCAAGCTCAATGACATCGCGCAGCGTCGCGGACAAAGCCTCGCGCAAATGGCACTGGCCTGGGCGTTGCGCGATAAGCGCGTCACGTCCGTGCTGATTGGCGCAAGCCGTGCCGAGCAGGTGCGCGAAAACGTCGGTGCGTTGAAAAACCTCGCGTTCTCGAAAGACGAACTGGCGGAAATCGACCGCTACGCGACCGAAGGCGGTATCAACCTGTGGGAAAAGCCGTCGACCGATCAGGCGATCTGAACTCGGAGATTTTCGTGTCGTAGAAATAGAAAAGCCGCCGTGAGGCGGCTTTTTTGTGGGCGCGTTCGAGGCGCGCGACTCCAACGCCGCGACCGCAGCCACAGCATTCAGTCCACCAAACCATTTGCGAAGCAGCCAAGGCGTCTTCGCCAGACCCCGCTACACCAGCGCCGGCAACCCTTCGACCAGCACGACCGCGAACACCACGCCGATAATCGCGCCAAGCACGCGCAGCGCGTTGTGCCGCAATTCCGTCTTGCAGGGGAGCGCACCGACAAACAAAGCGCCAGCCAGCGCCATCGGAATGACCAGGATGAAATCGCCGATCGTGAAGTAGGTCGTCATGCCCGTCTCCTTATGTGGTATCAGCGATGGCAGCGGCTCTATTTCTGGAGTCATGCGCTGCCAATGCTCGATTCGAGTATAGGCGACCGTTAGTGCAACATAACGGCGCTTTGTCGCGCTGCAACGCGTATTCGCAGACCGTTGAAGCAGGCCTGGCAAGGCACACAGCGATTGTCGCGCCGCAGCAAACATGCCTCGATGTGTGAAGCGTTTGCTTACACAGGGCTTACTTACGGCCCGGCCACAGCGACGCGATGTCTCCCTGTCAGATACCCGACGAAGATCGCGCCGATTTCCATCTGACTCAACTGGTCAGGCGGTGCGAGCAGCGGGTAGCCGATGTCGTTGTGCAGTGTGACGAAACTGCCCTGCACTGAACGGCGAACACGACGTCGAACTGTGCGCTGAAACAGGCGCCGGCGAATCACGTGCTGACGTATCGCTTGTTGGCGAGGCGGGGGCGTGATTTTGGTACCCCGCCGCTTCAGGGTTTATGATGATCCCGTTACGACGCATTGCGCTCAGATCACCGGCTCGGCGTGCCGTAATGGAATAGGGCGAAACGACGGGTAAGCAGTCGTTTGTTCGCGCTTTCCATCGCCCCGCAAAACGGGAACAATGACACGAACCTCTCACCTGCATCACGCGAAGCAGATTGGGTGCGTACGCAACGTTATCGGCGAAGCGGCGCTTTTATCATCACCTTGACCGGCAGGGAATCCATAAAGCCGGCTATGGGAGAAACGGGGAAACATCATGCAAATCGGTTCCATTGTCCGATCGGTGCATATCGCCGTGCCGCAAGGCGCACGCGGGATCGTCATGCGCATTCTCGGCGACATGGCCATGGTGGCGTGGTATGCCGGTGAGCCCGGCGCTTCGCTGCAACTGAACACTGAACCCTTTTTCCTTGAAGACCTGATCGATACGGGCGAGCTTGTGCGCCCGTCGAGCGCGCAGATGCATTGAAGGCGGTTTGAGGACGATTCGTGGTGGCTGTAACCCGCAAGGTGAGCCGTCGCCCTCGTCTTTGACGGCGGCGCGGCGCACAATGCGGGCATGAACGACGACATTCTCGATCCACAGGACGGCGCCGACAGCGTCGTCCCTTTCGCCCGGCTCAAGCCGGATATTGTGCTCGACGCGCTCGATAGCGTGCTCAGCACGGTCGGTGTGCGCACCGACGGGCGCATGCTGCCGCTCAACAGTTATGAGAACCGCGTGTACCAGGTGGGCGTCGAAGACGGTCCGCCTGTGGTCGCGAAGTTCTATCGCCCCGAGCGCTGGACCGACGAAGCCATTCTCGAAGAACACGCCTTTGTCGCCGATCTCGTGATGCGCGAGATTCCGGCGGTGCCGGCGCGCGTCTTCGAAGGCCGCACGTTGCATGCCTTCGACGGTTTCCGCTTCTCGATCTTCGAGCGCCGCGGCGGCCGCGCGCCGGATCTGGACCGGCGCGACACGCTCGAATGGCTGGGGCGTTTTATCGGCCGCATCCATGCGGTTGGGCAGACGCAAAACTACGCCGAGCGCCCGACGCTCGACATTCACACGTTCGGCTACGAACCGCGCGACTTCCTGCTGTCACACCGTTTTGTTCCGGACGACGTGCGTACCGCCTGGGAAACCGTAGTAAATCTCGCGCTTGAAGGTGTCGAGGGCGCATTCGAGCGGGCCGGCGAGATTCGCATGCTGCGAATGCACGGCGATTGCCATCCGAGCAATGTGTTGTGGACCGACGCGGGCCCGCATTTCGTCGATTTCGACGATAGCCGGATGGGGCCGGCGATACAGGATCTGTGGCTGCTGCTGCCGGGCGAGCGTGCGGAAGCGTCGTGTGCGCTGACGGACCTGCTCGCCGGCTACGAAGACTTCTGCGACTTCGAGCCGCGCGAACTGTATCTGGTCGAAGCGTTGCGCACGCTGCGGCTGATTCACTACCAGGCGTGGCTCGCGCGCCGCTGGGACGACCCGGCGTTTCCGGCGGCGTTTCCGTGGTTCAACACACAACGCTATTGGGAAGACCGCATCCTCGAACTGCGCGAGCAGCTCGGCGCGATGCAGGAAGGGCCGCTCTGGCCGGTTTGACCGTTAGCTGTTCCAAGGCGCTTTTACTGTGCCTCACGGCGCCTGCGACGCCACGCTCGACGATTCCACCAGCGTCGATTTGACGATCACTTCGGCGCGCACGTCGCGCCCGATCGCTTCTATCGCGGGACGCATCTGCGTGAAGTCGTCGGGCGTGCAGACATCGCTGTCGAAATGGGTGGCGCCGTCGCGCGTCATCGTCACGACGTTGCTTAGCGGGTCGAACGTGTACTGCGACTGGAAATCGACGAGGCGATCTTGCGCTTGTTTCGCTTCCGGCATGTCGAGCACGTGGAAATTCGCCGGCAACGCGATGCGCGCGCGTTCGTGCAACGCCACGTTGTGACAGACGAACGGCTGCGTGCGCTGGCGTTCACCGAGCCAGTAGCGCGTATCGGCTTCAAAGCCGCCGGCCAGACTCGTCAGTGCAGGAATCGATGCCGACGCGCCTGGCACCACGAGACTTTCCATCGTGCCTTTCATCGTAATCGTCAACGGACCGTCGGCGGCCGTGAGGTCGCTGGTAGTGAGCGTGGCCGTGCCGCGCAGGTTCACGCTGCGCAACTCCGCCTGGATCGACTCCTCGCGTTGCGCGGGCGTCTGCATGCGCAACATCGCGCGCGCCTGTTCGGCGGACGCGCCGGACGCATCCAGCCGGTACGTGAAGCTCGCTGAGCCATCCGATTCGACCTTGATCGACAGGTCTGTGCTGCGCGTCGTCAGCGCGGTCGCCGGTGTGTGCGCGAGCACACCTTGATCGACCAGCACGGTCGGCCGGTTCAGGTCGGACGACGGCAGAAAATCGAATTCGACATTCGACGCGGTCGAGTCGGCGTATTGCTGCAAGTCGGGCAGCCACGTAATGACGTGATTGATGACGCCGTAACCGGCAACGCTCGGCAGCGTGTAGATCGTGCCGCTGCTGATCAGCGCCGGCTCATTGCGGATGCCGACTGCGTCGAGCAACGCGCCGTACAGCGCGACGTGATCCTTGCAGTCGCCGTAGCGGTTCGCGAGGATAGCGCTCGCGCGATGCGGCACCACCGCGCCGCGCCCGACGTTGATCGCCACATAGCGGATGTTGCGGCGCACCCAGTCGTACAGCGTCTTGGCTTTGGCGCGCGGCGTGCGGTCATGCGCGGTGAGGTTCTGCGCGAGACGGGTGACGGTGGCATCGCGCGCGGTCGGATCGGCAGCGGACGCTTTGTAGGTTGCAGCAAACGCGGCGTAGTCAGGAAAGGTCGAGACCATCAGCCGGTCGCCGTACGACACGTACGCAATCGAGCCGCGTTCAAGCCGGCTGAAATGCGCCTTGTCATAGCGATATTCATAACGTGTGCGGCCGTCGCGCGTCACCGGTTGCACAACGGTGAAGCCGCGCGCATCGGCATAGAGCGGTTTGTCGGCGGGCAGATCGTAGATCAGGCGGAAGTTGTGGGTCGGCGCGAGATCGGGCGGCGTGAAGTCGCTGAACTCGCCCGGCACGATCGGGAGCTTTTGCGTCTTCCGATAGGTGAGATGCACGCGCGCGCCCGGTTCGACCGCGGGGAATACGATCACCTTTTCCTGGATGTCCTGGAACATCGGCGCGTCAAACGAGCGGACTTCCTGCACATCGCGAATCTGCTCCGGCTGCACGTCGTGACGCACGCCGTCGGCGCTCGTCGTGTAGGCTTCGATGATCTGCACATCCGCCATGTTGCGATTGAACCAGACGTATTGCTGCGCCACACGCGCGACGCCTGCTTCGTTGTTCACGTGCAGCGTCATCGAATCGAGTTTCGAGTACGAGCCGTCGGCATTGACGGTGAAGGTCTGTATCTCGCCTTCGTTCGTATAGGGGTCGTCCGGTTTGCCCGGGACGCTGGCGCTCGCCGCGTGGATGCCGACGAGCCAGCTGAATGTGCCGAGACAGACAAGCGGTGAGAGGCGCATGGCGGGCAGGTATCCGAAACGGCAACGTTGACGGGATCGCTGCTTAGAGTCGGTTTGCGCCGCCCGGATGTCAAGCGGATGCCGCGTGTCGCGATTGAGAAAACACCCTAATTGTGTAATGATATCCATTCTCAATTGAAAGGCATCGCCAGCTTTTGTCACATTTCTCCTCCTCTGTGACTGCCAGCCAGCCTCTCAGCCGGGCGGCCTGGTCCGCAAGCTGGGTTGTCCGGCGCTTCTTTTCGATACTTTACTTACCGCTGGTGTGAGCGTGCGCCTGGCCGTTGCGCGCCGGCGATGGTTTGAACCGCTGCGCCTGGAGCCTTGATTTGAACGCGCCTGAATCGACTGATCTGAAACCTGCTGCGGCTGCTGGCGGCACGCATTACACCGCTCATGCGCCGGAGCGTGGCCGTCATTTGATGGACGATGCCGAACAGGCCGCGCGGCGCCAGCGTTCGCGGCGGGCGAATTTCATCAAGTGGCTGCGCAAGGTGCATGGCTGGGTTGGGTTGTGGGGCGCTGTGTTGGGCTTGATGTTCGGCGCGACGGGGTTTTTGCTGAACCACCGGGGTGGGCCGTTGAAGGTGTCGTCGGGGGAGCCGCAGGTTGAGGAGATGCAGATTCCATTGCCGCAGAAGAAATTGAGTTCGCCGATGGACATGGCGAAGTGGCTCAAGGGCGAGTTGAAGATTGACGGCAAACCAGGGAGAGTGAAGCGCGAGCCCGCGCATCCTGTTGCCTGGGGGGATCGCAGTGCGATGCAGCCAGAGTTCTGGCAAGTCGGGATTGTGGGGCCTGCTGGGGGTGTGCAGGCCGAGTATTGGGTCGGGAATGGGTTTGTTGCGGTGAAGCGCACGCAGAACTCTTTTCTTACTACGATGAATAATCTGCATCGCGGTGTCGGGTTGAGTGTTGGGTGGGTTTTGTTGATCGATACGATCGCTGGTGGGATGGTGTTGCTTTCTTTGACTGGCGTCTTGTTGTGGACTGAGCTTAATAAGCGACGCTTGGTTGGGGTGGTTCTGGTTGGTGGGTCGGTGGTGGCCGCTATTGTTTGTGGATTGATGTAATTGGGTTTTTTGCCTGCGCGGCGCTTTGTTTCTGTGTGCCTGCGGTGTTGGCCTTTCCTTGATTTCTTAGTGGTCTATTAGCGTCGCCCCTGTGCGGGGCAGGCACTTACTTTCTTTGCCGCCGCAAAGAAAGTAAGCAAAGAAAGCGGCTTCACACCGCTAATTCTTAAGCGGGTCCCCTGGCTTGGAGGACATAGTGGAGCATCTGGAATCAGTGTTCTCGCACATTCCGCGCTGGTGACAAGGCAGTCATGCTTCCCGCCTCGCACTGCGTGCTCGCCGGAAGGGTCTGCAAGGGAAACCAGCGGTTTTGCTTGGCTCTGCGGGGCCGTCGGCTTCCCTCAGCGCTGGGGTGACGAATTATCGCTGCCGCGCGAATGCGATAAATTATTTGAATTCCGAATGAAGATTCACCATTGAAACGATTCACAGAATTACCGTAGAGGTGAAGCCCCGCTAGCGGTTTTCGAAGTACCGTTCGGCGCGCGCAGCGCCGCCGGAAGTATGACTGCCTTGTCACTCACGCTGAATGTGCGAGAGCACAGATTCCAGATGCTCCACTACCGTGACTGCGCGGGGGACCCGCTTAGCATTAGCGGTTTGAGCCGCTTTCTTTTGCCTACTTTTCTTTGCGGCCGGCAAAGAAAAGTAGGTGCCCCCCCGCACAGGGGGAACGCTAATAAACCACTAAGAAAACAAGGAAAGGCCAACACCGCAGGCACAACAACCAAAGCGCCGCGCAGGCAAAAAAAACCTTCAAACCCCACAAGCCGCACTACCAGAAGCGGCCATCTCCCGCGCTGCCTTAGCGCCTTCAACCTGAAGTAAAGTAGGCAAAGAAACCCCATTCTTGGCCGCCGTCACCTCGGCCAGAATAGAAACGGCGATCTCCGGCGGCGTCCGGCTGCCGATATAAATCCCAACTGGCCCATGCAGTCGGGCCAACTCCGCCTCGTTGAGATCGAACTCCTTCAACCGCTCGCGCCGTGCCTGATTATTCCGTCTGGACCCCAAAGCACCGACATAAAAAGCCGGCGTCTTCAAAGCCTCCATCAAAGCGAGATCATCGAGCTTCGGATCATGCGTTAAAGCAATCACCGCACACCGCTCGTCGAGCTTCATCTCAATCACGGTATCGTCCGGCATCGTGCGGACAATCTTCGTGCCGGGAATATCCCACTCCTCGGTGTACTCCTCACGCGGATCGCACACGGTCACCTGATAATCCAGCCCCACCGCGATATGGCACAGATAGCGCGACAACTGTCCCGCGCCAATCACCAGCATCCGGTAACGCGGGCCGTGAATCGTCAACAAACGCTCGCCGTCGAAATGCACGCCGTCAGTCGCCTGCGCAGCATCGAGCCGCACCGCGCCGCTCGTCATATCGACTTCGCGTGCCACCAGCCGGCCGTCCTCCACCGCGTGGCACAGTTCGGCAATGCCGCTTTGCGGCGTTAACGGCTCCAACACCAGTTGGATCGTCCCGCCACAAGGCAAGCCGAAGCGATGGGCTTCTTCGGCAGTGATGCCGTACTTGACCGCCTCCGGGCGCGTCTGATCGATACCCTTTTGCCGCACGTGGTCGATCAGGTCGTCTTCGATGCAACCGCCCGATACCGAGCCGACCACCAGACCGTCGTCGCGCACCGCAAGCATCGCGCCCTCGGGACGCGGCGACGAGCCCCACGTCTTCACCACTGTCACCAGTAGCGCGCGATGTCCCTCTTCCAGCCAGCGGGCGCTGGACTTCAGAACCTCGAGATCCACGCTCTCCATGATTTCTTCCTTTTCGGTTCCTTGCCGTCAGACCCCGGGTCCGCAGCCTCAGTCGAATCTGTATTCTGCGGCGCCGCTTCCACGGCCGCACTTTGCTCGTCGTCCGAGGCAGTCGCGCTGCCGCCGTCGCCGCCGACCTGCGCGCCGAAGCGCTTGAAAAATTCGCCGGCGATTTTACGCGCGGCGCCGTCGACGAGCCGTGAGCCGATCTGCGCCAGCTTGCCGCCGACCTGCGCATTCGCCGAGTACATCAGCTTTGTTGCGGCGTCGCCGTCAGGTTCGAGCGTGACGCGCGCATTACCCTTACCGAAGCCTGCCGCGCCACCTTGGCCTTCGAAGACGATGGTGTAAGCGTTCGGCGCATCGATATCGGTCAGCAGCATACGCCCTTTGAAGCGCGCCTTCACCGGACCCACCGAGGCGCTCATCACGACCGCGTAAGCATTCTCGCCATCCGCGTCGATGCTCTCGCAGCCGGGAATCGATGCGCGCAGGATCTCGGTGTCGTTCAGCGCTTCCCACGTGCGCTGCTGCGAAATCGGCAGCGTATAGGTTTCGGTCAATTCCATGGCATTGCTCCTGCTGTTGTCGTGGCGGATACGGGTAGACGAGGCGCACGCGTGAGTTGCGCGAGGTCGCGGCCGAACGCTGCCAGACTGTCTAGATTATGAACCGGACGATGCGCGTCGACATACGGCAGGATCGCCTGTATGCCGCGCGCCTTCGGTGAAAAGCCGCTAAACCGCAGCAGTGGATTGAGCCAGACAATGCGGTGGGCGAAGCGGTGCAGGCGGGCCATTTCGGTGTCGAGCACGTCGATTGCCTCATGATCGAGGCCGTCGGTCACGAGGAGCACCGTAGCTCTGCCGGTCAGCACGCGGCGTGCCCAACGTCGATTGAATTCGGCGAGCGCCGCGCCAATGCGTGTGCCGCCCGACCAGTCGACCACCTGCTCGGTGAGCGTGGCGATCGCCACGTCGGGATCGCGCTCGCGCAGCGCGCGCGTCGCATTGGTCAGACGCGTGCCGAACAGAAACACCTGCAAGCGCTCGCGCGATTGCAAAAGCGCATGGCAGAAGTACAGCACCGCGCGCGAATAGCTGCTCATCGAGCCGGAGATGTCGAGCAGCAACACCAGCGGCGGTTTGCGTTCGACCACCGCCCGATACTTCCACACCGTCCAGTCGCCGCCCGCACGCACGGCGTGCCGGGCGCTCGCGCGCAAGTCCGCATGCGTGCCGCGCGAGGCCGCCTTCAGGCGGCGCGTCGGCTCGGTGGCGAGCGGCAGACGCTGGCCGCGGATCAGATGACGCAGCGTGCGCCATTCATCGGCGGAAAGGGTGTCGAAATCGCGATGACGTAGCCGCTCCTCCGCGCTGAAGGTGACGTGCGCGTGCAGTTCATGCTGCTCGGTTTCCCGCGGGTGCTTGCCGTGCGGCGCTGGCGGCGTGCGCACCGCGAGTGCGTCGGCGAGACGGTTGTTGCGCTTGGGCGGCGGCAAGCCGTCGCGGACTTTCGGCAACAGGAGCGCACGCAGTTTGCCTTCCCAGTCAGGGTCGCGCCAGAAGAGATCGAACGCGGCGTCGAACAGATCGCGTTCGTCCGGTGCGGAGACCAATAAGGCGGCGAGGGCGGCGCGCACGTCGTCGCGCCGGCCGAGATCGATCCAGTGCAACGCGGCGAGCGCATCGGCGGCTTGCGCGGGCGACATCGGCAAGCCCGCGCCGCGCAGCACGCGCACAAAATGCACGACGTTGCGGGCCAGGATCGGAGCGCCGGCGTCGCCGGTTTGATGGGTGTCGTTTGCCGAAGCGCCGTTGGCGGCGTCCGTTGACTGGGTCATTGCCGTTACCCCGGCAGCGAGAGACATTGTGCAATCTGCGCGGCATCGACGCGCGCCAGATCGTCCTGATACTTGAGCAGCACACCGAGGGTGTTCTGCACCGATTGTGGATCGAGTTCGGTCACCGACAGCGCCTCCAGCGCACGGCACCAGTCGATCGTTTCGGCGATGCCGGGCGCCTTGAACAGATCCATGCCGCGCAGCCGATGCACGAAATCGACGGCGCGCCGTTGCAGTTCCGCGGACGTTTGCGGCGCCCGCGCGGCGACGATCTCCAGCTCACGATCGCGCTCGGGATAGCCGATCCATTGATACAGACAACGGCGCTTCAACGCATCGTGCACTTCGCGCGTCCGGTTCGACGTCATCACGACGAGCGGCGGCTGCGCTGCGCGCACCGTGCCGTACTCGGGAATCGATACCTGGAAGTCCGAAAGCAGTTCGAGCAGGAACGCTTCGAACGGCTCGTCGGCACGGTCGATCTCGTCGATCAGCAGCACGCGCCGCGCGTCCGGATGATTTTCGTCGGGCATCAGCGCTTGCAACAGCGGACGCTTCAGCAGGAATTCGCCGCGATACAGCGTGTCGTTCGCAGGCCGCTCGCCGGCGGCTTCGGCCAGACGCAGTGCCATGATCTGCCGCGGGTAGTCCCACTCGTAGAGCGCGCTGGCGGTGTCGAGTCCTTCGTAGCATTGCAGCCGCAGCATCGAGGTGCCGAGCATGCCAGCCGCCGCCTTGGCGAGTTCGGTCTTGCCGACGCCCGGTTCGCCTTCGACGAACAACGGCCGCTCCATACGAAGCGCGAGATACAACGCGGTAGCCAGCTCGCGGCTGGCGAAATAGTTCTGGGCGGCGAGTTGCGCGAGGGTGTCGTCGATTGAAGCAGGCTGCATGGCGTTCCCGAATCCGCACGGTGAGGAGCAAAACTGCGCGGCTGCGTCGCTGAGTGAGTGAACAATGAGCGAACAGCGAGCGAACGCGGCTGACGCGCCATGCCTGGCACGCCACGTCAGCCGTCAACAGCGCGTACCGCTAACCGTTCGCCCTCACCACCGCTCGCGCCGCCAGCACCGGAATCAGATGCGCGCGATATTCGGCGCTCGCGTGCATGTCCGTGCTCAGATCGGCCGCCGACACGGTGACCGCGCGCGCGGCCTCCGGTGTGAAATTCGCCGTGAGCGCGTTTTCCAGTTCCGGCACGCGAAATACCGAAGCCGCCGCGCCCGTCACCGCGACGCGCACGCCGCTCGCGAACTTCGCGACGAACACGCCGACCAGCGCAAAGTGCGAAGCCGGATTGTCGAATTTCTCGTATGCCGCACGTTCGGGCACCGGAAACTCGACGGCGGTGATCAGCTCGTCGGGCGCCAATGCGGTCTCGTACATGCCGACAAAGAAATCGCTCGACGAAATCCGCCGCCGGTCCGTGACGATGGTCGCGTCCAGACCCATCGCCGCAGCCGGATAGCATGCCGCCGGATCGTTGTTCGCGAGCGAGCCGCCGATCGTGCCGAGCGCACGCACCTGGCGATCGCCGATGTGCGAGGCGAGATCAGCGAGCGCGGGCAACACGCGCCGAAGCGCGGCGTGCTCCGCCACGTCCGCGTGACAGACGGCGGCGCCGATGGTCACCGTTTTCGCATCGACGGTGATCGATTTGAGCGCCGGAATCCGCGTGACGTCGATCAGTTGCGACGGTTGCGCGAGACGCAGGCGCATGGTCGGCAACAGGCTTTGTCCACCGGCGATAAATTTCGCGTTGCTATCGGCTGCGATGGCCGCGGCGGCCCCTTTGGGATCCGTCGCGCGTTGATACTCGAATGCATACATGTCGAATGCTCCCGCTCAGGATCTCAGTTGGGTTGCTTGGCGGCTTGAATCGCGGACCACACGCGATGCGGCGTCGCCGGCATTTGCAGATCGGTTACGCCGAGCGGCGCGAGCGCGTCGATGATCGCGTTGATCACCGCCGGCGGCGAGCCGATCGCGCCCGCCTCGCCGCAGCCTTTCACGCCGAGCGGATTGTGCGTGCACGGTGTGCCCTTCGCGGTTTCGACGGTGAAATCCGGCAGATCGGAGGCATGCGGCATCGCGTAGTCCATGTACGAGCCGGACAGCAACTGGCCACTCTCGTTGTCGTACACGCAGCGTTCCAGCATCGCCTGACCGATGCCCTGCGCGAGCCCGCCGTGCACCTGGCCTTCGACGATCATCGGGTTGATCACGTTGCCGAAATCGTCGACCGCGGTGAATTGCTGGATTTGGGACACGCCCGTATCCGGATCGACCTCGATCTCGCAGATATAGGCGCCCGCCGGATACGTGAAGTTGCTCGGATCGTAGAACGCGCTTTCCTCTAGGCCCGGTTCGAGTACGTCGAGCGGGTAGTTGTGCGGCACATAAGCGGCGAGCGAGATGTCGGCGAACGCCTTGGTGCGATCGGTGCCCGCGACGCGGAATATGCCGTCTTTGAACTCGATGTCTTCCGCTGCGGCTTCGAGCAGATGCGCGGCGATCTTCTTCGCTTTGGCTTCGATCTTGTCGAGCGCCTTCATGATCGCCGAGCCGCCGACCGCGATCGAGCGCGAACCATACGTGCCCATGCCGAACGGAATGCGGCCGGTGTCGCCGTGGACGATCTCGACGCTTTCCAGCGCAATGCCGAGCCGGTCCGCCACCACTTGCGCGAAGGTTGTCTCATGGCCCTGACCGTGACTGTGCGAACCGGTGAACACGGTAACCGAGCCGGTCGGAT
Source organism: Paraburkholderia sp. IMGN_8 (assembly GCF_038050405.1). NCBI lineage: Bacteria > Pseudomonadati > Pseudomonadota > Betaproteobacteria > Burkholderiales > Burkholderiaceae > Paraburkholderia > Paraburkholderia sp. IMGN_8. The sequence continues at coordinate 4,412,467 of NZ_CP150900.1, read as the reverse complement.
GCACGCGAATCTGGCCGACTTCGAACAGCCCCGCCCGTGCGCCCAATGCGCCCGCGATGTTCGACGGCGCCAAACCGCACGCTTCGATGTAGCACGAGTAACCGAGGCCGCGGCGCTTACCGTTCTTTTCGGATTCCTGTCTGCGTGCCTCGAAGCCTTTTACGTCCGCCAGTTCGAGCGAGCGTGCCAGGATGGTGTCGTAGTCGCCGGTATCGTAGGTGAGGCCGACCGGCGTCGCATACGGAAACGTGCGAATGAAATTGCGGCGGCGGATTTCCGCGGGATCGAGTTTCATCTCGCGAGCGGCGGTTTCGACCAGACGCTCGACGACGTACGTCGCTTCGGGACGGCCCGCGCCGCGATACGCGTCGACGGGTACGGTGTTGGTGAAGACCGCTTTCACCTCGGCATAGATGGCGGGCGTCGCGTACTGTCCGGCGAGCAGCGTCGCGTACAGGATGGTCGGCACGCTCGACGCGAACGTCGACAGATACGCGCCCATGTTGGCGGTCGTATGGATTCGCATTGCCAGGAACTTGCCGTCGGCATCCATCGCCAGTTCAGCTTTGGTCACGTGATCGCGGCCGTGCGCATCCGACAGGAAAGCTTCCGAGCGCTCGGCGGTCCATTTGACAGGACGGCGAATCTTCTTCGACGCCCACGTCAGCGCGACGTCTTCGGCGTACAGGAAGATTTTCGACCCAAAGCCGCCGCCGACGTCCGGCGCGATGATGCGCAGTTTCGATTCCGGCAGCGATAGTACGAATGCGGCCATTAGCAATCGTTCCACGTGCGGATTCTGATTCGCGACGTAGACCGTGTAGCTGTCGTCTTGCGATGAATAACTCGCGTTGACCGCGCGTGGTTCGATCGCATTCGGGATCAGGCGGTTGTTGACGATATCGAGCGTGGTAACGTGCGCGGCTTTGGCGAATGCGGCGTCGGTCGCGGCCTTATCGCCGTGACCCCAGTTGTAGCAGACGTTGCCGGGCACTTCGTCGTGGACCGCCGGCTGACCGGGATCCGCTGCATGCGCGGTGTCGACCACGGCGGGCAGCACGTCGTAGTCGACCTCGATCAGTTCGGCGGCGTCTTTCGCGGCCTTGATCGAATCGGCGATCACGAGTGCGACCTGATCGCCGACGTGGCGCGCTTTCGTGTGCGCGATCACCGGATGGGGCGGCTCGTTCATCGGCTTGCCGTCGGTGCTGTGAATCAGCCAGCCGCACGGCAGGCCGCCGACGTTTTCAGCGGCCATGTCAGCGCCGGTGAAGATCGCGATCACGCCGGGCGACTGTTTGGCCGCGGCGGTATCGATGCTGTTGATTTTCGCGTGTGCGTGCGGCGAGCGCAGGAACACCGCGTAGGTTTGCTGAGGCAGGACGACGTCGTCGGTGTATTGGCCGTGGCCGGTCAGGAACCGATAGTCTTCCTTACGTTCTACGGATGCGCCGATCAGGCCATGTGTTTCGGGGGCGTTCATCGTTGGCTCCTCAGGCGGTCGCTTGGGCGGTGGCCGACGCGCCGGCGTGGGCCGTGCCGGAGGACTTCATACCGGCCGCGCCTTCGAGCACGGCTTTGACGATGTTGTGATATCCCGTACAGCGGCACAGATTGCCGTCGAGCTGGGCGCGCACGTCGTCACTGGTGAGATCGGGTTGACGCTGGACGAGCGAGATGGCGCTCATCACCATGCCTGGTGTACAGAAGCCGCACTGCAACCCGTGGCAGTGTTTGAAAGCCGCTTGCATCGGATGCAGGGCGCCGTCTTTGGCGAGCCCTTCGATGGTGGTGACTTCTGCGCCTTCGGCCTGGACCGCGAGGATGTTGCAGGATTTGATCGAGCGGCCGTTCAGGTGGACTGTGCATGCGCCGCACTGGGCAGTATCGCAACCGATGTGCGTGCCGGTGAGGCGGAGTTGATCGCGAAGGAACTGGACAAGCAGGGTGTTAGGTTCGATTGAGGCGCTGATGGGCGCGCCGTTCACCGTCAGACTGATGCTGATCGCCATGGAGTGTCTCCTTATGGGGTGAGATCGGACTTTTTTGTTTCTTGCCTTCAGCTGGTCCGATGTGTTTGTTGCTTTCTTTTTATGGTTCTGCCGAAAAGTAAAGCACAAATTGGGCGATGGCGCTATGAGGGGAAGTTGTTGGGGTTTTTTTGCGCGTAGCGCGTGATTGGGGGTTTTGCCTTGCGTGGCGCGTTATGGCTGTGTGCCTGTGGCGTTGGCCTTTCCTTGATTTCTTAGTGGTTTATTAGCGTCGCCCCTGTGCGGGGCGGGCACTTACTTTCTTTGCCGCCGCAAAGAAAGTAAGCAAAGAAAGCGGCTTCACACCGCTAATTCTTAAGCGGGTCCCCCGGCTTGGAGGGGATAGTGGAGCATCTGGAATCGGTGCTCTCGCACACTCCGCCCTGGTGACAAGGCAGTCATGCTTCCCGCCTCGCACTGCGTGCTCGCCGGAACGGTCTGCAAGGGAAACCAGTGGCTTCGTTTGTGGGCGGTGGGGGCCATCGGCTACGCCTCGGCGAGGCGCAGCTTTGTGCATGCGCGAACTTATCACCCAGAGCGAAATGTTGGCACACGTTGGGCGTTGGCAATGCATCGGCAGGCCAACGCTGGTCGAAAGGCGAGTGCCAAAAGCAGGAGGTCGTTTGATGAAGTACCGCTGCGGCGCGCGAAGCGCCGCCGGAAGTATGACTGCCTTGTCACCAGGGCTGAATGTGCGAGAACACCGATTCCAGATGCTCCACTGCCTCCTCCAAGCCAGGGGACCCGCTTAAGAATTAGCGGGGTGAAGCCGCTTTCTTTGCTTACTTTCTTTGCGGCGGCAAAGAAAGTAAGTGCCTGCCCCGCACAGGGGCGACGCTAATAGACCAATAACAAATCAAGGAAAGGCCACCGCCGCAGGCACACACCCACAGCGCCGCGCAGGCAAAAAAAACAAAAAACCTACCTCGCTAACTTGGAATGCCTCCGCGAATAGCCAAAATAAATCACCATTCCAATAAGAAGCCAAACCACAAAAGCAATCCAGGTAACCGCCTGCAGATTGACCATCAAAAACAGACAAGAGGCAACAGCCACCACCGGCACAACCGGCACGCCAGGGCAGCGAAACGCCCGAGGCAACTCAGGATGCGTTCTACGCAAAACAAGAACAGCAATCGACACCATCGAAAACGCGGCCAACGTGCCGATATTGATCAGCTCAGCAAGCACATTCAAAGGCACCAAAGCGCCAATCAACCCGAAGAAAATCCCGACCATCCACGTGGTAAAGAAAGGCGTAGCAAACCGGGGATGCACACGAGAAAGCCGCGCAGGCAACAACCCATCCCGAGACATCGCGAAGATCACCCGTGTCTGGCCGTAAGCCATCACCAGAATCACGGTCAGCATGCCAAGCACGGCGCCAAGGTCGATAAAGCCCGCCACCCATTTCTGACCCGCAACCTGCAACGCATAAGACACAGGGTGCGAAATATTGGCGAACTGCGCCGACGGCACGATCCCCGTGACAACGGCCGCCACGGCCACATACAACACCGCGCAAACGCCCAGCGAGGCAATGATCCCAATCGGCAGGTCGCGCTTGGGATTCTTCACTTCTTCCGCAGCGGAAGAAACCGAATCGAAACCGATGAACGCGAAGAACATCACCGCCGCGGCGCCGAACACGCCGTTCCAGCCGTTCGGCATGAACGGATGCCAGTTGGCCGGCGTCACGTGGAACACGCCGACCGCGATCACCAGCAACACCACGACAACCTTGATCGCCACCATGATGTTGTTGATCCGCGCGGATTCGCGCACGCCGACCGACAACAACGCAGTGATTGCCATCATCACGAGGAAAGCAGGCAGATTGAAGAACGTCTCATGCCCAGGCAAAGCGCCAGGCGCCGCCGACAGCGCCACCGGCAGCGCAATGCCAAAGCCCGACAGCAGCGATTGCAGATAGCCGGACCAGCCGACCGACACGGCCGAAGTCGCCAGCCCATACTCGAGCATCAAGTCCCAGCCGATGATCCATGCGGCCAGTTCGCCGAGCGTCGCGTACGAGTACGTGTAGATAGAACCCGCGACCGGAATCGTCGACGCGAATTCGGCGTACGCGAGTGCTGCAAAGCCGCACGCGAGCGCCGCGATCAGGAACGCGATCATCAGCGCCGGGCCGGCCTGGACCGCGCCCGTGCCGGTCAGCACGAAAATGCCAGTGCCGATAATGGCGCCGACGCCGAGGAAGGTCAGATCGAGCGCGCCGAGCGCTTTTTTAAGGCCGGCGCTTTGAGCGCTCGCCACGAGCATATGTTCGACGCTCTTCTTGCGAAACAGGGACATTGGCGGGGGTCTCCAGTAGTGCACGCATCTTGCGCGCCGAATGTCGGGAAACCCGCGATTTTAACGGATGCGCGCCTTTGCACCATTTTGGGACAGTGTTTTCAGGCGTCGCGCAGTGGATGGAAGGTGGGTGGACGGCGGCCGGCCTCAGCCCGCCATCGCCGGATTCAGGTCGACGAGACGGTTGCTCATCACATAGAAGGTCAGCTCCGCGTTGTTGCGCAGCTTCATCTTTTCGAGCAGCCGGGTCCGGTACACGCTGACGGTCTTCACCGACAGCGATAGCGTAGTGGCGATGTCGGTCAGGCGCTTGCCCGACGCCAGCATGCATAGCGTCTGATATTCGCGATCGGAGAGCTTTTCGTGCGGCAATTGCTCGCCGTCGAATGACACGTAGTCGGCCAGCGCTTCGGCCATTGCCGGGCTGACGTATTTGCGGCCCGCCGCGACCTGCTGGATCGCGCTAATCATCTGCGCGGCGTCGACGGTTTTCGACAGGTAGCCGGCGGCGCCCGCCTTCAGTGCGCGCACGGCGTACTGGTCTTCGCGGTACATCGAGAACATCAGCACGGCCACGCGCGGCGCTTTGCGTTTCAGACGCTTGAGCACTTCGACGCCGTTGATGTCGGGCAGCGAAATGTCGAGCAGCACCACGTCGTAGCTGTGTTTGCCGACTGCGTCGAGCGCCTCGGCGCCGCTTTGCGCCTCGGTGACTTCGCGCGCCACGCCGCGGTCGAGCAGCAACTGACGGACGCCTTGGCGGACCACCGCGTGGTCGTCGGCGAGCAGGATGCGCAGGCTCATGATGGCGTACTCACGATTGAAGCGCGCGGCGTTCAGTGTCCGGCGCGCTCGCCAGGATCGCATCCCACGCAAAGCGTGCATACACAGTCGTGCCGCGCATTGAGTTGCCGCTCTCGCCGCGGCGGGCACCCGTGCTCCGGGCGCCGACGCGCAGTGTGCCGTCGAAGGCGGCGCAGCGCGCCCGCATGCTGCTCAGGCCGAAATGGCCGCGACGGCTGCGGGCGTTGCGCGCCAGGCCGATACCGTCGTCGCTGACGATCAGCGTCAGATAACGGCGGCTGGTTTCGAGCCGCACGTCGGCGGCTTCGGCGCGCGCGTGTTTGGCGATATTGTTCAGCGCTTCCTGGGCGACGCGGAACACGGCGAGCGCCGCGTCGGCGGGCAGCCGTGTGAGCCGCACGTCGGTGGCGCAGACGAAACTCGTGCGCAGTCGAGTGCGCGTGGCGAAGTCGCCGGCCCATTGCGCCAGCGCACCGACGATGCCCGCATCCAGCGACGGCGCATGCAACTCAGCCACGGCCTGACGGCTCGCGGTGCAGACAGCGTCGAGCGAACGGTTCGCGACTTCGAGCGCGGCGGCGCATTGCGGCGGCGCGTCGGCGGGTAGCCAGGTTTCGACGCCGGCGAGCGCAAAGCGCGTGGCTGTCAGTTCTGCGCCCACGCCGTCGTGCAGTTCGCGCGCCACATGGCGGCAGGCCGCTTCCTGCGCCTGCACGAGTTCAGCCGACAGTTCGCGCACGCGGGCGTGCAGCCGTGCAAGTTCGCGCTCGGCGGCGGATTGCGGCGCGGACTGCTGCGCGCCGCGGCGGCGCAGCGACGCGGGCGTCGAACCGGATGCCGAAGCGGCATGCTGGGCCGTGACCTCGGCCGAGGAGGCGCTCGCTGCGGGCGTAACGAATCCATGACGGACCAGAGAGGGCGGAATGTGCGCACTGAACGGGACGACAGTCGACGTATCCATGACTTTCCTTCTCAGGAAGCGGTGTGGACGGCAAAGCGGGTGCGCGTCGGCGGCGCGAAGACGAAAGAACGCATGCGAGTCTCTGGCCTCCAGAAATGTCCGCGACGCGCATGGCGTGACGGACAAATCGCTACGGCAAGGCGTAACGAAATTTACATTCAGTAACAAACGGATCGTACTGCGACGGCATGCTAAAGCGACTGATCGTGCGCCGCGATGATATCTCAAAAAAAGAAAAAGTGCAGGTACACCAAGGGTTAGCGCTTATATTTCACGCAATGGTTGATGTACCGCAACGTCGTACTTGTAGGAATAATACTGACGTTAAATGTCAAAACATAGGGCGGCATTTGTAACCACGCAACACACGTGGCTCGGGGCGTTTCAGGCGCCGCGCAACGTTGCCGCCACGCGTGGCGAAGCGTCGGCACATCTGTCCGCCACGCTTTTCCCGGGCCGGTTTTCGGCTATTTTGACGTTTGACGCAATAAAAAAAGGAGCCCGAAGGCTCCTTTCCGATACTTGCGCAGCACTTGCTAGCTGCCGGTCAAGCGACGCTTAGCCCACAAACGCCTTTTCGACCACGTAGTGACCCGGCGAATTGTTGCTGCCTTCCTCGAAGCCGAGCTTGTCCAGCAGTTCGCGCGTGTCGCGCAGCATGTGCGGGCTACCGCACAGCATCACGCGGTCGTTTTCGAGCGAGAAGCCCGGCACGCCGAGGTCGGCGAACAGCTTTTCGGTTTCGATCAGTTCAGTGATGCGGCCACGGTTCTGGAACGCTTCACGCGTGACGGTCGGGTAATACAGCAGCTTTTCCTGCACCAGCTCGCCCAGATGTTCGTGAGCCGGCAGATGATCCGTGATGTATTCCTTGTACGCCAGTTCGTCGACGAAACGGCAGGTGTGGGTCAGGATCACGCGCTCGTAGCGGTCGTAAATGTCCGGATCCTTGATGATCGACATGAATGGCGCGAGACCCGTGCCGGTGGACAGCAGCCACAGCGTCTTGCCCGGCAGCAGGTTGTCGGCCATCAGCGTGCCGACCGGCTTCTTGCCGATCAGCACTTCGTCGCCGACCTTCAGATGCTGCAAACGCGACGTGAGCGGGCCGTCCTGCACCTTGATGCTCAGGAATTCGAGGTGCTCTTCATAGTTCGCACTCGCGAGGCTGTAGGCGCGGATCAGCGGCTTGCCTTCGACTTCGAGGCCCACCATCGTGAACTGCCCGTTTTCAAAACGGAACGACGGATCGCGCGTGCAGGTGAAGCTGAAAAGCGTATCGGTCCAGTGATGGACGCTCAGGACGGTTTGTGGATTCAGGTTGCTCATGGCTTCTTGGATAGTGCGAAAACAAAGGCGGCCAGTCGTTTTAGCCGGCCGGCACGGCAAGGGCGATGCTGCGCTAACCCGTGGTCGGGAATCACGCGCAATCTGCTATTTTACCGCGCCCGCTGCATAAGGGCTGCGGCGCTGCAGTTGAGCGCGATAAACGTGGCAAAGCGACGTGGTAAAGCGGGTTACCGGACCTCGAAGCGTCGGCGCCGGCTGTCGATACAATCGGGCGCCGCGAAGTACATTGGCGTGGGTGCAGCCGCGCTTCGGCGAGGGTACGGCGATGGGCGAAAACCGCGCACGGCGGCTGCCATCGGCTGTCCGGCATGCGCCGGATAGGCGCGCCGCGCGGGCAACGTTTTCAAGATCATACCGAAACCCGCCATGCGCTGCAGCATTGACCCTGCTGGCGAAACTGGCAAACCCGGGTGAAATCGGCGAAAAAGGCGCGGAGATCAGGATGGAACGGCGAGATGCGCAGCGCGAGCGCGGCGATTTTTAACAAGGCGGCAGCGCCGCCCCACAACTCATTCGACCCGCAAGCGAGCCATATACGGCAAGTGATCCGACAGCCACGCCGTTTCCTGGGTCGGCTGGATCCATTCGATCGGCTGCATGCCGCGTACAAACATCTTGTCGAGCGCGAGCGCCGGTGAGAAGGCCGGAAATGTGCGGCCCGATTCGCCGAGCAGCGTCGCCACTTCCTGTAAACCATGCTCGCGGAATAGCGGCACCGAGTCGTTGCGCCAGTCGTTGAAGTCGCCGGCGAGAACCAGCGGACCTTCGGGCGCTTCCTTCGCGATCCAGTGGGCGATCCAGTTCATCTGCCGCAAACGCGCCGAGCGCGTGAGCGCCAGATGCGCGCACAGCAGCGTGACCGAGTGACCGCCGAAGGTCGCCCGCGCCACCAGCAAGCCGCGCTTTTCGAAGCGATGCGCGGAAATATCCCAGCGTCCGCCGAGATCGAGCGGATGCGGCGACAGAATCGCATTGCCATGCCGCCACGACGGCTTGAAGACATTCGGCCCAAGCGCGATTTCCAGTTCCAGCGCGCGCGCAATCTCGGTGGCCTGGCAGTGCCAGACGTCGCTCAACGGATCGGCGGTGTGAAGCGCGCCGAAGCCGGGCGAGAGCACCGGCGACGGCATCCGTCGCGCCATCGCTTCCTGCAAAAAGTACGCGTCCGCGTGGGTCGACTGAACCCAGCGCTGCATCGCCTGCCAGGCCTGAAAGCCGAGCGGCGTGCGGCCTTTATGCAGGTTCCAGCTCACCGCAATGAAATCCTTGGGCGCTACGTTCTCGCGGATCAATTCTTCGGGGTTTCGCATGCCGCGTTGTCCACGTGTTCTGTTTGGGGGCTTCAGTTATTCGCTGCGGTTATCCGCTTCAGCTTCAATTTGCGCTATTCGCGAGGCTCGCACGCACGCGGTAGACCAGGTTCGGGTTCTTGTCGACGATCGTCCAACTGGTCCACTGGCCGGCCGGCACCTTCAGACCTGGATGGCTCGCGCTCACCTGACGCGGTTGCGGCGGCAGTTTGCAACCGGTGTCGGTTTGTTGCGGGGTGTTTTCCTCGAAGGTTTCCTGCGATTCGATCGACAGTGTGATCTCGTTCGTATCGGCTTGCAGCGGCGAGACCGTCACCGTGCGCGCCAGATCGAGGCTGCCGGCGGGCTGGTCTTTGCAACCGACATTGTGCTGCACGATCTTGTGATGCGTGTCGGTGCGCGCCTGGCCGACGGTCGTGGTGCCGTCGAATGCGTCGATCTGCTGGCCGTCGCGCATCACCTGCAACTGCCATTGCACGGCCTGCTGTGCCGGCCGTTGTTGCGCATATGCAAGCAACGAAGTGCCGAGCAGCACGGCCGCGATACTGGTTTTCCACATAGAAAAATTCTCCGGGACAGTCCGGGACGGCGTCCGCCCGAGTAGTCAGACGGCCATCTTACGCCTGATGACCGCAACGCTTTTCTGACACTTCAAAGGGGGCCGCGTTCAGCAATAGTGAATTTCTGCTGGGGTTGTAAATCCCCCAAGAGGACTTCCTTCGGGGTGTCGCGAATAACAAGCCGTTGTTAGCAGCAGAGCCGCACGACTGCTGGCTTGCACGCGAATATGGCCTCGTTACACTGATCTTGAAACGGCGCCCAACAGGGGGCCGCTGCAGCAAGACCAGCCAGACGGGGTGAGCGATGACAACAGCTATGGTCAAACAGGAAATCGCGGTGGCGTCTTTCAGTCAGGTGTACGACCTCGATCAGGTAGAAACCGCGCTGAACGATCTCGGCGAAGGCGCGAACGAGGCGCTGCGTGCCACATACGAAAAGATGCTGAAAACCGGCAACCTGCGCTTTTGCGTCAAGCCGAACCGGATGCCCTCGATCGACGATCTGATCGACGCGCTGCCCAACTTTTCCGAACCGCTCGACGATATCCGCAAGCAGGTCGCCTTGTGTCTCGAGACCGAAGACCGGCTCGAACTGATGCCGATCCTGCTGCTCGGCGATCCCGGCATCGGCAAGACGCATTTTGCGAAGCAGTTGGCGCGCCTGCTCGGCACCGCCTATCAATACGTGGCGATGAGTTCGCTGACGGCGGGGTGGATTCTGTCGGGCGCCTCGTCGCAATGGAAGAACGCGAAGCCAGGCAAGGTGTTCGAGGCGCTGGTGAACGGCAGCTATGCGAACCCCGTGATTGCCGTCGACGAAATCGACAAGGCCACGGGCGATTCGCAATACGATCCGCTCGGCGCGCTCTATGCGCTGCTCGAGCACGACACGGCGCAGACCTTCATCGACGAATTCGCCGAGATTCCGATCAATGCGGGCCATGTGATCTGGATCGCGACCGCGAATGACGAGCGCTCGATTCCCGAACCGATCCTGAACCGCATGAACGTCTATGAGATTCCGCCGCCCGATCACGAAGGCGCACGCCGCATCGCGCAGTCGATCTACGACGAGATCCGCTCGGCGCACGCCTGGGGTCTGCGTTTTCCCGCCGAACTGGGCGACGGTGCGCTCGACGTACTGAAGCAGGCATCGCCGCGCGAAATGCGGCGCGCGATTCTCAATGGCTTCGGTGCGGCGCGCATCGCCGGGCGCGATCGGATTGACGCCGGCGACATTCGGCTTGACTACGGAAATCGTCGAAAACCGATCGGTTTTTGATGTTTTTTGGCCTGTTTTGCCCCTCCAAGCCGCCTTCTGGCGGCTTTTTACTACCTCAATTCACGGAATCCATACTTGAGATAGGGTGAATGTCGCGGCAATTGTTGCTAATAACGAGATGATGTCCACGCGCAAGCCAGAACCGACGTGGTGGACGCGTCGCGTCAAGGCGTCCGCACGCAGAACTCAGCGCGAGCCGCGCGGCGAGCCCATCGCTCGCATGAAGAAGCGAGCGCGGCGACCGTGGACGGCGTACACTGATTCTGTCCGGCCCATACATTCAAGATCCGCTCAAGACCGAATGCCCGCAGTTGTCTCCGACTGCGGGCATTTGTGTCTGTACAGCGTCGTACAATTTTGAGGTGTGGGCAGGTGCGTTCGACAGCGAGCGGCGTGCGGCACTCGATAGCCGCATCCCGTCTTCATCATTATCGGGTGAACGAGGCAGCGCGCGGTGGAGTTAGCCGCGTCAAGGGACATGGATCAAATCGAATGTGTAGTGATCGGCGCGGGCGTGATTGGCCTCGCCGTGGCGCGCGCACTGGCGGCGCGCGGGCGCGAAGTGATCGTGCTGGAAGCGGCCGAAGCGATCGGCGTGGGCACCAGTTCGCGCAATAGCGAGGTGATTCACGCGGGGATCTATTATCCGCGTGGCTCGCTGAAGGCGTCGTTATGCGTGCGCGGCCGCGAGCTGCTGTACGACTACTGCGCCGAGCACAACGTGCCGCATTCCCGGTGCGGCAAGCTACTGGTCGCGACCTCGCGCAATCAGATACCGCAGCTCGAAAGCATTATGGCGAAGGGCCGCGAGAACGGTGTGCTCGACCTGATGCGGATCAGCGGCGACCAGGCGCAGGCGCTCGAACCGGCGCTCGAATGCGTCGAGGCGGTGTTTTCGCCGCAGACCGGCATCGTCGATAGTCACCAACTGATGTTGGCGATTCAGGGCGATGCCGAGCGCGACGGCGCGGTGTGCGCATTCCACGCACCGGTCGAAGCAATCGAGGCGAGCAATGGCCGCTTCGTTCTCAAAGTGGGCGGCGGTGCGCCGACCACCATCAGCGCCGCCTGTGTCATCAACAGCGCCGGTTTGTACGCGAATACACTGGCCCGCAAGATTCGCGGGCTCGACGCGCGCCATGTGCCGCCGCTCTATCTCGCGCGCGGGAATTACTTCAGCATTTCAGGCCGTGCGCCGTTCAGCCGCCTGATCTATCCGATGCCTAACGAAGCCGGCCTGGGCGTGCATCTGACGATCGACCTCGGCGGGCAGGCGCGTTTCGGTCCCGACGTCGAATGGGTCGATACGATCAATTACGACGTCGATCCGCACCGCGCCGAGTCCTTCTATGCGGCGATCCGCGCGTACTGGCCGGCGCTCCCCGACGATGCGTTGCAGCCGGCCTATGCAGGGATCCGTCCGAAGCTGTCCGGCCCGGGTGAACCGGCCGCCGACTTCGTGATTCAAGGTCCGGCCGCGCATGGTGTGCGCGGACTTGTCAATCTGTTCGGCATCGAGTCGCCGGGGTTGACGGCGTCGCTTGCGATTGCGCAGCGCGTCTGCGAACTGAGCGGCCGCGCTTAATAGGGTTTCGCAAAGCGGGTTTCGCCCAGCGTTTTCACCTGGCGTTCTCGTCAGGCATCCGCATTCCGCACGCCGCGCTCGATAGTCGGGCGCGGCGCAGTACCAATTCGCTTATCTCTATCATTTGGGCCGTCACGAGCGACGGCTTAATTGCTATCCTTGGGTACCGCTGTCATCAGAACGGCGATCAGTTCAATATAAATGGAGTGAGTCCCCATGAAATCTTCCCGTCGTACGTTTTTGATCACCAGCATTGGTGTTGCATCCAGCTTCGCACTGTCGCGTCAGGCTTTCGCCGACGCACCGCCGCACGTCGCCGAAACCGATCCGACCGCACAGGCGCTCGGCTACAAGGCCGACGCCACCAAGGTCGACAAGGCCAAATTCGCGAAGTACGCGGCCGGCCAGGACTGCGGCAATTGCAGTTTCTATCAGGGCAAGCCGACCGACGCCTTCGCCGGCTGCCCAATGTTCCCGGGCAAGCAGGTCGCGAAGACGGGTTGGTGCAGCGCATATAACAAGAAGGCCTGATAGCGTCCACGCCGCGTACGCGTTCAGCGGCGCGGCAAACGCGCCGCAACATGACGGCGCCGGATTGCAGTTCGATCATCGAGGCGTCTGCCGCAACTCGCGTCAGACGCCTTTTTGCTGCTTGAAAACAGCTTGCGCGCTCTTTACACTCCAATGCGATTGCTGAGGCTGGCGCTGTTTTCTCGCAAGGGCACGCAAGATCGCGCACACGCGACGCACCACGGGACACTTTTCGCAGGCTGGAGATTCGAATGGCACCAGCGTCAAGGAGCCTCAATACGCGGGCCGTCGCGGCGGCCGTAATCGGCAATGCGCTCGAGTGGTACGACTTCACCGTGTTCGGTTTCATGACGGTGGTGATCGCCCAGTTGTTCTTCCCGGCGGGCAACGATTACTCATCGTTACTGCTCACCACCGCGACCTTCGGCGTCGCGTTCTTCATGCGGCCGGTCGGCGGCATCGTACTCGGACTCTATGCGGATCGCGCTGGACGCAAAGCGGCGTTGTTGCTCGTCATCGCGCTGATGACGCTCGGCATTCTGCTGCTGGCCATTGCGCCGCCGTACTCGGCCATCGGCATCGGCGCGCCGTTGATGATCGTGCTCGGGCGGTTGCTGCAAGGCTTTTCCGCTGGCGGCGAATTCGGCAGTTCGACAGCATTGCTGATCGAAGCCGCGCCGTTCTCGAAACGCGGCTTTTACGGCAGCTGGCAGATGGCGAGCCAGGCGGCGGCGCTGCTGCTCGGCGCGGTGGTAGGCGCCCTGATCACACATGGCTTGTCGCCTGAAGCGCTGAAATCCTGGGGCTGGCGCGTACCGTTCATTCTCGGTTTGATCATCGGGCCGATCGGGTTTTATATCCGCCGGCATCTCGCCGATTCGGAAGCCTTTCTGCACGCGCAAAAAACCGCGCGCCGCGCGACGCTCGGCGAAGTGCTCAGCAGCCACAGCCGCGAGATCCTGTGCGGACTCGGCGCGGTGATCGCACTCACTGTGACGATCTACGTGCTGATCAGCTATCTGCCGACCTTCGCCGTCAAGCAACTCAAGCTGCCTTACGCGCAATCCTTTTACGCGGTGATCGTCGGCAACCTGCTGCTGACCGTGCTCTCGCCGCTGACCGGCGCGTGGTCGGACAGGATCGGACGCAAGGGACTTTCGCTGTGGTCGCTGGTGCTGACGCTCGTGATCATCTATCCGCTGTTCACGTGGCTGGCGGCGGAGCCGACCGTGTCGAAACTGATTCTCGTGCAGGCGCTTCTGTCGATCACGCTGTCTGGCTACTATGGTCCGTTCGGTGCGTTGATTGCCGAACTGTTTCCGGCGAATGTGCGCTCCATTGGCTTATCGCTTGCGTACAACTTCGCGGTGATGCTGTTCGGCGGCTTCGGGCCATTCGTCGTGACGTGGCTCATCAACACGACCGGATCACCGCTCGCACCGACTTACTACGTGATGGGCGGACTGGCGCTGTCGATCGTCGCGGTAGCCTGCATCCCCGGCAAGCGCCACGCGGATCTCGACGCGCGCGGCAAGCCTGCTTGAACGGCTCTTTCAGCGGCTGTTTCTCATGCCGTTTTCACGTTGTTTCCCAGGCTGCTTCACCTGCAGCCTGAGTACCTTCGCGAGGGCACGCCTGAACGGGTGGCTTCGCTAGCTGCGCGCCTGCATCAACGGCGGTCGCTTGTCGAACCATGGCCGTGCGGCTTCGAGTTGCGCGGCAAGGCGCAACAGTATTGCTTCGCCGCCGTCACGCGCGGCGAACTGCACGCCGACCGGCAATCCGCGCGCATTCCAGTAAAGCGGCATCGACATCGCCGGCTGGCCGCTGAGATTGAACAACTCCGTGCAGCCGGCCCACGCGAACGCTTTGTTCGACGCTTCGGTGAGCAATTTTTTCATCAGCGGTTCGAGCGGCATCGCGGTGACGGCGCGCATCTGCATGCGCTCCGCGGAGGTGGGCTGCATTTCGCCGATCTTGATCGGCGGAGCGGCGAGCGTCGCGCACAGAATCACGTCGTAGCGGCTCAGCAAGCCGGTGAGCCGTTCGGTGATGCGGCGCTGTTCTTCGAGCGCGGCAGGCAGTCCGCGTTCGCCCAGCTTGCGGCCGACGTGCGCCATCGTCCACGTCGAAATTTCGAAGTCTGTGCGCTGAGGTTTGCGGCCGGTGGTGCGATCGGCGTTCAGCACCAGGTCCTCGGCGGTCACGGACCAGATCGTCAGGAACGCATGCCGGACTGCCGCGAAATCGATGCCGAGCGAAACCGGCTCGATGTTATGACCCAGCGAACTCGCGAGCTGCGCGGCGTCATCGAGTGCGGCGCGCGCGTCGGCGGATAACGACGGCGCGAGCATCGGCTCGGTGACGTACGCGATGTTCAGCGGCTTGCAGGGCTCACGAGCGGCGCTCAGGAAAGTGCCCGGTGCGCCGGCCAGCCGGTCCGCATTACCGCTCAGCAGATCGAGCAGCAACGCGCTGTCGCGCACGCTGCGCGATACCGCGTGATCGATGCCGAGTTCACCGACAGCGGCAGCCGGCGTCGCGCGCGGCACACGTCCGCGTGACGGCTTGAGGCCGAACAGTCCGCAGCACGAGGCGGGAATGCGGATCGAACCGCCGCCGTCGGACGCATGCGCGAGCGGCACGATGCCCGCGGCGACCGCCGCCGCCGCGCCGCCGCTGGAGCCGCCCGGCGTGTGGTCGAGATTCCACGGATTGCGGCACGCGCCGAACAGTTCGGGCTCCGTATAAGGCATCTGGCCGAGTTCGGACGTGCTGGTCTTGGCGAAGATGTTGAGCCCGGCCGCTTTGGCGAGCGCTACAACCGGTGCGTCCTCGGCGGGAATGAAGTGACGATAGTGGCGGCTGCCCATCGACATGCGCAGCCCGGCGACCGCTGCGCCCAGATCCTTGATCAGATAAGGCACGCCTGCCAGCGCGCCTTGCGTGATTACGCCATCCGCACGATTTTCGCCATTCGCTCTGCTCGCGTCGTCACGCGATGCGCGTTGACGCGCTGCATCGTAGTCCTTCAGGACAATCGCATTGATCGCGGGATTGACGGCCTCGGTGCGTGAGATCGCGATATCCAGCAATTCACGCGCGCTTGCTTTGCGGCTTCGAACCAGTTCGGCGAGGCCGATGGCGTCATAGGCGAGATAGTCTGATTGCACGACGGATGAGCCCTCGCTATCGGGTGTTGGAATCTGCCAGTTGCACTGATGCGTGATGAACCGCAGCGCCGGACGTGCCGCCGCCTCCAGTTCATGCACGCGCATTGGAGAAAACAGCGCGCCGGACGCGCGCCGTCTTTTGGAAAGAGTAACCGAGATACACGCGCGAGTTACAGGCGCTCACCGAGGAAGGTCAGCGTGCGGCCGTGCGCCAGCGCTGCCGCGCGCTGGTTATACGACGCGCGGTCCGAGCAGTTGAAGCCGTGATCGGCGTTCGGATAGATGTTGAATTCCGCATCCGTGCGGCCCGCGAAGCGCTCCTGAATCTGGCCGACTGCCGACAGTGGAATATGCGCGTCGAGTTCGCCGTAGTGGAATAGCATCGGCACTTTGATCTTCGCGGCCTGCTCGAGCTTGTTCTGGATGCCGCCGCCGTAGTAGGCGACCGCGCCGTCGAGCGAGCCTTGCGCTGCCGCCAGATAGGCGAGCTGGCCGCCGAAGCAGAAGCCGATCGCGGCGATCTTGCCGGTCACTTCCGGCATCGCGCGCAGCGCCGCGGAGGCCGCGCCAATATCGGCGACCGCCAGATCGACATTGGTCTTTTGCATCAACTCGATGCCCTTGTCGCGGTCGGCGCCCTCATAGGTCAGTTCGACGCGCGGCTGCGTGCGCCAGAAGATGTCCGGCGCGAGTGCGATGTAGCCGTCTTGCGCATACTGATCCGCGACCGAGCGGATGTGGCTGTTCACGCCGAAGATTTCCTGAATGATGATGACGGCCGGTCCCTTGCCGCCTTTGGGCAGCGCCAGATAGCCGCCGAAGCTGTCGTTGCCGGCGGGGATATCGATCCATCGGGAAGTCGTGCTCATGTCGCTCTCCATTTACCTGCGCGTCGATGCGCGAGGCCGGTCTGAATGAATGCCAAAGGCCTGAGTGCCTGAAGCGGGCGGTCAGTTTGCCATCAAAAGAAAGGGCGTGCAGCGAGGCCGCGCGAGGGCTGACGGCGAGCAAGGCGCAGCGACAATCTCGTAAGACGATTGAAACATTCTCGATTATTCATTTCTCCGTTGCTGCGCGGCTGGGTACAGTCGAGCGTATCTGCTCGCCCGTGCTGCGAAGGTGTTGTATGAAAAGGAATCGACTATGAGTGAAGGCAGTTTTGTGACGCCGTTTGCCGAACGTTTCAGGATGCGGGTGCCGGTTGTGCAGGCGCCGATGGTCGGCGGCGCGACTACGCCCGCGATGGTCGCGGCCGTGTCGAATGCCGGCGGACTTGGCTTTCTCGCCGGCGCAGCATTGGCGCCAGAGAAGATCGCGAGCGAAGTCGCGGCGATTCGCTTGCTGACCGATCGTCCGTTCGGCGTCAATCTGTTTGTGCTGGAGCCGGTCGCGCCGGACGATGCGACCGTACGTCGCGCGCTCGAAGCGATCGATCCATTGCGCGCGGATCTCGGTTTGCCGCCGGGCCAGCCGCTCGAACGTTACGCGCCGGACTTCCGCGCGCAACTGGAAACGCTGATCGAATTGCGCGTGCCGGTGGCGAGCTTTACGTTCGGACTGCTCTCTGAAGACGATGTCGCCCGTCTGCAGGCAAACGGTCTATATGTAATAGGCACAGCGACGCATGTCGCCGAAGGTTTGGCCTGGCGCGCCGCGGGGGCCGACGCGATCGTCGCGCAAGGCGCGGAAGCCGGCGGGCATCGCGGCACCTTCATCGGCGCGTTCGAAGACGCGCTGATCGGCACCATGGCGCTGGTGCCGCAACTCGCCGACGCGACCGGCCTGCCGGTGCTGGCGGCGGGCGGCATCATGGACGGACGTGGCGTGGCCGCCGCGCTGGCATTGGGCGCACAGGCGGCGATGATGGGCAGCGCGTTCATCACCTGTGCGGAGAGTGAGATTTCGCCAGCATGGAAAGGCCGTTTGCGCTCGATGCCCGACACCGCGACTAGCGTGACGCGCGCCATCACCGGCCGTCATGCGCGCGGCATACGCAATCCGCTGATGCAGCGCTTGACGGAATCAGCGCAAAAGATCGCGCCGTATCCGGTGCAAAACGCTTTGACGCAGGAACTGCGTCAAACCGCGAGCCGTGCGGAAAACGCGGACTATCTGTCGCTCTGGTCGGGCCAGGGTACACCCATTGGCCGCAAGCGCCGCGAAGGTCTGGGCGCCGCCGAACTGGTCGAGCAACTCGATCAGGAATGGCTTGCGGCGGCGGCGCGGATCGCCGCGCTCAAACGCTGATTCAGCGCGGTTCAGGCGCGGTTCGTGCGCAGGTCGTACGCGGTTCGTACGCCTCTCGCGCCTGCCCGCGATGCGCCTGCTTTTATGCGCAAAGCCTATTCGAACCATTAACGGTTTAACACGCTAAAACCTTTAGGCCGTCCAGTCAGAGGAACGCAGCACATAGCGGAAACCCGCATGGGCTGGTGCTTTCCGGCCTGTCTGTCCACGCGGAACCGGCGCTTGTTGGATAAACGCTATTAGTGTTCATCCCACTTCCTCAAAAAAGTCCCACAATTTAATTTGATAGCCTACACTTGCGCGCAAGTACGGTTTGCCGCCTGTCACAAACAGGTTGGCGGACGTGCTGGCCAAGTGCATGAACGATGCAACCGGCGTGGTCGTCCACGGGACTGAGCGACACGTGTAGGGGAAGCGGGGGGCACAGGGCGATTACGTTGTTTTTGGGACCGAAACTGGAGACTTACATGAACATCAAGATTCAAAAGCTGTTGCCGATCAGCGCTGCGGCGATGCTGTTCGCAACGTTGGCAACAACGGCCGCGGCCGACACGGTTGTCAAGATCGGTCACGTGGCACCGCTGACTGGCGGTATCGCTCACCTGGGTAAGGACAACGAAAACGGCGCGCGTCTGGCAGTTGAGGAAATCAACGCCAAGGGCCTGACGATCGGCGGCCAGAAAATCACGCTGCAACTCGACGCACAAGACGACGCAGCTGACCCGCGTACGGCAACTCAAGTCGCCCAGAAGCTGGTCGACGATAAGGTCGTCGCCGTGGTCGGTCACTTGAACTCGGGCACGTCGATTCCGGCTTCGAAGATCTATAGCGATGCAGGCATCGTGCAGATCTCGCCGTCGGCAACGAACCCGGCGTACACGCTACAGGGCTTCAAGACGACGTACCGCGTTGTGGCGACCGATGCCCAACAAGGTCCGGCACTCGCGAACTACGCTTCCAAGACCATGAAGGTGAAGAGCGTCGCGATCGTCGACGACTCGACCGCTTACGGTCAGGGCCTCGCCAACGAATTCGAAAAGACCGCAAAGTCGCTGGGCCTGAACGTGATGTCGCATGACGCGACCAACGACAAGGCTGTCGACTTCCGCGCAATTCTGACGAAGATCAAGGGCGAAAACCCGGACGCGATCATGTACGGCGGCATGGACGCTACCGGCGGCCCGTTCGCCAAGCAAGCCAAGCAGCTCGGCCTGCGCGCGAAGGTGCTGGCAGGCGACGGCGTCTGTACCGACAAGCTGTCGGATCTGGCCGGCGACGCAACCGACAACATCGTCTGCTCGGAAGCCGGTATGGCGCTCGAAAAGATGGCTGGCGGCGCAGCGTTCCTCGCCAAGTATCAGAAGCGTTTCGGTCAGCCGATCCAGATCTACGCTCCGTTCACGTATGACGCTGTGTACATCGTCGTCGACGCAATGAAGCGTTCGAACTCGACCGATCCGGCGAAGATCCTGGCATCAATGCCGAGCACGGACTACAAGGGTGTGATCGGTGAAACCACGTTCGATTCGAAGGGCGACCTTCAACACGGCGTGATCTCGCTGTACAACTACAAGTCGGGCAAGAAGACCCTGCTCGACGTAGTGAAGATGTAAAACTGCGTGTCTGGCGACAACGTTGTTTGTCGCCGGTCAAGTGGTTAGAAGGCACGCGCGCCGCATGGCCCGCGTGCCTTTTCTTTTGGTCGGACGCATGTGACGCCGACGGTCTGACGAATACCGCTGGGGAGAAAGACGTGGGCTCTGTGATCCGTTCGTTCGATGACGGCTGGCGCCGCTGGATTGCCGAGAATCTGTTGCTCGATGCTCCGCCGCCCGCGGTGCACGGCGCGCTGGTGGGGCATGGTTTCGACGCGGCCGAAGCTGCGCGCGAAATCGAAGCAGCGCTCGCGAGTCCTTATCTGCAGGGTGCTGGGCGCTTGCGCAATCGTTTGCGTAAGCGCGACTGGATGTTGTCGGTGTACGGCACGTTGAATCGTTTACGCGCTTGCGGCGATACGGTCGAACGGCGCGAACGTCTAACGCGCGATGAATTCTTTGAGCAGTACTACTTTCAGAACCGGCCGGTCATCATCACCGGTGCTTTCGATTTCTGGCCGGCGCGTACTCAATGGAATTTCGATTACTTTCGCTCGCGTTGCGGCGATTGCGAAGTCGAAGTGCAGTTCGGCCGCGAGTCGGATGCGAACTATGAAATCAATCAGCCCAAGCTCAAGCGGATGATGCGCTTTGCCGATTATGTCGATCTCGTCGAGCGCAGCGGCTCGACTAACGATTTCTATATGACGGCCAATAACACTTCGCACAATCGCGCGGCACTGGCCGCGTTATGGTCGGATGTGCCGGCCATCCGCGAGTATCTCGATGCCGGTTCGCCCGATACCGGATTCTTCTGGTTCGGACCGGCGGGCACCAGGACGCCGTTTCACCATGATCTGACTAATAACTTCATGGCGCAGGTGATCGGCCGCAAACATATCAAGCTGGTTCCGTTGTCCGATACGCCCCATATGGCGAACTACCTGCATTGTTTTTCGCACGTGGACGGCAGCGCGATCGATTACGCGCGTTTCCCGTCGATGCGCAATGCGCAGTTGATCGAATGCACGCTCGCGCCGGGCGAATTGCTGTTTCTGCCGATCGGCTGGTGGCATTACGTCGAAGGGCTCGACGCGTCGGTGACGATGACCTTCACCAATTTTCTGCAGCGTAACGACTTCTCGAGCAATTACGACACGTATCACGAACTATGAAACGGCGAAGCGGAGGGATACCCGCGCCGCGGCATCAGCTTAGGTCGCGGCGATAAAAAAAGGCGAACCGGTTGCCCGGCTCGCCGCCCCCCTTCGACGCTTGTATTGCCGTCGTTATTTGCTGTCGTTATTCGTGTTCGTCACTTCTTCGTCGCCAGTCCGCCGAGACCGCCGAGCAAACCGCCGCCCGATGTACCGCCCGTCGGTGCCGCCGTGCCGCTCAGCGCGCCGGTCACGGTGGTAAGCAGACCTGTGATCGGTGCGAGCGGATTGCTGGTCCCGCCGGTGCCGCCCGAGCCCGCGGCTGACGCGAGCGTGCCGGTCAGTGACGACACCGCCGAGGTCACAGGTGCGAGCGGATTGCCGGCGCTGCCCGTCGCGCCGCTCAATGCGCCGGTGACTGAACTCACCACGCCGCGCAGCGGTGCAAGCGGGCCGCCCGAGCCGTCGGCGGCGGCGCCGAGGCTGCCGGTCAAAGTGGTCAGTACGTTGGTCAACGGTGCAAGCGGACTGCCGGCGCCACCGCCGCTGCTCAGGCCGCTGCTCAAGGTGCCGGGCAACGCGGTGAGAATGCTGGTCAACGGCGCGAGCGGACTGCCCGAAGCATCGCCGCCGCCCGGATTGAGGATGCCGGTGATGCCGCCGAGCGGGTTGCCGCTTCCCGAACTGCCAGCCGTCAGCAGGCCGCCGGCGGACGTGACCGTGTTGCCGAGCGTGCTCACGACGTTGCCGAGGTTCTGGCCGATCGGATTGTCGGTGGCGCTACTGATCTGGCCGCCCGCGCTGTTGAGGCCCTGGCCGATCGTTGATAGCGAGCCGTTCAGCGGTGAACCGAGGCCGGTTGTATCGCCGACGGTTTGGGTCGTCTGCGCGAGCGTGGCCGTAATCGGCGTGATCGCCGTGCTCCCAGTTTGCGAGACCTGCTGCATTGGCCCTGTCGTCACTTGCGAACCGAGTATGGTGCCGAGGCTGCTGACCGCGGTGCCGACCGTCGAGACGGTGCTGCCGAGCGGCGTGGTCAGCGGACTGAGCGGCGCGGTGGGGCCGCTGCCGAGACTGGTCACGAGTTGACCCGCGCTGTTGACGGCCTGGCCCGCGTCATAAACGAGGTTGCCGTTGCTCGCGAGCGTCGTGCCAAGCGGATCGGTGGAATTGCCGAGCTGGCCGGGGCCGTTCGTGGCACCCCCGCCGAGCGCGGTGACGGCATTGCCGAGATTCGATACGACGCCGCCGAGCGCGCTGGTGGTCGCCGGGTTCGCGCCCGGGATCGGTGTCAGGCCGATCTGACTGCCGATCGAGGAGACGGTTTGTCCGGTCGCGGTGACGACGTTGCCGGTGTTTTGAACGACTGTGCCGATCGGATTGGCGCTGGTGGGCGTCGGGGTTGGTGTGGGCGTTGGCGTTGGCGTCGGTGTTGGTGTCGGCGTAGGCGTCGGAGTTGGTGTAGGCGTGCCGCTTCCCGAGCCGCCGCCGGAACCGCTTCCCGCACCAGTGGCCAGGTTCGGCGTGTGCAACGTGGTCCCGCACCCCGTCAAAATAATCATCGACGTCACGCACATAGCGATCGCCGATAGTTTGAAATTGTGATTCATGGCCTGCTCCCCGGTAACTTGGAAACTGCTGGGGAGCTAACTGCAAGGCTCATGCCATCTATATCCGCATGACCGGACAGACGAAAAAATGCATATGGATCAACGGGTTGTCGGTTCGGGCGCTGGTGCATAAAAGCGCCGAAGAAGCCAATGTGGCCCGGAACACCGCCGTGTGCAGGCCGCGCGTAACGTAACGTAAGTCGTCGGTTTTTCGTATGTCGTTACGTTCGCCGACACGCCGGAGGCGCAGTTTTGCCTCAGATTTTCAAACGCCGCAGCACCTTCGGACCGGCAACCGCGATCAGCGCCGAACACACCGCCACCACTGACAAACCGATCGGCAAACTGGTCACCTGCGTCACTGCGCCGATAATCACCGGCCCGAGCAACAGGCCGAAGTACGCCAGCCCCGCGACGTGCGCGAGTCCTTCGGCCGCATGAAACCCTTTGACGCTCGCCGCCGCCGCGAACAGCACCGGCATCATGTTGGCGAGCCCGAGGCCCATCAGCGTGAAGCCGATCAGCGCCGCAATCGCATTCGGCAGCAGCAGCGCGCCGACCATCCCCGCGCAGGCGAGCGATGCGCTCGCCATCACCAGTTGCGGCGCGCCGAAGCGGGCGCGCACCGCGTCGCCGGCGAAACGCGCCGCTGCCATGCCGCCCGAGAACGCCGCATATGCCGCGCTGGCGAGTGCCGGCGTCGCCAGCACGACGTCGCGCATGTAGACGGTGGCCCAGTCGTACATGGCGCCCTCGGCGATCAGCGCGACCAGCGCCATCGCGCCGAGTGCCCACAACGCCGGCGAGCGCCAGCGGTTGGCGCGCGGCGTGGCAGCGTCGGGGTGGTCGGCGTGCGGCACATGTGGCAGCACGGATGGGCAGGCCGCGATCAGCACCAGCGCGCTGACCGCCGCGGCCAGTGCAAGGTGAACCGCCGGCGCCATGCCGCGCGACAGCAACGCGCCGCCGACCGCCGCGCCGAACATTCCGCCGACGCTGAACATGCCGTGCAGCGACGACATGATCGGCTTGCCGAGCGTCTTCTCAACGGCGCTGGCTTCCGCGTTCATCGCGACGTCGAGTGTGGCCATGCCCGCGCCGAAGATGGCCAGCACGATCAGCAACAGCCAGTAAGCCGGCACGACCAGAATCAGCGCCGCGCACACCGTCATCACGAGACCGCCCGTGAGACAGGCGCGGCGCGTCCCGACGCGCGCGATCCACGAAGCGTTCGCCGCCATCGCGCCGATCGAGCCGCCCGCCACCGCCAGCAGCGCGAACGACAGCAGCGCCGCGTTCAGATGGAAGCGGTCGCGCACGGTCGGCACGTGCACCCCCCACGATGCATACATCATCCCGGCGATGAAAAACACCGCCATGGTGGCAAAACGGGCGCGCTGGCGCGCGGTGCAGGAAAGATCGCGGTGAGCGGCGGGGAGGGCGGCGAAGTCGGAAGAGCGGTCGGACACTGAAATCTCGTCGAGGAAGAGAACGCCGGAAGAAAGCGCGTTGAAAGCGAATTTTCGATTCTATCGAAGCATGCCGCCCTCTGCTCGGCGCGCGGTGATCTAGTATTTACGATTATTCGGGGCGGCGTGAGAGGAGAGCAGCACCCGCCTGCAATTCGTTCGTTGGTTATTTTGCCGGCCATCCATCGAGGAGCGCCCACTTGAACATTCCCGCCCACGCTCCGCTGCATCTGCTGCATACGGCCGCAGTCGGCACGCTTGCGACCCATGCGCGCCAGCCGCAAGGCTTTCCCTACCCGTCGGTGCTGCCGTTCGCCCCGGACCCGCGGCACCGTCCGACAATTCTCGTGAGCCAGCTCGCCGAGCATACGCACAACCTGCACGCCGACCCGCGCGCCGGTTTTCTGGCCGTCGACGCGCCCGATGGCGACGTGCAGAGCGGCCAGCGCGTCACCTTGCTCGGCACCTTCGAACCGGTCGACTCGACGCCCGAGGTCGTGGATCGCTATCTGCGCTATCACCCGGACGCCGAACGCTATCTGGTTCTCGGCGACTTCACGTTCTGGGTGATGAGGCTTGAAAGGCTGCGCTACATCGGCGGCTTCGGCGCGATGGGATGGCTCGACGGCGCCGAACTCGATCCGCTGGCGCCGCTCGGCTTCGATGAAGAGAACGCGTTGATCGAGCACTTCACAAAGCATTCGGCGCGCGCCGCCAAACTCCAGTTGCTTGGCGTCGATCGATATGGCGTCGATCTGAAACAAGACGGTGCGCGCACGCGTTTCATTTTCGACGACGCCATACACGACACCGAAACCTTGCACACCGCGCTCGAAGATTGCATCCAACGCCACGCTAATTAGGCTTTGATTGCCGTTCGGGGAAACACGGATATCGCAATAACGGCGTGGGCATCTATCGCAATATGCTTCGTGACTTCATGTTAAAGCTTTCATGGCATGAAATGTTGGCGCGAAATATGCATCTTAATTTTCATGTTTTGATAATTAATCCCATAATTACGGAAACGCCGCGACGAGTTTTCTGCAAAAGACGAAATCAGCCATTTGAAAGACTGTGCGTAACACCGTGTTCGAAGGAAATTTTTTGAAACGAAATATGATTAATTTTACGAAGTGACTTTTGCAGTTTTTCTATTTTGTGTTAATCTCGCCTGCAAATTCCGAGGCATGAACACCTTCAAAGGGCAAGCCGGCTTAAGACTGGCAGTCATTTATCCATATCACAAGGGAACCTATGTCTTCCTACAAGGAACTACTCGCCCAGCGCGAGAAGCTCGAAAAGCAGATCGAAGAAGCGAAGTCGCGTGAATACGCGGAAGTGTTGAATGAGATCAAGCAGAAAATGGCCGATTACGGCATTACGCTGAGCGAACTCGGCGGCGGCCGTGCAGCCAAGGGCGCTAAAGCCGGTCGTCCGCGTGCTGGTGTTGCGCCGAAATATCGCGACCCGGACAGCGGCAGCACGTGGTCGGGTCGTGGCAAGCCGCCGCGCTGGATCGCAGGCCTCGATCGTGAGAAGTTTCTGATCCAGAAGTAATGCCGTACACCAGTGGCGCCTTTACCGCGCCGCTGCTGACAGAGAAAACCGCGTACCGTTCAGGGCGCGGTTTTTTTATTACTGCGCCGGCGAATTGACACGGATTTGTGTTACACGTGTTCCATACAGCTGGAACGCGAATGCTTTTCGTTTAGATAAGCATCTGATTTAAAAGGAAATTTTTATTCCATGGCGACGTGTTTTCGAGACGCGCCGGGTAGAATGCGGGCATTGAACTTTTCTCGTAGCTTCAGATGCCTTCCACTATCACCGCCCAGTCCGCCGAGAAACATCGCGTTGCGCGCAAAAGTACCTTTGTCAGTATCGCGGTGAATATGGTGCTGATGACGCTGCAAATCGTCATCGGCGTCTTTGCGCATTCTCAAGCGCTGGTCGCAGACGGTGTCCATTCGCTTGCCGATCTGATTTCCGATTTTGTCGTACTGATCGCCAATCGGCACAGCGGCGCGAAGCCCGACGCAGATCACAATTACGGACACAGCCGCTATGAAACCGTCGCTTCATTATTTCTGGGCGGACTGCTGATCGCGGTAGGCGTCGGCATGTTATGGCGCGCAGGCACGCGTCTCGCCGATTTGCAGAACATCCCCGCCGTGCATATGAGCGCGCTCGCGGTCGCCGTGCTGGTGTTGATTTCCAAAGAGAGCCTGTTTCGCTACATGCTGCGCGAAGCGCAGCGCGTGCGTTCGGCGATGTTGATCGCGAACGCTTGGCACGCGCGTTCGGATGCGGCGTCGTCGCTGGTGGTGGCGATCGGTATTATCGGCAGCCTCGCGGGTGTGCGTCTGCTCGATCCGATTGCCGCGGCGATTGTCGGCTTCATGGTGGCGCGCATGGGTTGGACGTTCGGCTGGGACGCGCTGCAGGATCTGTCGGACCGCGCGCTCGACGAATCCGCGGCCGCCGACGTGCGCGCGCTGTTGCTATCGACGCCCGGCGTATGCGACGTGCACGAACTGCGCACGCGCAAGATGGGCGATTTCGCGCTCGTCGACGCACACATTCTGGTCGATCCGCTGATCTCGGTATCGGAAGGGCATTACATCGCGGAGGCTGCGCGCTTGCGTGTGCTGACCGACAACCGCGTGCTCGACGCACTAATCCATGTCGACCCGGAAAACGATGCAGTCGCGCGGCCGCCGGTCAACCTGCCGACGCGCGAGCGGGTCGTCGCTGAAGTCGACGCAGCGTTTGCCGAGGGCGGCATGAAGGCTGCGGGGGTCAATATCCACTACCTGAGCACGGGGCTGGATGTCGAAGTGACCTTACCGCCCGACGATTCGCGCGCTGTCGAAAGCGACGCGCAGAGGCTGGTGCGCGTCGACCTGGTTGCGCTCAAACACCGCCTGGGCGCGCGCAAGCTCGACGTGGTACAGGCATTGGACGCGACGCCGGCCGAAACCGTCTCCACGCAGGAAGCCACGACCGGCGAGGCTATCGCGCACCCCAACCTCGCGGAGCCGCACAACGCCGCTTGAACGCACCGCCATGGCGTTGAACCGAAAAGTCCGCGCCAGGCTCGGCTTCACGGTGTCATAGCGGCAATTGCGTGTCGAATTTGATTTCGCGTAGCACGACGCTCGTGCGCACCTGTGCAACGGCTGGAATCTTGAAGATGCGTTCGTGCAGAAAACTGTCGTACGCCTTGATGTCCGGCGCCACGATCTTGAGGATGTAATCGGATTCGCCGGTCGTGCTGTAACACTCGGTGACTTCCGGGCAGGTGGCGATTTCGCGCTCGAACTGTTCGACCCCACCTTCGGTGTGACGCGTCAGATGGATATGCGCGAGCGCGCAGACGTGCAGCCCGAGCTTTTCGCGATCGAGCAACGCCGTGTAGCGCTGGATCACCCCCGATTGCTCCATGTCCTTGATGCGCCGCCAGCACGGTGTGCTCGACAGGCCGACCTGGTCGGAAATCTCTTGCACGGAGCGGCGTGCGTCGAGCTGCAGCAGGCGCAGGATTTTTTGAGAGAACGTATCGAGTGTCAACTGCGCCTCCGTTTGCGTCGCCGTATCAACGCATGGTAGAGGGCGCGAAAACGAAACGCAATGTAAAACGGCTTCGGCGAGGGAGATTCCCTAATTTGCTGGTTCCTCAGTGGTGTTTTGTCCTGAGCCGTCCCCATCTTTGCCGGCTGCGGCAGTTGCCGCCTGAGTCGCGCGCAGCTCCTTGAGCATGTTGCAGAAGAGCGCGCCCTGTTCGATCGCGTCGTCGAGCGCGACGTGGGTGTGCGGATGATCGTCGAACCAGTGCTTTGGAAAGCGCGGCTTGATGTTCTTGCGGTACGGCAGGCCGGTCATCGCGAAGGCCAGCGTCTTGATGTCGAGCGCCGACCAGGAAAACGGGCAGCGGCCCGCAAACCGCATCATGTACCAGAACATATAGGTGAAGTCGAAGCCGGCCGGCATTGCCACGAACACCGGCTTGCCCGGCAATGCCTCGACCCATTCGACGTAGGCAGTCAACGCCGTTTCCGGCTGCTGCAAATCCTTGCGGCAGGCCTCCCATGCGTCGGGCTGCGTCTTCCACCACGCAGCCTGCACCGGATGCGGGGCGGCGCCTTCGAGCAATTCGAGATTGACCGAGAAAGTGGCGATCAGCTGCTTGTCTTCCGTGTAGGCGGCGGAGGCGAAACTGAGCATCGAATGCGGGCCGGGAATCGGGCCGTCCGCTTCGACGTCGGTGCTCACGTAGATTTCGCCGCTCATGCTTCTACTCCGTCCGCGACGTACGGATTGGTGCGGCGCTCGGCGCCGAACGTCGAAGTCGGTCCGTGACCGGGGACAAAGGTGACATCGTCGCCGAGCGGCCAGAGTTTCTCGCGGATCGAGCGCACCAGATCGGCATGATTGCCGCGCGGAAAATCAGTGCGGCCGATCGAGCCGGCGAACAGCACGTCGCCCACCAGCGCGAGCCGATGCTTGCGGCTGAAGAACACCACGTGTCCGGGCGTATGGCCCGGGCAGTGATAGACCTCGAGGGTTTCGTCGCCGAACTGCACGGTGTCGCCGTTTTGCAGCCAACTGTCCGGCTCGAACGCGTCGGCGGCTGGGAAGCCGAAGCGCGTGCTTTGATCCGGCAGCTTGTCGAGCCAGAAGCGCTCGTCGGGATGCGGACCTTCGATCGGCACGCCGTAGTGCATGGCGAGTGTCTTCGCGCCCGCGCAGTGATCGATGTGCCCGTGCGTCAGGAAAACTTTTTCGACCGTCACGTTCTGGCGCACGATCTCGCCCTGAATGACGTCGAGGTCACCGCCTGGATCGACGACGGCTGCGCGCCCGGTCGCCTCGCAAACAAGCAGCGAGCTGTTCTGCTGGAACGGCGTGACAGGGATCAAGGTGACTTTCATGGATGACGGCGCCGCTGGAAAAACGTTGATTGTACCGGCGTCTCGCCTACCCCCGCCGGGGGCGTCGAGGCCTAGTTGCGGCGGGCTGTTGCTTGCCCATTTTTGCAGCGATAGTGAAAAATCATCAAGGTTTTCAGTCGCTTGCCATCCTGAAAATATCTTTTGGGTATAATGCCCCCAGTGCACGGGAAACCGTGCCGTCACAAGGCGATGCGTCCCCATCAAAAATGGGAACGCGGATTGCCACTCAAGTATGTGCCGTCGCGTTTTATCGACGGCAATCCAGTATCGAAGCGTTCGATGCACACGTCTTACCCAGCCAGGCGCCGCGCGCCTGCAACGGACTTAACTGCCGTGACGCTGGGTGGGGCCTACGCCGCCGTTCCTGCGCGCTGAGTTCCGCGCGCAAGAACGTGTTTGCCACGTTCGATGGCGGCATGTGGGGTCTGGTCAGGCTGCCGGGGACAGGTTGCGCCAGACGTGAAAATTAACCGTGCGGTAGCGGCTGTGTGAGCCGCATCCGGGCTTCTACGTACTGCGCTCGTCTGCGCGGCGCGTTGTCGTCCGTTGCCGCCGGAGTCGCAGGCAACACGCTCAACTTTCGCGTGATGCGGCTCGACAACGTGATTGCACGTCTTATGAAAACTCGGTTAACCCGTGGTCTAGGGAGTCTTTTTGCCTTTTTTGTGCTGGTCGGCTGTGCGACGCCTCCTGGCGCCAGCAACACCTCCGCAAGCGGCATGCCGCTCAGCAACAAGAATGCGCAAGCGGGCTCGTTTGGGCCGCAAGCCTTCAGTGGCGCACAGGCATCCGATGCAGCCGCCAAAGGCACATCGCTAGCCGATGCGGAACCTCTGACGGACGATGGTCCCAGCATTTCGAACTATCGTGAAACCGGCCGCGCCTCGTGGTACGGCCGCGGCTTCCATGGCCGCCGTACCGCCAACGGTGAGCGTTACGACATGCATGCGCTGACCGCGGCGCATCGTACGTTGCCGCTCGGATCGTATGTGCGTGTCACCAATCCGACCACCTCGCGCTCGGTCGTCGTGCGCATCAACGACCGCGGGCCGTACGCGCGCGGCCGGGTAATCGACCTGTCGATGGCCGCTGCGAACGTGCTCAACATGCGCCATGCCGGTACGGCGCGGGTCAAGATCGAAGGTCTGACGCAGCAGGAAGCAAGGGCTGCACGTAACGAAATGCTGGCGTCGAACTCGGTTTCGAGCGCCGAGAAGTAAGTTGACGGCGGCGGGCGCGCTTCGGGTGCGTCCGCCACGCCGGCGAGCGGACCAGCACGCAACACTGCGCGCCGGGTCTTTAAAAGATTCAAGTCAAAGGGCCGCCTCGCGCGGCCCTTTGTTTTTATTCGTCCTTCTTCAGCGCCAACGCGCGCGTGTACAGCGCGTTGCGCGACGCACCGGTGATGGCCGCCGCGACTTTCGCCGCGCTACTCACTGTCAACTCTTCCAGCAGGATGCCCAGCAGCGCGTCGTGATCGTGTTCGCCGGCGGCTTCCGGCTGCGCGCCTTCGACTACCAGCACAAATTCACCGCGTTGCCGGTTCGGATCGGCGGCGAGCCACGCTGGCCCTTCGGCCAGGGTGCCGCGATGCAGCGCTTCATGTAACTTCGTCAATTCCCGTGCGATCAGCAGCTTGCGTTCGCCGCCGAGCGCGTCGGCCAGTGCCTGCACCGTTTCGACGATCCGGTGCGGCGCTTCGTAGAACACCATCGCGTGCGGATGCGTCGCGAGCGCTTGCAGCGTCGCCGCGCGTTGCTTTGCTTTCGGCGGCAGAAAGCCGAGGAACGAGAACGTCGCGACCCAGTCGCCGGCTGCGCTCAACGCGGTCGCGAGGGCGCTTGCGCCGGGCAGCGGAATCACCGGGAAGCCCGCTTCGCGTACTGCGTCGACGAGTTTGGCGCCGGGGTCCGAGATGCCTGGCGTGCCCGCATCCGAAACGTACGCCACGCGTTCGCCCGCTTGCAGATGTTCGATCAGGCGCCGCGCCGCCTCCCGCTCGTTGTGCTGATGAACCGCCACAAGCGGCTTCGAGATGCCGTAGCGCGCGAGCAGCTGGCCAGTGTTGCGGGTGTCTTCGGCGGCGATGCGGTCCACCAGCCCGAGCACATGCAGCGCGCGCAGCGTGACGTCGGCGATGTTGCCGATCGGCGTAGCCACCACATACAGCGCGGCAGTGGGGTACTGCTGCCCTTGCGCGAGTTCGGAGAGAGGAGTCATGAGGCAGAAGACGCAGACAGACAGAACGAGGCCGTCATTGTGCCACGCAGCGGCGCGCGAGCCGGGCGACTCACAGCCGGACTCGCGGCCGGCGCGGCACCGCGCCGATGCAACGCCGGCAAGCACCCCGGTCAATGCGCACAACTTTTTGAGACCTGCTGGGTCCAAATTCGTCGGCGCCGCTTTTGAGGCGCGTGCGCTGGAATTTCTGCAGCGACAGCGTTTGCGTTTTGTTGCGCGCAATGTGTTGTGCCGGGGCGGCGAGATTGATCTCGTGATGCGCGAGCGTGACGGCGCGCTGGTGTTCGTCGAAGTTCGCGCGCGTGCGCAGCGGCACTATGGCGGCGCGGCGGCGAGCATCGGGTGGCATAAGAAGCAGCGCCTCGTGCGCGCCGCGCGGCACTATCTGGCGACCCGCAGCCGGCATTCGCGCGATGAGCCCGCGTGCCGTTTCGACGTGATTGCGTTCGAAGCGGGCCGGCTTGTCTGGCTGCGCGATGCGTTTCGCGCCGACGAAGTCTGACGCGGTGCGCTGAGATCATGCATGAGTGCGATAAACTTGCGCTCGCGTGCGAGGCACATGCACGACGCCGGCAACACAGGAAGCAGCGCGTTTTCCAATGTATTTGCGCGTACGCAGTGCGTTGCCTGCATGGTTCATCAGCACCACCCGACTTCACAACACGGCCGCGCGCTGCGGCCCACTCGCGGTACAAGATAGAGACTCGATGTCAGTCGAACGCATTCAACAACACTTCCGCGACAGCGCGGCAGTCAAACTCGAAGCCCTCGAAACCCTGTCGATGCCGATCGCTGCTGCGGTCGACACGATGTTCACCGCGCTTGCCAACGGCAATCGCATTCTTGCGTGCGGCAACGGCGGCTCGGCGGCCGATGCACAACACTTCGCGGCCGAACTGATTGGCCGCTTCGAACGCGAGCGTCCGGGCTTGCCGGCGATCGCGCTGACCACGGACACGTCCGTGCTGACCGCGATCGCCAACGACTATTCATTCGAGCAGATTTTCTCGAAGCAGGTATGGGCGCTCGGACAGCCGGGCGACGTGCTGCTGGCGATCACCACGTCCGGCAATTCGGCCAATGTGCTGGCCGCGATCGAAGCCGCGCATGAGCGCGAAATGATCGTGATCGCGCTGACCGGCAAGGGCGGCGGGCGCATGCAGGAAGTATTGAGCGATACCGACATCCACGTGTGCGTGCCGTCCGATCGCACCGCACGCATCCAGGAAGTGCATTTGCTGACCATCCATTGTCTGTGCGACGGCATCGATGCCATGTTGCTGGGCGAAGACTGAGACTGATTTCGAAGGGGAGCTAGTTGATGAGCGTATTCCGCGTCAAGAAAACACTGGTGAGAACCGTGCTGGTGGTCGGGTTTGCGGCAGGACTGTCCGCGACGTTGCAGGGCTGCTTCCTCGCCGTTGCCGGTGCGGCGGGCGGCGGCGCGCTGGTGGCCACCGACCGGCGCACGCTCGGCGCGCAGACCGAGGATCGCGAGTTGCAGGTGAAGGCGCTGGCGCAGATCAGCCAGAATTTGCCGGACGCCGCGCATGTCAACGTGACGGTGTTCAACCGGCGCGTACTGCTGACCGGCGAAGTGCCGGGCGACGTATCGAAGCAACGGGCTGAGACGATCGTGCGTGGGCTGAACAACGTGAACACGATCGTCAACGAACTCGCGATCGCACCGGCCAGCTCGTTCTCGTCGCGCACCAACGATACCTACCTTGAAACGCGCGTGAAGACCGCCCTGATCGCCGAGAAGAATATTTCGGCGAACGACTTCAAGGTGGTGGCCGAGCGTGGCTCGCTGTATCTGATGGGCCTCGTCACGATGGACGAGGGCAATCGCGGCGCGGATGTGGCGAGCCGCGTGCCGGGCGTGACGCAGGTCGTGAAGGTGTTCCAGTACATCCAGCCGCAGGAAGCGACGGCGGCTGCCGCGGCTGCGGCGACAGCGCCGGTGACTGCATCGCAACCGGACGCCAGCGCTCCGACGATCGGCGCGATTCCCGATTCGTCGGTAAGTGCGCGACCGCTCGAACAGCAGGCGCCGGCCCCGGTCAGCAATTCGAACTCGGTGCATCCGGGTAATCCGAAGGCGACGCCATGAAGTGGGGGGCTTCTTTCGTAAGCGCGGTGTTGACTGTGAGTGCTTTGTGTTGTGCTTTTGCATCGACGGCGCAGGCGGCCGATGTGCCGCGCGGTCAGATCGTTGCCAATGCGAATGCGTGTATGGGATGTCACGCGGTGGACCGCAAGCTGGTCGGGCCGTCGTTCCAGCAGGTCGCCTCGAAGTACAAGGGCGATACGCAAGCGCCGGCAAAACTGTCGCGCAAAGTAAAGGATGGTGGGGCTGGCGTATGGGGCATGATTCCGATGCCGGCACATCAGTCGATGAGCGATGCGGACATTCGCGCGGTGGTCGATTGGGTGCTCGCTGGAGCGCCTTCGAGGTGAGGTTTTGCCACGCTGCGGCGCTTGGCAAAACGGAAAATGCTTGTGCTAGAATTATTTGCACGTCGGGGGGGTAGCTCAGCTGGGAGAGCGTCGCGTTCGCAATGCGAAGGTCGGGAGTTCGATCCTCCTCCTCTCCACCACATTCAAGTCTGGTTAAGTCCAGCGAAGGCCGGAAAGTCCTTATCCCATAAGGCTTCCGGCCTTTTTTGCATCCACGGTTGTCCAACTGCATCTGCTGGAATCTTGAGGCTTTTCGGAGCAGGATAGGGGGCATAGGCCTCCGCGCTCGCTTCGGGATGCCCCCATGTCCCTCACCGACTTCGCTATCAAGCATGCCCACGCGACGGCGCGGACCCAGCGCCTCTGGGACGGCGGCGGCCTGTATCTCGAGATTACGCCGGCCGGGTCGAAGCTCTGGCGCCTGAAGTACCGCTACGACCGGAAAGAGAAGCGGCTGTCGTTCGGGCATTACCCGGAGGTGAGCCTCAAGGATGCGCGGGAGAAGCGCGACGCCGCGCGCAAACTGCTCGCGAACGACGTCGACCCGAGCGCGCACCGGAAAGCGGCCAGGGCCGCGCGGCTGGAGCGCGCCGCCAACACGTTCGAGGACGTGGCGCGCGACTGGTTCGGGCGGATGATGGCCGACAAGGCGAAATCGCACAAGGACAAGGTCATTGCCCGGCTGGAGAACGACCTCTTCCCCTGGCTGGGCAAGCGCCCCATAGCTGACATCACCGCGCCCGAGATACTCGCCTGTCTGCGCCGCATTGAGGAGCGCGGGGCGCGCGATACGGCACACCGCGCGATGCAAAACTGCGCGGCGGTCTTCCGGTACGCCGTCATCATCGGCAAGACGCAAAACAACCCTGCCGCCCACCTCAGGGGCGCGCTGCCACCCGCCCGACCGGGTCACTTTGCCGCCGTCACGGAGCCGGAAAAAATCGGCCCGCTGCTTCGCAAGATGCACGACGTGAATGCCACCTTTCCGGTCAGATGCGCGCTCAGGCTCGCGCCGTATCTGTTTTGTCGTCCTGCCGAACTACGCATGATGCGGTGGGACGAGGTCCATCTTGACGCGGCCGAGTGGCGCTATGTGGTCGGTAAGACGCAGGCGCCTCATCTGGTCCCGCTGGCGACACAAGCTGTCGCGATATTACGGGAGTTGCAGGCGGTGACGGGGCGATGGGACTACGTGTTCCCGGGCAGGCACGACAAGAAGCAACCGATGTCGGGCAACACGGTCAACGTTGCATTGCGGCGAGCGGGCATCAGCACTCGCGACGAACAGACCGGGCATGGCTTCAGGGCGATGGCTCGCACCATCCTGCACGAACGGCTCGGCATTCCGCCGGAGGTCATCGAGCATCAGCTGGCGCATCGCGTTCCCGACCCACTGGGCACGGCCTATAACCGGACCAGGTTCCTCGAAGACAGGAGAAAAATGATGCAGGAATGGGCGGACTATTTGGATAAACTGCGCGAAAATTAGAAGAAAGTTGAAAATAATGAGCCACAACCGCTTGACGGTGCGGATGATGGCCCGCAATACTTCCGCTGTCGTCACTGGACGACAAGCTGCCGGTAAGCCCTGCTCCCGCAGCTTCCAGGAAAAATTGAGGCTGTATTTCCACGAGCATTTCGTGGATTGAGGACATATCTCCAGGGGCTGTTTGCGTTACATGGAGATAGTCACATGCAAACCCTGCATGACACCTTTGTGCGCTCGACAAATGTCGTGGCGCTGTTCCCTGTTCAACCTCCGGTTGCAGTAGAGCGCGGCGCTCGCAGTCTGCTCACAGACCTTGCCATCAAAAACGCCAAGCCGCGCAACAAGGTCTATCGCCTTTACGACACCAAGGGCCTCTATCTGGAAGTGACTCCCGGAGGTTCGAAGCTCTGGCGACTGAAGTATCGGTTCGACGGGAAAGAGAAACGAATTTCGTTAGGCCAATACCCGACAACCATGTTGGAAAAGGCCCGCAAAAAGCGCGACACGGCGCGCGAACTGCTGGACGACCACATTGACCCGAGCGCGCAGAGAAAAGCCATCAAGGCCGCGAGGCTGGTGAGTGCTGCCAACACCTTTGAGGCCGTCGCTCGCGAGTGGTTCGAGCGGATGATGTCGAGGAAGGCAAAGTCGCACCGCGACAAAATCATTGCGCGCCTGCAGAACGACATTTTCCCGTGGCTGGGCAACCGCCCTATCGCGGACATCACTGCGCCCGAAGTGCTGGCGTGTCTTCGACGCATCGAGGACCGAGGCGCCAACGACACCGCGCACCGGGCGAAGCAGAACTGCTCTCAGGTGTTCAACTACGCCGTCGCCTGCGGACGGGCGCAACACAACCCCACCGTCTACCTGGGCGGCGCGTTGGCACCCGCCACGCCCGGTCACTTTGCCGCCGTCACTGACCCGGCGGATGTCGGACCTCTGCTCCGCGCGATGGATGCGGTCAGTGCAACCTTCGCGGTCAAATGCGCCCTGAGGATTGCTCCGTATGTCTTTTGTCGGCCAGGTGAATTGCGGACGATGCGCTGGGAGGACGTCGACCTGGAGATGGCGGAGTGGAATTACGTTCCGGAAAAGAGGCGAGAGGATGCTGCCACTGCCAGTTCGTCTGTCCTGCACCTGGTTCCGCTGGCAACGCAGGTCATCGCCATCCTGCGTGAGTTGCATCCGCTCACCGGCCGACAGGAGTACGTCTTCCCCGGGGTGGCGGACAGGAACCAGCCGATGTCTGGCGGCACGGTGAACGCTGCCCTGCGTCGTGCAGGTTACAGCACCCGCGACGAGCACACGGGCCATGGTTTCAGGGCGATGGCGCGGACCATCCTGCACGAAGGTCTGGGCTTCGCACCGGAAGTGATTGAGCATCAGTTGGCCCACCGCGTGCCTGACTCGTTGGGGGACGCCTATAACCGCACGAGATTTCTTGCCGTCAGGCGACAGATGATGCAGCAATGGGCGGACTATCTGGACCACCTGCGTGAAGATGTCGACGACGAGGCGTGCGTCCACGTGGGAGCCGTCTGACGTCTTCTGCCGCTCATCAACCACAGTTGCCGGCAAGCCCCGACGCCGGCAGCTGATGGGACAAATTTAAACCGTATTTCCATGGCGTATCCGTGGATAGGCGATATCTACACGGGTTTCTTTTCTGGAGACAGTTGCATGCAAACTCAGGATGACGTACTTTTGCACCTTTCCGCAGCGCTGGCGCTTGATAGTCCCATGCAAACCCAGCTTGACCATCTTTTGCGCCTTCCGGCAGTGCTGACGATTGTTCCCGTTTCCCGTGCCACCTGGTATGCGGGAGTGAAAAGCGGCCGCTATCCAAAGCCGATTTCTCTTGGCCCTCGCTGCGTTGCGTGGCGGGCCAGTGATATCCAGCAGCTTGTCAGTCAAGGCGCGTCAGCGCTTCCTGCTGAATAGCCTGTCGATACCGTAGACCTGCCAGTTCGAGCAGCTACGGTTTGTCCCAGGTCGCCTGGCAGAGGTCTCAAGCATGGGCCTTGAGGGTCAGGGCGGCCTTGGATTTGCACGCCGATACTCCCGGAACGGTCGAGTATGGGCGCGGAATACGTTTTAACCTGCCGCATTTCAGCACGCGGAGGACATATTTCATTACTGAGGACAACTATCTGGCTGAAGCGGCATACATACGAGGTGTGCCATGTGTTCTGTTTCGCCGAAGGCAGTCTGCTGCCCGTCCCGTACCGAAGCGTCCACGTCCCGCTTTGCTGAACTTGTCAGAAAGACTGGAACTAGTGCGACGCCAGCCACCAAAAGGCGAAAATCCAGAGCCCGAAAGAGGTTGCTGGGAGCTATCCGGGAGCAGCGTCGTCAGGCACGAACGGCGGGTCTGCGTGCTGTCGCGCTGACGCTGACGTTCGAGGACAACGGAGCGTTCTGCTCCGGGCACATCAGTGATTTCCTTGAACGCGTACGCAAGGCCCTGAAACGCCGCGGCCATGCGCTGCCCTACACCTGGGTTCTCGAGCGCGAAGGTCGGCTCCATTATCACCTGATGCTCTGGTTACCACGGGACTTCATCCTCGACAAGCAGAAGCTGGCGCGATGGTGGGCGTGGGGCTCCACGTGGACCGCTTGCTGCAAGCAGGTCAAGCGCTGGGGCCGCTACATGGCCAAGTTCAACAGCGTGGCGCGCATTCCCAAAGCCACCCGCCTTTTCGGCTACGGCGGACTGGATGATAGCGGTCGGGCTGCGGTGCAGCGCGCAGGCCTCCCTCAGTGGCTGCTGGCACTGCTGCCCCGCGGTAGCACCGTCCGCCGCTTCACGGGCGGCGGATGGACAGACGCTGGAACAGGCGAGAGATTTGTTTCGCCCTACCTGTGGACACCTTGGGGGTGGGTGACGCGACATCCCTGTGCGAGGTGACGCCCGTGAGGTGCCCATATCCGAGACTCTCGACGTATCCTATGCGGTCATACAGCCGGGAGGACTGACACGCATATCTACGAGCACGAACATCTCGACGCACGCAGTTACATTTACTGCGGCTACTGTCAAGCTGAACGAATCACGACATTCGCCATAGTTCCCTACCTGTGAACGTGAAGGGCCACAGTATTGAGCCAGTAAGCTGTGTCTCGCACCAGACGCACTCCTCGGTCGCATTCGATTCTAGTTGGAACGATATGGAATCGTCGATGAGAACACTCTGGCAGCCAGAGCATCGCGTTCAAGCCGCTTCAGCATGCGCAGTACGGACTTCCGGTGAATGTCTGCTGCCGCCGTCGGGCCGAGGATGACGCTATGGACTAGTCGGTCAATCAGAACCGATTCATCAGCTGCTCCCGGTAGCGGCTTGATATCGAATTTCAGCTTCGGTTCGATGCCACGAGGGCCGATGTGATAGTCGAGCATGCGAGTCAGAAGATTAGCCGTGTCATGATGTTTCATGTACACAATGCGCCATTCCTGCTCCTCCTGGAAGCCCTCATGTTTCGTGTACAGAGAAAGGGAGAGCAACCGTTGAAATAGTGTCCATGCGGCTGTGTGCAATTCTTCTGTCGGTAAGTCCGTGAGAGCAACCAGTTCACCAAACACATCTAGAATCCGGTCAATCCAGCCTATCCGTATGTCTCGGCTCGCGTATTCGATTTTCCCGATGATGAGCGGAGAAGACGGTACCTCAGTGAGCTTTGCGGTGTCGAACACAACGCAAGCGCCATTGCCGTTTGCGCCATACCCGCGCCACATCGAAAGCGAGCCATCCCGGTTATCTGGATGATGCTCCGCAAAGCAGGCGATATAGACATCAAATGCTCCTTCACGCTCGAATCCGTCGAAGAGATGCTCAAGGTGGTTCCTGAATAGGTCGTAATGCTCGCGCGAGCCGAGCGCTTTCTTCAGCCCCTCATGGTTGCGAAAACGCTCCCGGCCCCATAGCATGCCGAAAGCTAACTCTTCGGAGTCGTTCATCAAAAGAGGATTTGAAAACCAAATTTGCTGGTTTTTGAGAATCGACTCTAACGTACCTGTGGAGCAATAGTGCGCAATCAACGGCCGCGCCTCAGGGAAATTCACACCTTTCTTCGTTCGCAGAGACAACTGGCTGTGAAGCTCTTCGAGGGAGTATTGACGCGTGCTCATGGCGGGTTCACTGTAAGTTAGCTGAAGCAGGTCGTCGCGTAACGTGGCGCGCATTCGGTCACTGGTTGGATGGAATCTGACCTGCATAGTAAAAAGGCCGTGCGACGCTATGCTTTCGGCAGCATTATGGCTACTCCCTGCAAAACGGCTGCGACAGCAGCGGCTTGGGCCGCAAAGGAGTTCAACCGACCCTGCCATGCCGTTGTGGCAGTTATATCGATAATTTTTCCATTCTTGGCTCTTTGGATTGGTCCGCGGCCGCCGTGGAATGTCAGGTACGTTACGCCTTGCGGAAACGCTCCGTCGTAGTCCGATTCAACGGTTGCGACAGACGCCCACCACCAAAATAAGGCTGCCACAAAGGCCGCCAGCGCGCTAGCGTAGGTCACAATTGAGGTAACGGATTCCATTCTCATAGTGTTAGGTCTGGCAGCCAAGCATGCTGTCGATATGCTGGCCGCGACAGCGCATCATCAAGGAGATGCGCGTTGTTCAAAGATGCGGTAGATACTACTGTGCCGGATGGTCGTAACCTTGCTGAAGAAGTTCGATTCCATCTAGAAACAGTTTCTCGACGTGTTCCGGCTCAGTCACCATAAAACCAAGTTCATCGCGCGCGCGGTCATCGGGACTTCCCTTGAACGAGAGCCAGTTGAAACTGGAAACAATCGCAAAGCGCTGGTCCGACACAAGATGCTTTCGATGTGTGTTTCCGACGAAGTACACCTTGAAGTTTGCGTAAGCCTTGGCCAGCCTTTCGAAATCTCGCCTTGTCGAGTCAGAAATTGGCACCTTCCCGCGTGCCGCGTCCTTCGGCTTTTTGTTTCCGTCGTCCTCCGCCAGCCCATATCCTATATGTACCTTGACTCCCTTTTTGAGCAGCCTTTCCAGTGACTCTCTGAACGACTTGTCCACTACTTGAGCCCTAACCCATGGAGAAATGATAAGTAGACGCTCCGAGGTTTCAGATAGCGCCTTCTCAAGCATTTTAGGGTGCTCATGGCATCGGATGAATCGTTGCGTCAAGTCGCGAAGCCGCGACTGCGCCCTCGTCGCTTTGTCAACCTTGAAATCAATCGGCGCCTCTGGTGGTGTCGCCTCATGCTCTTGCGAAGAGGCGATTTCCTGCTCTAGCTCGGCGAGTTTGGCCATCTGCGCCGCGGAGTCTGTGTCTGGGAACAGTGCGGAGAGATTTTCAACCTGCGCTGATTCGGATACATGCCGCGAGCCAATAAGCTCCGGCCCTCCCAGACGACTGAATGCTAACTCGTAGCCCTCGTCGAAAAAATCGCTGCTGCCGTCGAATCTATCCTCGAACACAAACGCAACTTGAACGTCATTGCCCGAAACAGCTCGGTAGTAAAGCGCGAGGCACGGAATGAAGTTGAGTTCCGCTCGCTCGATACGCTGAATACCCAGCAGATTAGGGACAGCTTCGTCACGACGTGGAAAGCGCTTAAGGATTTTGTCTACTTCGCTCAGAGATACTTCAGAAGCTTCGGGTTTTCTGGCTCCACAAAGAGGTAACTCTAATCTTCCAGATTCACGAATCTCAGCCGGCTTCCAAAGTGACGACGTAGGCGCAAATATCACTTTTTTAAGGACCGGGTCGTATGCCAATCGCACCATCCGCTCTTCGGGAACGATGGATATCAGCTCTGCAAGTGCGATGCGTCCCTTGAACGTGAGTGAAACGGACGCCGACACGGAGGATGTCGCCCTTGAATACTGAACGTATTCCTTGGCGTTCAAGGCTGCCAGCGTTCCGGTCAGGAGCTGCGAGGGCAGTCCTAAAAACTGTGAAATCTCGGCGGTGTTTGTCAGCCCGGCAGAGATGGCTCGCAGATAACCCTCTTCGATGGGATTGAGCGGCTTCTTGGCAAGCGTCAAGACGCGAGCATTGAGCCTAAACACTGGTGCTGCGGCTTCCTTGAAGGTCGCCAGCACGTATCCCGGCCGCGCATAAGCAGCCGATTGAAGAATGTCCTCAAGCTTTTTCACTTTGTTGCCTCTTCGACCACGCAGTCCTGGGGATGCGCGCTCATATGTTCGAGAACAGCTTTCAAGGGATTTCTACGAGCATCGGCGCCTCGACAGAAAGCGTCGTCGCCGACTATCGCGACGTAGTCTTTGCCACGCGACAGGGCGACATTGATTCGCTCGAGGTCTTTCAAAAAGCCTAAACCGTTCGCTTCAGAGCGCGTCACCGAGAATATAACCACGTCGGCCTCCCGCCCCTGAAACGCGTCGACGACATTGACGTAAATCTCGGAGAAGCTGGACCATTCCTTCTTGCGACGCTCAATCGCCGTGCGAAGTCTACGTTTCTGCTCACCGTATCCGGTAAGCACAGCCACAGAGATGCTCTTTTTCTTGTCCGAACCTTTCGAGATTGAGAAATCAAACCTCGCCAACAGCTTTACGATAATCTGAATCTCGAGCTCATTGTAGTGAGATGACCCGACGGTGTGAGATGCCCGATTTTGAAACTTGCTGGTCGTAAACCACGTGACCGGGCGACGCATCGCCGCTGCAAGATAACTGGGCGCATCCTTTCGACCACTTTGCAGTCCGTCATCGTAGAAGCACGCTGAAATCATGTTCCCGATTGCCGGGACCATACGATGTTGCGTCGCCAGCACTTTGCGCAGACCCTCGGTCAAACCGTTGCTCAAGTGGTCGAAGAGAGTGGCCTTTTGGTCTTCGGGCGTGAGCTTGTATTTCTCAAGCAGACCTTTGGCACTCAGCTCGGGGTCTTGAAACGGTGATAGCTGCTTTTTGTCGCCAACCAAGATGGTTCGGCGCGCTCGAGCCATTGGAACTAAAACCTCGGTGGGTGTAGCAATCGA
The DNA here is from genome assembly GCF_038050405.1 of Paraburkholderia sp. IMGN_8. Taxonomy (NCBI): domain Bacteria; kingdom Pseudomonadati; phylum Pseudomonadota; class Betaproteobacteria; order Burkholderiales; family Burkholderiaceae; genus Paraburkholderia; species Paraburkholderia sp. IMGN_8. The sequence goes on along the minus strand of NZ_CP150900.1, from coordinate 4,370,367 downwards.
CGCCTCATCGACGATACAGAGGTCATATACAATTTCATTCCGTCCAGGTATTGCCATGACGCCGAGGCATGTTCCGGCAACAACTTGGGATGCGGAAATCACTGCTGCCCGAAATTCTGGAGCTCGTCCAAATCTACTCTCCCAGTCGGCATGCGCGGCGAGCAGTTTGCGGAGTTGAGCCGTCGCTTGGTCCCCGGGATTTGCGTATGCATCCGCCCACTCGCGGAGTTCCTTTGCGGCGCACTTTGAAAGATGCGACACGGCGCTTGCGTCGGATTCAAGCTGGCGAATCGCGGACAGGGTCTCTTGAACGTCCTTAGTCAAGGCACGCTCCTCAGCCAGCAGGCTAGACACCTCCTGCTCAATCTCGACCAGTTCGTCCGGCTCCAATGTGCGTCGCTTGTCTTCAGAAAGCGCTGACTGAAGGTCGCTAAGACGATGTATGACTACTTCATGGCGCTCAAGGAAGCCGGCACGTCGCTCCAACGCCATAGCGAGCCGGATGTCCTCCAAGCGTAACTGGCGGGTCGCGGCCCAATTCTCAATGAACTGCTTTCCTGCGGCTATAGCACTTCGTCGCATCGCTGGCATCTTTCGGTCAATCAGCAGACGCTTAGCAGACTCGGATATTCTGTCATCGTCGTCGTGACCTATTCGGACCGCTCTAACGGAGTCCTCACTCAGTTTTGAAATTCGCTCTAACGAGTTATCCAGCGCGACGTGCGTTTGCGAAGTCAAAAGAATCCGTGCGGTCGGCTGTCGACGCAACGTCTGGAGGACCATCTCAGAAATGAGCGTGGTCTTACCGGTCCCGGGTGGTCCTTGAATCACCATCAAGGCCGGCTCGGCGAGAGCAATCCGAATCGCGTCCTTCTTATCGTCGTCGATTTCCGGTTGGATGAAGTCGACATCGACTGGAACGCATGCAGGCACAGTTTCGGGTTCAACGATATAGTCGCCGAGAGATGAGTTGACAGCTCTGCCATAACGCACTGCGTCTAACGCGGTTTTCTGCTTGTCAAGAGCCGCGTCGGCTTTCGCAGTGTCAACGACCAAGTGGCCGTGTTCGGGAAGTTCATCAGGCGCAACCTTGTTTCTGTCGCTGATTCGTACCACCAACGTGTCTTGAGCCACCGACACAATCTGGCCGAAGAAGTCTCCCGATTCTGGAAGGACAATTTTTACGTCAGCTTCTTCGAGCCCCTGGTCAGCCAGCGTCGAAGACAAGTCAAATTGGAGTACAAACGCGGAAAGAAGCTCGACGCCCGAATAGTAGATGCGGCGCTCGCGCATGCGTTCAAGCTCTGTCTTCGCGGAAAGAAGGTCAAGCCACGTCTTGTACATACGGTGCTTTCTTTGCTGCAAAAGAACAACCTTCTGTTCAGCATCGAACTCATCGAGCGTCTCGATGAGTGTAACGATGTTGCGCTCAGAAAGATGAGCAGCAGCGTCTGCCGCGACCAACCGGAAAGGACACTGCAATGTTTCTTCTCGATACTTCTCGCTTTGGAATGCCGTCATGCCTACAGCAGCCGTCAGCACTAGTTTTTGCTCATTATCAGATATCGCTGCGATATAACGATATTTCTCTCCGATGAGTCTCAATGCACCCTTCCCTGATGCTGCAGACCGACCCTCAGTACCGGCTATCGCCGGCTGACGTCCGCAGCTCGCATTCGTGAGGTCTGATTCGATGAAACGAACACACTCTGCATCACTCCGCAGACCTAGGTCGAACTCGATGACGGAATTGACCTTCTTCGTCAAACTAATCAACACAGTTCCCAGCTTCTCCTCCACGCGCCGTGGCTCCAGTCTGCTGAACTCAATCAGAAGACTTGCGGCGTCGGAAGGCCGTTCTGCCGGATTTTCCAGCGCGAGGCAGCGCTTCAACAGCACTCGAACAGGCTCCGGGACACTAATCGTGTCTGCAGCAGCGACTAATGCGGCGTGAGTGGAGCAAGGCGCAGTGCATAGAGAGAAAACGCTCAAGGCTGCGAAGCCGAAAACGTCGCGGCTGTATGTAAATGAGCCATCGTCGAGTTCGGGTGGGGCAAAAGGCATTGAAGCGTACTGAGCCAAGGTGATGCCTGGCTCAAGAAAATCCCTTATCTTCGAAATCCCAAAGTCGCAAACCCGAACCGTTCCGTCGAGATGTATTAAGATATTCGACGGCTTAATGTCGCGATGTGCTGTTGCGCGGGTGTGGGCAAAGGCAAGAGCTTCTAATACTGGTCGCCCGATGGCTGCGAAATAGTCTCCCCACTCGTCGTAGCGCTTCCTGTCCAAGACAGACGAGAGTTCGTTCTCTACCCATTCCATCGCGATAAAATGTTCACCGGTCTCGTCATCGATACCAGAGTCGAAAATATTCACGATGTTGGGATGTCGGAGGTCCCGCAGAGCCTGCGTCTCCCGCCGAAATGACTCCTCGACCACCTCGTCTGTCGGGTCTGCCCTGAAAATCTTAACGGCGACATGAGACTCGGACTGGGTATCGTATGCCTTGAATACCGAGGCTAGTCCGCCACGGCGTGGCGCGCCCTTGATTACATACCGTCCATTCGACAAAAACCTGGGACCGGTGCCCGCAAGGGTTATTGTTGACCGAAATCTCATCCCGTTTGAAGTGTCGCCGCTCATTGGCTGTGCCCTTTTTATCAGCGCTGGTTTTCTCACTGAACACGACGTATATTGTTGCAGAATCGGGCGGTCTCGCGAAATGGAACTGCCATTTTATTTTCGCTGCCACGTTTCGAGAATCAATGCTTTGAGCGACTCTTGGCATGTGCATTTTTGGCATTGCAAGTCGAGGCCGGCGGCCGCGCTTGAGACAGTTTGACGCTATTTCGACGCGTCGGGAAAAGTGTTCAAAATATCCGTTGCCGTCCATCCGGCGACGCGGTTCTCGGTCTCAACCAGACTGACCAGATAACTTCATCATAGATTCGAAGTCGAGCCACCCGTCCTTTTTCAGAGAAGACGAGGGACGGAATTCGGTTTCGCGTATCGGTCTGCACCAGTGGTCGGCTAGTGCTTTCCCAATGGCTGCGGTCGCAGATATGGCTGTCGGCGCAGCCCCCGTTCACCCTACCAAAACGTTGTCCTGCCCGTAGCATTAGCCAACCAGCCCGGCGCCCGTCCACGGCTGCTCCACGTCGCACCCGACTTGGGGTCACGATAGAGCGCCGGCTGCGGACCTCCGGGTTGACCAGCGTTGCCCGGGCAAGTCAAGGCCTCGTCCGCCCTGCGGCGTCAGTCGACAGTAGCGGTGAGGTATCATCGTTCTCATCACTCACCAAAGGACGGAAAATCTGATGTCCATAGATTCCAGCTGGTTTAGCCAGATTGAACACGAGTGGGCACAACTTCGCGAGGGCGACCCGTCACTCGACGTGGATAAGTTCTTCCGGCACGTTGTATCGGCAAACAAGGTTGGCTTTCTTTCACTTGAATCTATCGCGGCCATTGCGAATGGCTTGCTCACAAGCCCGCTGTCTGGCGCGCCTTACCTCGGCCGGCGGCTGCTTGAACGGGTTGGCCCTGACCGGCACCCGTCCCTCCGAGTCGCGCTTGCACTGTCTCTTGTCACAGAGACAGGTGGACCTGCGGATTACGAGGGAGGGCACGTCATCCTAGGCGACGTGCTGAAGGACGATACGGCAAGTGAGCCGCTGCGCGGCATGGCGGCAGCAGCTCTCGCGGACAGTGCGCGGCTTGGTCGCGGCATGGACCCCGACCTAGAGATGGCCAAGGGCATGTATGCCACGGCACTGGAGCTTGGACACCGGTCGGCCGCGTACAACCTTGGCTTGTACTGGGAGGGATGCTGGGATACGAGTGCTCCCGGCGACGTCGTCCCCGACAGCGCAAAGGCGGCACAGGCCTACAAGCGCGGTGGCTCGAACGCAAAATGCGCCGCTCGTCTGGACGCATTGCGGGCCCGCGCGAGGTAAACCACGCCAATCGCGCGTGCCGGCGCAAAAAAAGCGAACTCTGTGAACTCGCTTACACGGTCAACTAAGCAGCCGCAGCTTCCGGCGCGGCCGCGACATTCGTCGTCGCGCCCATCTTTTTGGCCCCAACAAGTTTCTTCGTCGGTGCCTTCTTCGCTACCACCGTCTTTGTCGCGGGCTTCTTCGTGCCAGTTTTTGGCTTGCTCGCCGCGCCCGTATCCGTCACCGCACCGGCGCCATCAATCAAAAACCTAGACCCTCGACGCTGCCCATCGACATATCAATATGCGTTTCAATGTGATTGACGCACTTTTCATTTCGAATGGCATAGGTTTGCTTTCAAACTGCCAAAGGCATCACCGAACACAATCGTCCCACGCTGCCGAGCGTGGCGCTGTGTTCGACTACAGTGGAATTGCACCGACGGCGAGGCAAGGGTTTACCAGTCTCAAGGGGTACGCCAAATCAGCCGTAACCGAAGCTAGGAAGCGCAATCGGGTTGCCACAAATGGAGCACGAATGCCACGTGGAAGCACGACGCGAGCTCGGGTGGAACTGACGCACTTCGGTTGGGCGCCAAGACTCGACGCTAATCCGACGTCATCGAACGCCATAACACTGGGCGCACGCACGTCTCCAGTGCGCTGGGCGTGTCGAGCCGATTGCGACGAAAGTGGTATCAGCGTCAAGAAAACGCCGACCATCCAATTGGTCTGGTAGCGGTGGTAACAATACCCAGCGGGACCGGGGGTGTATGCCAGCCGGTCAATTGGTCGGGCGAACAACGACGGCGCGTATGCTGACGACAATCTTTTCGTCATGAGTACGCTGGCGAACAATGCCAAGCGCGGTACCTAAGATATGGTTATTTCCAGTATCTCTCGGGGAGTTCGACCGACTCTGACAAAAACGAGCGGCGAACGGTTTATCAAAAATATAGATTAAAAAGAAGCTGACATGGGCCTGTGGCAGCGGTGTATCGCGTGGTTTTTTTCGCCGTCGCGACGACAGGAGACACGTTCGCCGGAGTTCCCTCCCGAACCCAACGAAGCTGATATCGCGGAAGAACTCCAACTGCGCGAAGAAGCGAAACGCTTGGGAGAAGCAGGGCAGCCCGCCCCCGATTCCACCATTCCGGCCGGCATCGAGGCACAGATTGTTCAGCGCATCGATAAGGCTCGGGCAAGCTACCTCGATTGGGCCGCCAGCAGACTCGCTGTTGTCAATGGAGACCTGTCGCGATTGGACGTCACGACGGTCGTGAACCACGCGGCACAGGCCGCCGAGGAATTCGCACGTAAGGCAAACGCGCTCTTATCCGAACGAAGCGCCGTTTTGCGCGAACTCAAGGAAGAGGTCGCTCGATGCGATACGGCGCTGGATGAATTCAGGCAGCAGAATCGATTGGTGCGCAGTGCCCGCTATCCGCAGAGTGCCGGGACGTTCCTTCGGATTGCCGTCCTCGTCCTGCTCATCGTGGTGGAGGGCGGCGTAAATTCGGCGCTCTTTGCGACAGGCTTGGAGGGGGGGCTGATAAGCGGATTCGTGTACGCGGCGGGGCTTGCGCTGGTCAACGTGGCGCTCGCTGCCAGCCTCGGGCGGTTTTTCCTGCCCAATCTCTTTCATCGTAGTCGGCTTCGTAAAGTATTGGGGAGCCTCGGTTTGATTGCCGCGTTTGTCACGATGACAAGCGTCAGCCTCACCATCGCGCACTATCGTGCCGCCTTGGTCGCCGACATCGACGCCCCGGGAAAAATCGCGTTGGAGACCCTTAAACATACTCCTTTCGGGTTTGACGACATTACGTCTTGGCTTCTCTTTGGCCTCAGCATGCTCTTCGCCACTGCCGCGCTCGCTGACGGCGTCCTTTTCGACGACACCTATCCGGGGTACGGACGGCATTCGCGGGAAGCGGACGAGGCTCACGATGCTTACCAGGAAGAAATTTCGGACGTGCGCGATGAACTGGCGGCACTCAAGGACGAGGCGCTGGAACTGGTCGACGAAAACATCAAAGCCGCGCAAGCGTTTCTCGTGCGGCAGGAGGCGTCGCTCGGGATTAAGACAAAGACACTATCGCGCCTTCAGAGCGCGATGCTTAACGCTCAACGGTGCCACCAAGCGCTCATCACATTGTTCCGCACCGAAAACGTGATGCATAGAAAAGGGACCCCTCCGCCTGCGAGCTTTTCGGTGATGCCGACGTTAGTGGAAGTCGAGTGGCCAAACTTCAAACTCGAAGAAAACCGAGCAGCCTTCGAGGCACAACAAGCGCGCGTACAAACGCTGCTCGAGAAGGTTCAGACGCTGCGCGCTGCGATTCAGTCGTCCTTCAATCAAGAGTTTGACACGCTTACTGCCCTTGAGGACCACCTTCCGCCCCGCGCCAATTCGCGTTCACTCAAAGCGGTGGCAGCATGAGGAGTAGCCGAGCAGCCGCCCGACGTCGAACGCGTCACGTGGTATGGGGAACGGTCATCATGTTCTTCTCCCTCGCGATTCTCGGCACTGCCATTTTCTACATGCGCCTCACCCGCACAACGGAGTTAGACCAGCGTATGTGCCCGGTTAGCGGACCGGGGGGGCAATTTGTCTTGCTCGTCGACAAGACCGACCCGCTGAACTTTACGCAAAAGCAAGCGTTTCAAGCGTTTCTAGAGCAATTGATAACGCAGCGCATCCCGGTCGGATACCTACTGTCCGTGTTCGTCCTCGACAATGACTACACCGCCACAGCGCGGCCCGTGTTCGAGGAATGCAATCCGGGCGACGGAACCGGCAAAAGCGAGATGAATGCCAACCTTTCACATCTCAAAAAGCGGTTCGAACAGGGCTTCCGCGAACCGATGTTGCGGCTTGCGGACGAACTCGAGGCGAAAAAGTCGTCGAGGTTTTCGCCGATATTCGAGATGCTCGAGATGACCGCCATCAATGGTTTCCGAAAGCAAAATGTAACGGGTCCGCACCGCCTCTTCATCGTCTCCGACATGCTGCACAACACGCCCGAATATTCGATGTACCGTGGCAACTTCGATTTCAACCGGTTTCACGACTCCGACTACGGCCGGAAAGTGACTGCTGACCTCTCAGGGGTCGAGGTAGAGATTGAGTACCTTCTCAACACGCCGAAGCTACAAACTCGCCGGAACCTGAAATTCTGGGAGGACTACTTTGCTGCTGGCGGCGCGCACATTGTGGCAGTCAGACCGCTCGAGGGGTGAAGCCATGCGCAAGATTTTGTCCGTACCCGTCCAGAAGCTCTTCGTTGTCACGCTTCTATTGAAGGTGACCTCCTCTGGCATCGGCTGGGCCATCAACGACCCCTGGTTGTTCGGCTTTACCATTCCGCTGACCGTTATGGCCGTGTACATCCTGATTGGCAGCAAACGGCTTGATAAGAGCGTCTCCGATGAGAAGTTTGCGGATAGTTGCTACTACCTCGGCTTCATTTTCACGATTACGTCGATTATTTTTTGCCTTCTTGACCTGCCCAGCATCGGCACCAAGATGTCGCTCATCGCGGTGCGATTTGGCGCAGCGATGGTTAGCACTGTATTCGGTCTGATGGTCCGGGTGTACTGGGTAAGCTTTCGCGAGGACCTTGACGACGCGGTTAAATCGGCCGAGGAAGGACTCATTGATGCGTCACACCGGCTGCGCGAGCAACTCACGATGGTTCTTGATAATCTCCGAGACCTTCAAACGCAAGTGGATGACGCCACGAACCAGTCCGTCGCCAAAGTGAGCGTCGGCGTTGAGGAGTTGACCAAGTCTTACGGGCAGAAATTGACCGAGTTCTTCCAGCGACTGGCTGCTGAGAACACGAAAGCCTTCAGCTCATCTCTCAACGAAGTGAAGGAGGCCAGTCGAAGGCTATCGCACTCCGTTGACGGCTACTCGAACGGGATGAAGCAAAATCTCCAGAGTGTCGAGGCCAGGGTTATTCAGTTCGCTGACGAGGTGACCCGGCGACTCGAGCAAACCACATTTCCAGACGACTACTTCTCGAGCAAACTCAGTGAACCGATGGCGCAGCTCAGCCAGAGCACGCACGACATTGCGACAACAGTTCGCACGGCGGCGGGGGAAGTGCATCAATCCGTCGACTCGTTGCGGACTGCAGCGGCAGCAATGCGCTCGCGTAGCGGCGACGTCGACGCCATGCTGGAGCGTGTTATTCAACTCGCCGCCAGCCAAGACGCTCTACTCGTCGGCTCGCAAGCACAACTCGATACCCTGAGCGTTCTCAACGGGACGCTGCGGGCTACTCAAGATGGCTTGGGCAGACTTAGCGATAACGTGCTTTCGCAACGGGAAGCGCTGACGGCCGCCGCACAGGCTCTCACGGCGCAGGCCGCAGGTCTGGCGAATGTCATGCCGACATTTCAGTCGCTCAGTGAGGCAGTCAAAACTACAGTTGCGGACATTGCAACACAGCAGAAGACCCTAACATCGGTATCCGCCGAAGCTGCCGGACAATCGGCGGCGCTAGGCCAAGCGACCCGAGAGTTGCAAGGACTTACTAGTACCCTTGGCGATGTTGCGGCCGCTGTCAACCAATGCTCCCACGGTGTGCTCGCGCTTTCGCAACGCGTGGTGGACGCCCAAGTAACGGCCGAGCAAACTCACGCTACAACGCAACACACGGCACAGCGACTCCATGCAGCGATGCATGAACTGCCGGGGATGAAGGAGGCCGTTCACGCGATGACGGAGCACTTGGCCACTTTGGTGCGCGAGTTACACAGTTACACTCGCGACCGCTCGGCGTTCCCCGCGAATTCCTCGAACGGGAAAGTGCCGGCCCCGCTCACGCCTTCTGGGCTTGATGGTAGTCATGTCCTCCAGCATGGCAACGGGTCGGCCCTTCAAGTCCCCGCATGGAATTCGGAGCACCCACCGACCACTCATCCGCCGGTCAACGAACTCCCGCGCGCGGAACTCTAGGGAAAGGAGTCCGATGTGCAGCGAGCCAATGACCAGATTTTCCAGCTCTCCCTGACTGAGATTGCGTTCACGCTGACATTCTTGCTGCTTCTGCTGCTGGGATGGATGCTCTTTCAGGCTGACGAACGTGCGCGGCAGTTCGAGCAAGCGCTGCTCGCGGCCGGCAACGTCACAGCCGAACGCGAGCTGCTGGAGACGGCCCGCGCACAACTAGCAAAAACGTTGTCAGAAAGGGGAGCGAAGCCCGATGACATCATTTCGTCGCTCGTTTCGCAGTCGAAGCTTGTGCAAGAACGCGATGCGCTCAAAAAACGCGTCGACGACCTCGATGCGCAGCTCAGCGCCCTGACAGAGGTAAAGAATACGCTCGATGCGGCGCGCGCAGGCACCGGGGCGAGCGACACGATTCAAAAGGAAGTCACTGATGCGCTGGCGCTCAAGGCCAAACTGAAGAAGCAGCTGAAGGCGGAGGACGAATCGGGGCAACCGGCGAGCGGCCCCACGCGCCCCTCGGTCCCGCGAGATGTCATGACAGAAGCGCTCGCCGGCGTCACCTTGAAAGGCCAGATTCAGCAGCAGTTACGCGAACAACTCAACGAAAGGTACATCCCAGGGCAGGAAGCTCAGCTAGCCAAGCAACTCGTCGCGGCGAGCAAGCTTGAGCGAGAAACAGGGCAGAACCCGCTAATGCCAGGAACTCTAAAAAAGGAAAACGCTGATTTGCGTGGACAGGTCGCCTTCTTGAAGGCGCGGCTGGATGCGCGCGGCGGGCGCGACTACCCGCCGTGCTGGGCAAACGAGCAAACCGGGAAGGTCGAGTTCCTTTTTACCATCGAGATTTTGCCCGAGGGGCTGCTTATCACCCCGGCGTGGCCTGACACGCGCCAAACGGACGCGGCCGCCTTGCCTGACGTGGACAAGCTGACCATGCCCAAGCCGTTATCTTTGGCCGAATTTAGTGCGGCGATGCAAGGCATTGACCGCCTGAGCAAGGCCAAAGAGTGCCGTCACTACGTGTACCTGAAAAATCGCGTCAGGGACCTTGACTCATTCAATCGACACCGCTATGCCATCGAGAACTTCTTCTACAAGCTCGAGCTTCGAAGCTGAAGAGATGCGGGCGGTGTACTAACCTGCGTATTCACAATGCGAATGAAAAAACTCTTAGCTGCTCTGCTAGCCGCAGTGGCAACGCATGCTTCCGCTGGCCCGGCATGTCCTCAGTTCAGTCCGAACGGACAGCCTCCCGTCCTCGCGAATGCAAAGTTGGCGACAAAGACCAAGGTGTTGTGTTACTCGGATTTCACAGTCCTTCACTCCGGCGTCACGCACGGGCCGCTCTGGTCAGCCGAACACTTGACGCGCGCTCATATGGGCGCCGCGAGAGGCGAACTCCGTACAAACAAGTTTTATGAGGAGACCGCTCTGCCGGAAGGCGACGGTGCGACGCTCGCCGACTACCGAAAGAGCGGCTTCGACCGCGGGCATATGAGCCCCGCGGGCGACCGGTGGAACGACGAAGCCATGGCGGAATCGTTCACGCTCGCAAACATGGTCCCACAGAATCCGACGAATAACCGTCATTTGTGGGCTCATATTGAGGAGGCGGTTCGCCGTATGGCGGTCAGTGCTGGTGACACATATGTTGTGACCGGCCCGATGTTCACCGGCCGTCAGCTGAAAACTATCGGCGCAACAGGCGTCTTCGTACCCACTCAGCTGTTCAAAGTCGTATACATTCCGTCGCAGCAACTCGCGTTTGCCATCGTGGCTAATAACGAAGCCACGAATCGGTACGACGTGAAGAGCGTGCACGAACTCGAAGCCGCGAGCGGTCTGCGCTTCCCCGGCATCCCGGAGTCCATGAAGGACAAGCGAATCGGAGGGCTGAGTGGTGTTTAAGGCATTTGCGAATGACACGGACGTCCTGAACATTGACGGTGACGCGTTGACAGTAACCAACGACCTGGTACGTATTGTCATATCGGGCACACTGGAACTCACCCGCGACAGGGTTGGACTGAAGACAGCACTCGCGCTGCAGCAGGCCATCGGAAGCGTCGTCGATGTGCTGCAGGCGGACCCGTCGTTGCCGGAACACATCGCCGACGAGCCGCCGGCTCCGACCGGTACTGTCGATAACCCGTTCGCTTAGTCTCGCGAATAGGGCCGGTCAACTAACCTTGCGCGGATGACAGCGCAAGCAAGAGCAGCCAAGACAGTACGAGGCTATAGTCTGGTCGGTCGAAGCGAATGCGTAATTTGCATACGCTAGCCGCTGACCGCCTACGCCCGTGACCGTCGCCTACGGCAACTGCGACGACTGGCGGACTCGCGAATGGCGCAAGCGTCGTGAGCGCGGACGTCGCCGTTGGGGGGTATTGAAACAATGCCGGAAGCCGCGACGACCCCAAAATACAACTCAGAGCACCTTCAAATGAAAGCTAATCCGATAGAAATCGTCTTGTTGACCGGTACTGTAGCCGTGGCAACAATAGGAAGAGCGAGCGCCGCTGGCTGTCTCAAAGGCGCGGTCGTGGGCGGTGTCGCGGGCCACTACGCTGGGCACCACGCGGTCGCGGGGGCAGTTGGCGGCTGCTTGGTGGGAAGACACGTGGCGAAGAAACACGCCGAGGAGCAGGCTGCCCAGCACGAGGCAGCACAGGCAAAATAAACCGTCGTGCCCTTGGTTTGCCCGGTGAGGCGAGCAGGTCGCTGCTCCACCGGGTACCTGTGAGAAACCTGGTGTGGTGGATACACAGCCCGCACCGACTTGGATAAGGCCATTCTTTACGCGGTTCAAAGAATAGATTGATTTCCCCCTTTGGCCGAAATGCCGAGGGCTTCCTGCACGTGACTCGCCCGGAGGGGAGGCGCGCCGCTCCCTGACGCGAATTGGATTCGGAAGGAATTGCGATGGGCAAAATCTACATACCGGCTTCAGCTGCCGACAATTGGGCACAATTCCTCGCCGAGCCAACGAAGCATTGGAGAACAGGATATTCGGCCCGAAGCCTTGCCCACTGCTGGCAGGATGCCGAAGGATTTCCAAAGGAAGTCTTGGAGGCCTTGGGTACTTGTGATGCTCTTCGTGGCACTACAATGCTACTCGGCATCCCAGAGCACCAGGTCGCGCTTCCTGGAGGCAGCACGAAGTCGCAGAACGACGTCTGGGTGCTGGGCAGGCGGGACGAAGAACTGGTCTCCATCGCAATCGAGGGCAAGGTCGCCGAACCGTTTGACCGCACGGTGGCAGAGTGGCTCGAGCCCCGTACTCCAGGAAAGCATGTCCGCCTTCAATTCCTCACTGAGACCCTCGGCTTGCGCGAAGTACCTCCGTCGATACGGTATCAACTGCTACACAGGACCGCCTCGGCAATCCTCGAGGCTGAGCGTTTTAACGCTTCCCATGCGCTGATGCTCGTCCACTCATTCAGCCAAACGCACGCCTGGTTCGATGACTATAGGGCATTTGCTGCCTTGTTTGGCATCGATGCCGAGTTGAATCACGTACATAGCGCGAAGAAGGTCGGTAGGGTCACGCTGCACCTGGGCTGGGCCTGTGGTTCCTCCGAGTACCTCAGTCGCTAGCTGCACCGTCGCCTTGGCAATATCGATGGGCAGTCGAGTGCTTCAGCGGAATGGCCTAGAACAAGCATCGCCTATCCGGAGTCAGCGGACAGCCCGACCGCTCGCTGGCTTCTCCTTCAAAATACATTTTGCAATTCGTGAGTCCCGCAAACGCGCTCTGCGCACTCTAGGCAATCTATAGCGGGCTCCTAGCATCGCAAATCGGTTCAATGGCTGAAACAACCTTCTCCGCCAGTAGCCTGTACCCTAGTCGCCGACGATGTCTTCAGCCTCGGAAGGCGCTCCCAGCTCTGGTGTTTGGTCTTCAACCTTGGCAACCGAGAGCATGTCTTTGTCAGGCACCGAGGCGAATGACTGCCACTGCGCTTCTCCTCGATTACCGCTCGCAGCCAATTCGGTTGCTGCGCTTCCATTGGACGCTCCGAATGCCGGACGCCCGCGCATGCTCCGTCGAGAGCATTCGGGAGTTTCACTTCACACTGACGAAAGCTCAGGGCTCCTCAGAGGTAATGCTTGTTGCACCCAACGGGCTGCACCACGCAGTGCCGCCCGTTGTCGTTACGCCGAATGCAACTTACGGCTGGGTAGGTAGACATTGTCTATCTAAGCCGCCCCAACCGTAATCAGAAGCGTAGTGTCCTTGATGACGTCCACCGGGTCTGGGCCGAACACGCCCGCGGGGATATGGAACTTGCCGCCGTAGTGAATCTTGTGTGAGCCGGCGGGTAGCGGCTTCAGCATCAGGAAGTAGCCATCACCTACGGCCGTACCGTCTCCGCCGATAGTGTTAAAAATCCACGGCGAAGGAGCGGTAAACGTGAACTGGCCGGTCGTCGTCCGGTACGCGGTTACATTGGCGACCGGGACATCGTCGATGCTTACGAACAAGTCCTGGATGTAATTCGCGAACTGCTGGGCAATGGCCAGTTGACCTGCCGCCGTGGAGGCCTGGAAGGGAGGGGCGTCCAGCGATGAGGCCTCCAAATCGAGCGTGGATAGAAAGATGGATGTCCCTGCAGGAATAATGTTCGCAGATTGGTTGCAAATCTCATTTGGAAGGTCGGGCGCGGACCAATACCAGACGTGTCCGGTTTGTCCCGCCGAGATGGGACGGTTGGTGCAGTCATTAAACGGATGTGGGAGGGGACCGAGCGGCAAGGCCAGTGCCCACTGCCAGAACGATACCTCCCACTGGGTGTACGTCTTGCCTTGGTACGTCGCGTTGAGCGGAACGACCGGAGGATTGACAGAGCCCGCCGGGGGGGCTGCGTTTTGAGCGACTGCCGAATTGACCGTACCAACGCCGCCGCTGTCTCCCCCACATCCGGATAACGCTGTCGCAAGCGATACGACGACTGCAGATGTCTGCAATCCTCTCTTGATAGTTAGGCTCAAGTGATTCATGGCAACCTCCAACAAGTCAAAGCATGTTTTTGGAAGGGCCGAAATCGTGCGGACGAGGTTCGCAATAGGCAACGGACAACGGCCAACGCGATGCCGGGTGGCAGTGGCGCAATAGGTTGGCCGAGGCTGTTCGCAGAACTGTTCGAATTCGGACAAAGAAGCGGCACGTCTCGCATAGTGTCGTCTCGAATTCGAGACGACCGCGTACGAGTGTGGGAGGATTGCCCGATGTGATGGTGCACAACGAAGTGTGTGACGAGTACTCTGAAAGAGTTAAGCTCCCAACTGACATTAACAATAGAAAGGCGTGGTTTAAATTTCTTAGACCTCACCGATTTCACACCCAGTATAGGCTGCGTGTGTTACCAAAAATTTCTTTTTGCTCTTTTCGGATACGCACTGCGTTGTGGCGGGATATTGCTATTCGGATTGCCTACGATTAGAAGTTGGTTCGACTCTCGGTCCAGCCGCCTGGACGCCGCGTCCGCGGAAGAATGACAAAACTCAACACGGACTAAAGTTCGCAGCAGCATGAGTGCGTGCGAGCGCCAGTTCACGCCGGTGACGGCTTCCAAACAGAGATTCCCCCTTGAAGGCGGCACCTCGCTGCCGGATAAGGAACGGCCGCGCTCGCGTTGAGCATCTCTTTGCACGCGTGGCATTAAGTGCTCGGGTTTTTCCGGTATCGGCATCCTAGAAAGTGTGTCGAGAATATCCACATCTTTCGCATACGGCTGCCCGGGTGGCAATAAGGTCGGTAATCCCGCGTTACGAATCTCGCACCGCCGTTTCACATGTGTCCGACATTGCTCCTTACACTCCGAGCCGTAGTCACTGACATTGCACTCAAGGTGCGAGGAGTAGCGAAGATGAACAAGAAGATTCTCGGCGCAGCGCTCGGTCTGGCAGTACTGGCAGCATCAACGGCAGCATCGGCACACGTCGACGTCGCCATTGGATTGGGCATCCCCAGCGCCGTGTATGCGCCAGCAGAGCCAGTGTACGCACCGCCACCTCCCGTCATGTACGCTCCCGCACCTGTCGCCGTCGCGTACGGCGGTGATGACGACTGGCGAGCCCGCGAATGGCGCGAACATCGCGAGTGGCGTGAACGTGAATGGCGCCGGCAGGAATGGCGTGAGCACGAGTGGCGCGAGCATCGTGATTGGCGCGGGTATTGAAACGGCGCCGGAAGGCGCCACATCGGAAAAATCCAACCTCAGAGTGCCTTCGAATGAAAGCAAACCCGATAAGAATCGCCCTGATTGCAATGACGCTGGTCTTCGCAACGGCAGGCACGGCAAACGCCGCCGGCTGCCTCAAGGGCGCGGTGGTAGGCGGGGTCGCTGGGCATTATGCGGGGCACCACGCTGTCGTTGGTGCGGTCGGTGGCTGCATGGTCGGCAGGCACCTTGCGAAGCAGCACGCTCAACAGGAAGCTCAACAGCAGGCCGCGCAACGTCAGGCAGCACAGGCGCAATAAAACGTCGTCGGCTTGGTGTACCCGGCGGAGCCAGAAAATCGCTGGTCCACCGGGCACCTGACAACTACGTTTAGGTCGTCAACTCGGCGCCAGACTCAACTGCGGCCACCGGAGCGGGCACGGCCACGCTCTGGCGCGGCGCATTTTTCGCCGGCGCCTTCTTGGCCGGCACCGTCGCGCTCACGGCCTTCTGGACAGCAGTTTTCTTCACCGTCGGGGCCTTCTTCGCAACTGCCTTCGCGACCGTCGGTTTCGAATCGGCCGTCGCACTGGCGCCATCAATCAGAAACTTGCTGCGGTCTTTCGCACCAGCCAACCACGCAGGCGCCTGACCACGTCCGCTCCAGCTCGCACCCGTCTTAGGGTCGCGATATTTGGCCAGCTGCGGACCTTTCGGCTGACCCTTGGTGGAAGTCGTACCAACTGCCTTCGAGGCCTTCTTCACCGCAACCTTCGCCTTGCTCACGGCAGTTGCATTCGTCGCAACAACCGCTTTAGCGCCGCCTACAATCAGAAACTTGCTGCGGTCCTTGACGATTGCAAGCCACGCCGGCGCGCGCCCACGTCCACTCCACGTCGCGCCCGACTTTGGGTCCTGGTACATCGCCGGCTGCGGCCCGCGGACATAGTTGCCAGCAGCCTTCGCTTTGCTCGCAGGAACTGCCTTCGCGGTCGCCGTACTTCCGCCAACCAAGAACTTGTCGCGGTTCTTCGCCGAAGCAATCCAACCTGGCGCACGGCCGTGTCCTGACCAAGTCGCACCGGTCTTCGGGTCGCGATATTTGGCCGCAGTAGCGCTTCCTTTGGTGGCAGCTTTTGTTCCGACCTTCTTCGCTCGTTGCTTGCCGCCAGCATGCGCATCAATATCCGCAGTCGTGAGGCCGTACTTTTCCATCAGCTCATGGATGGTTTTCAAGACCGTTGTCGATTCTTTTACAATCAAAGCGTCCGCCTGGGCTTGCAGTTTTTTCATCTTCGCCTGAATTGCTTCCAAAGTCGTTGCCATCAAGTGGCCTCCTCATGAATGTGGTCGCAATATGCCACGTTCAGGCCAGAAAAGGCTAGAGCATTGATTTCGAGGGCGACCCGCTGATATTGCAGCGCGATGTTGCCTTTTAGTGAATGCAGCTCAGCGTTAGTCCTTACCTCGGACATGTTTTGTCGGGTCCCCGTTGCGGCGAACGCTCTTGGTTCGGCGGATGACGAATGCGCCGCATGCAATCGCGAGGAGCACGACAGCCATCAGGCCGGTACTCATTCCCGTAGCGCTACGAGAGTCACTTGCGCTGGAAGCAGCAGAGATGACAGCAGTCAACGAGGCCTGACTCGCGACAGGCTGTGGAAGCGCCACACCAGCGGCACTCCCTTGCCGCACTAGAGATGCTTCCGATGTCGGGGAGGCCTGGGATGCGGGAAGGGCGATTGCGTCCGAAATAGGTCCGACAGGGGCCATTGCAGAAGGCGAGGCCATAACCGGAGCCCCTGCGGCGCGAGAGGTAATTTCGACAGACCTGGCCATCACCGTCCACCGAGCAAAGACGCCGTCAATGCAGTGGACGTCGGTGCAGGCGTTGCGCGATTGTCTCCACTGGGTGAGTTGTTCGGGCGAAAGTTTCCCGCTGGTCAGCAGAGCCCGCTGCTGTGCGAAGATACCGTCGTATTCATTGTTCAGAATGGCGTGGTCGCATATCACGCGCTCAGCCGGTTGCCGCGTGGTTGCACATTGAATATCGCTCGCCCATGCGCCGGTTGAACCCAAAGCTGTCAGTGACAGCAGCAGTGCCAGATGTCGTCTCAGATGCACGAGTTCTCCTAGAACGTGATTACCGTGATTGAACCGCGGTCGCTTGTGAGCGAACTCCAAATTTGTGCCCTTCATACTCACGCGACACTTGGCGGCTCTTCCGCATCAGGCGTGCCAGTTCAATCGCGAGAAAGGTCTGACATGACTTCTTCTACTTCGACCGCAGGAAGCGTGGGACCACGATGAATCCCCCTGGCTCATCGCCGTACGCATCGACTTTTCCGTCAAGTAGATAATTTGCCGTCAACGCACACAGCGCCGCATCAACGTCGTCGATAGACCGCAGTGACGTTGCTTCAACCCCCTCACGTTGGAGGATTTCCCGGCGCTGAGTTCCCTTTTTCTTCGCAGATGCGACTTCCTTCCCAAAGAATGCACAAGTTATTGCGTGGGGAAACGTCTCAAAGCACAGCCGGCCCCCAATTTCTCCACCGTTCTTGAAAACAGGAAAGTGTGGGCTGAATGTGTCATATACCTGCTCGCCGTTGAACATCCATCCGTAGAATCCGCTTTTACTCGCCATGGCCAGTTCACGAGTCGGGGTGGCAAACGAAAAGATTCGTTGCCGCGCAAGCGCTCTCTCAGCTTGCCTTCCGGCCTCGCCAATCCGCCACCGACAGGGTGCATCAATACCTACCGCTGCAACTTTAAATTGGAGGCATTTTTCGAGCATATGCTTCGGCGTATCCTGGCTGAGGCTGCACACAATCTGGGTGCCACGCAGGATAACGAGATGATTTCCCTTCCGGTCGCCGCCGATATCGATGCCAGCTACAGCCGGTCCGGAGCTCATAGTGCGATTGCCCTTTTAAATAGGTCCTGGCGTCCGCAGGGGAGGAACGCAGAATAGACCGGTGCGTTGCCGTCGTTGAGCTGCATGGGCACCCGACGCTGGACTCGTGCGAGAGGTTTGCTCCTCTTGCCCGTGCTTCAAACCCTTTCGCATAGCCGTTTACCTGGGTGCAGCCTTCAGTGGAGTGGTACAGGTCATCGTTTTTGCGTCACCTCGGCGTCAAACCCCTTGTTTTAGGGCCTCCCCCGTTGCAGATTCAAATCCGGATTGCTACGCTAGCGCCAGCCTGAGGATTTGGACCTTTGCGTATTGTCGGTGACTGTGCAAAGGCAAGGGTCTCGGGCCAACCTTTGACCAATGACGAGGAACCCATGGCAACAACGAGTGTAACGAAAGCTGCAGCAAAGCCGGCGCCGAAGAAAGCTGTAACGCCGGTCGAAAAAAAGGCGAAGGCGCCGACGGTGAAGAAGGCTGCGGCTCCTGTCACGAAGAAGGCGGCCGCTGCCACGCCGCTGAAGCCCATCAAGGATTCGTTCACGAAGGCTTCGCTCGCTACCCACCTCGCCGAGCGCGCAGGTGTCGAGCCGAAAGCCGCGAAGGCTTTGATGGCAGCACTGGAAGAAACGGTGCTCGCATCGGTCCACAAGAAGGGCGCGAAGGAGTTCACGCTGCCAGGTCTGCTTAAGGTTGTCGCTCAGGACGTGCCGGCAAAGAAGAAACGCTTCGGCAAGGACCCGTTCACGGGTGAGGAAAAATGGTTTGCCGCAAAACCCGCTTCGGTGCGTCTGAAAGTGCGTCCGCTGAAGAAGCTGAAGGACGCAGCTCTCTAAACCGAGCCGCTGGAAAGGAAGCGCCCCTCGCGACGGAAGTCTGAGGGGCTTTTTTGCTTTTATGCCTGGGGGGCACGGGCCTTCATTTAATCGGGCCGCTCAAGAAGAACTGGGCGATACAGCCGGGTATCAGGGTACGCTCAATGTGTGAATGCGGCCGGGATTGTTGCGTCATAAAAGTCGTGCGCTGCGGGTCGCTGCGCGCGCGGCAAGGATGCCACCCAGCGCACCACCGAGATGGCTTTGCCACGATACGCCAGGGTAGAGCGGCATCAGGCCGAACACCATGGTCAGCCCATAGCTCGTCGCCACGAACAACGCCACAATCATCGCGAGAAGGTGCCGCGTGTAGTAGCCTCGAGCGACCAGGTAACCAGCGTAACCGAACACCAGGCCACTCGCGCCGATATGCACCGTGTAAGGCGCGCCGAGCAGCCAGGCGCACAAGCCTGCACCAAGCATCGCACCGATTGTCGCCTGCCAGAAGTTTGCGATTCGCGGCCACATGCACAGCCCTCCCAGGATGAGCAGTCCACCCGTGTTTGCCACCAGATGCGTGAGGCTTGCGTGCAACCACGGTGCGAACAGGATGCCCTGCAGCCCGCCAAGCGTGCGCGGCATCACCCCATGGCGGTTCAAATGCAGGAACGGCAGCGCGGCGGACAAAAGAAAGACCGCCCACATGGAGCCGACAAAGGCGGCGAGAAGGAGAACACGTGCCCTGAACTGCGCGAAGAGCGAGTCAGCAGTGGAAGTCGCGCCAGCGAGCCGTATCGAGTCTTGCGGCATTACCAGTTACTCCGTACTCGGTTTTGATATCAGATGTCATAGTCGCCATGGCGTGCGCGCCTTAGCTTTTACGCTGCCGCCGTTCCCCCCGGAGGCTCATCTGACGGCGCGTAACGGGTGTGGCTGCCGATAGTGACTCGAGGCAGAAATTGATGAACGCCTCGACTTTCGCAGCTCGATGCCGCCGGGATGGAAAGAGCGCATACAGTGGAAATCTTTCATCCGACCAGTCCGGGAAGATATCCACGAGCAAGCCGTCGCGCATTACTTGCTCGACGCCAATCTCCATCACCTGGGCGATGCCAGCGCCGGCGATACACGCGCCGAGCATGGTTTCCACATCCGACACGAGAAGGCGCCCTTCTGCGGGTATCTCGGTGACCTTCTTACCCCGATGGAATTCCCACTCGAAGGGCTTGGCCGTCACCGGGTTATAAAACATGATTCGCTGATGTTTCCTCACCTCCTCCGGATTGCCTGGCTTCCCGTGCTCAGCCACATACTGCGGAGACGCGACCGTAATGATGCGCGTCTCGAGCAGCTTGCGCGCAATCAGTGTATCTATTGGTGGGGGGCCAAAGCGCACCGCAAGGTCAAATCCATCTGCCACGAGGTCGCCGACGTCGTCGCGCATGATGAGTTCGAGCGAAAGGTCAGGATGGTGTGCCAAGAAATCTGGCAACCTTGACGCCAGCACGGTCCTTGAAAAGAACGGGTCGACGTTAACACGAAGTTTTCCCTGCACGACGTTCGCCGAACCCGATGCCGCTGAAGCCGCCTCTTCGATACCGGTCAGGTGCGGGCCAACCGCTTCGTATAGACGCCTCCCTTCATCGGTCAGTGTCTGCGAGCGCGTCGTACGGTCAAGCAGCCGCACACCTACCCGCTTTTCGAGGCGTGAAACAGCGCGGCTGACCCCCGATGGCGACAATCCGAGAGCGTGTGCTGCGCGCACGAAACTGCCGCTCTCCGCGACTGCGGCGAGTACGGTGATACCAGAAAACAGTCGACCATCAAACGTCATGCCCACTCCGATGCTCATCTCATTCGAAGAGTTTAGTCACGACTGATTTGAACGGCACGTACTTTATTCAACAATCAGAAAATGAGAGATTGTCCTCCTGAACTCCGCGGTGGCTTGCGCTGCGGACCCGAACCAGCTTGGGAGAGCATCAATGGAAGCTTTGAAAACACAGGGAATTGAACTGCCGCGCCTCGGATTTGGCACATTCCGTATGCCGGGCGGAGGTTGCCAACCGGTAGTTGAAAGTGCACTGGAACTCGGATACCGACACATCGACACCGCCGAGATGTATCAGAACGAGGAAGCTGTCGGCGCCGCAATTGCTGCCTCGGGTCTCGCGCGAAAGCAACTGCATCTGACGACCAAGGTATGGCACGAGAATCTCAAGCCGGAGTCCCTTCGCCGCGCACTGGACGCCAGCCTCGGAAAGCTCGGTGTCGACCACGTTGACCTGTACATGGTGCATTGGCCGTCGCGTGACATGGACCTCGGCGCAGTCATGGAGACAATGCAAGGCTTTCTGCAAAACGGGACAGTCCGCTCAATAGGCGTGTGCAATTTCAACATGACGATGCTGCGAACAGCCATCGAGGAAATCGGCGCACCCATCGCCTGCCACCAGATTGAATACCACGCGTTCCTGGACCAGTCGAAAATGCTGAGCTACTTGCGCGAGAAAGGCATTCCGCTCGTCGCCTATGCCCCGCTTGCACAAGGCAGGGCAGCAAGCGACCCCGTACTTCAGGTAATCGGCGCCAAGCATGGCGCGACTGCTGCCCAAGTTGCACTCGCCTGGCTACTGGAACAGGACGGGGTCGCCGTGATTCCTAAGGCTCAACGCCGCGAAAGTCAAAAATCCAATCTCGACGCGCTGGCGGTGAAACTCGACGATGAGGACCGTCACGCTATTGCGGTGTTGCCGAAGAACCACCGTTTCGTCACCCCGCCGTTCGCCCCGGAATGGGACGTGTAACTATTGTCTTCGCGCACCGGTTAAGTTAACGAGCGGAGTGCGTCGTCCCGGAATCCCCGTTTACGAGGCGTATTGCCGGCGAAAATCGAGCGCAGCTTGCGCACGATTTGGTGCAATCGAAGCGTGACTAAACTCGAGCTGCTGAGAGTTTTGAGCAAGCGTTGCGTCAATGCTGACCGGCGTTAAGCATCATCCAAATCTGCCGCGTCGGCGGCCCGGCGAGAATTCGCGCAAACACCGCGCGGCACCGAACGCAGGTGTAGTGCTCTTCTGCTCGCGCGTCTTTCACCGCGCCGGCACCGTTAAGCGTGAGGTCCTGGTGCGGAAGCTCGGCCGCCGACTTACCGTACAGGTCAGCGCAACGCGCGCAAGGTTGAATCCAAAGGTGCATTCGTCAGTTGCAGATGATTGCGAACGGTCAGGCAGCCAGCAGGTGCTCGTAGTAAGGACGGCCCCTGTCATCCAGTATCGCATACTGCGCCGCCAAGTCCGACCCATCCGGATTCAGCCACGCGTCAACGTTTTCAGGCGTTATGAGAACAATGCAGCGGTCGTGACCTGCGGCCGCAGTTTCTGGCGGAGGCACGTCCGTCGTCGACAACCGGACTACAAGCTTTGATACTTGGGCGGACGTATAGCGACGTCCCAACGGGCTAACGTTGAGACGTTCCAAGCTGGACTCCGGCCAGTAGAACCGGTAGGCTAAGGGTGCTGGATGAGGCTGTTTGGCTATGCTGGTCCTTAACGACATCAAGGAGCAGACACATGGAAGTGAGCACAGAAACGCTTGTTGACATGCTGCAAGAAGTCGAAGCTGATGACCCCATTGACTACGCGGACCTGCCGTTCGGAGAGCAGGAGCTCAGGCGCTTGGTCATGACCTCTCTCGTCGAGCGTCATCACCAGGTCGAAGCCGGCAACATGTCGGTCTCTGATATCCACGCGCTGTACCTGCTGAGCACAGCCAAGCTCGTTCTCGAAAACACCGTGCTTCACGCGCGTCTGCTTCTGCTTCAGGGGCAGGAGGTGGATGTGCAGTCACTGTTGGCTCCATTTAGGCTCAAAGGCAAACCGTAGGACGGATGCCGGGGGCTTGCTTATTTGCATGGAGCCCAAAAAGGTAGTTCAGCGGAAGCCTCTAACGCGCAGTGAGGCTTTATCTGGCGCCGCTGTCGTCGCTAGCACCAACGTCGACCATTGACGAATTGCAGGCATTTCTTCCTGACCTATTTCCGCCGGGGCGGTCGTCCATGATAGCAGCGAAGGAAAGCAATTCTGGCTCACCACAGCGCTCGAAGACTGCATGCTGCCGTCGCGATGGTGCTCCAAATTTCATTCGCGCTCAAATTAGCATTGGCTCTAACGTCGAAAGGACTCTGCGATGCAAGCGTTAACCACAAGGCGCTTCAAAAACCGGCTGCACTCAGCCAACTGCTGCAGTTCCACGTATTCGTTCGACCCATGCGCCTGTTCGATGTTGCCAGGACCACACACAATGTCGCTGGTACCTTCGACATCAAACAGCCCCTTCTCAGCCGCATACAACACTGCGGTCCGCTCGGCATCCCTGAGTGGTGCGCGCCTCCTGATGTATCGGCAATAGGCGCCAACGCGGCCGCGGCGTGCAACAACCTTCATAGAGCTAGGTTTACCGAAGACAAAGCGCTGAGGCCTCACGTCACGCTTAACGAAGTCGGCGAAAAGCGACGGCGCGCCTGCGCATGGAAAGCTCTCGTCGTACGAGAAAGCGAAGTGAAATGGCGACGCCAGCGGCGCCGATTGCATTACGGGAACAAGCCCCAGTGCCACTCCGATGAAGCCTTTCATGTCACAAGCGCCGCGCCCGTACACGCGACCGTCCTTGACCTCTGGTCTGAAGGGGTCCGTGTCCCATGACTGACTTTCAACCGGGAATACGTCTGTGTGACCCGTCAGTACGATTCCGCCTCGAGTTCGACCGTCGTATGTCGGAACTGTCGCCACGAGAAAAGCCTTCTTGCCGCTGCTGCACCGCGTGAGGTCAGCCGGAAGACCTCGCCTGACGAAATGGTCCCTCATGAGTTCCATAAGTCCCAGATTCAATTCGCGCTTCGTCGTATCCATCGACATGAGCCGATGAACCCAATCAAACGAATCAACCTCGGCCGCCACGACGACCCGAGCAGCATCTGACAACGTTCACCTCGCAGACAATCTTGCTGTTACTGACTAGGACTGGCGACATCAATCAACCGATGTCACCAGTGAGATAGACGAGGTTAATGTTGCACGCCCAAGCTTTCTCGTTTGCCATCCCTGAACGTATAGAGCGTCAAGGTTGCGTCCTTGAGGTCGCCCTTATTGTCAAACTGCGTCTCGCCGATGATGCCCTTGTAGTCCGTCTTTTTGAGGTACGGCAGATACTTTGCCGGGTCCGATGAGTTCGCCCGCTTCATAGCGTCGACCAGAATCATTATCGCGTCATAGGCGTACGGTGCATAGATGACCACGTCCTCGCCATATTTCTTCTTGAAGCGGTCCTTGAATGCCTGCATGCCAGGCTGGTATTCGCTCGTGATTCCGCCAGCCTCGGCGCAGACAACCGAGCGGTTCTGTAACGAGGAGCCAGCAAGCGAAGGCAACTCACCCGTGCAAATCCCATCGCCTCCCATGAACTTTGCCGCAATGTCAAGCTGAGCCATCTGCTTCAGCATTGGACCACCCTGCGCGTCCATGCCGCCGTAGAAGACAACATCGGGCGATGCACCCTTGACAGATGTCAGCACGCCCCTGAAGTCGGTCGCCTTGTCCGTTGTGTACTGTCGGGAGGTGAGTTTCGCGCCGGCAGCCGTTGCCGACTTCGAAAATTCGTCAGCGATGCCTTCGCCATACGCAGTACGGTCGTCGATTACGGCGAACGTCTTCGCGTTCAGCTTTTGAACAGCATACTTCCCTAGCACTGAGCCTAGCTGAGCGTCGTTGGCAACCAGACGGAAGGCCGTATTGAATCCTTGCATCGTGTACTTCGGATTCGTCGACGACTGCGAGATTTGCGGAATGTGTGCGTCGTAATAGATTTTCGAAGCAGGGATTGTCGCGCCGGAGTTGAAGTGGCCAACCACACCTTTCACACCGGCATCAACGAGCCGCTGCGCGACCTGTGTCGCCTGACGTGGGTCACCGGCGTCGTCCTCGACCTGAAGGGAAATCTTCACCTTCTGACCACCGATTATCGGGGGACTGGCGTTCAGGTCGTCAACCGCCATCCGCGCGCCGCGCTCAACGTCTTTCCCCAGATTTGCGTTCTGACCAGTCAATGGACCGGCAAATCCGAGTTTCACGGTGTCATCCTGCGCATACACACCACCACATGCAAGGGCGCTAACTGCACCGCCGACAACGACCACTTTCTTCGTAAGGCTCAT
Source organism: Paraburkholderia sp. IMGN_8 (assembly GCF_038050405.1). Lineage (NCBI taxonomy): Bacteria > Pseudomonadati > Pseudomonadota > Betaproteobacteria > Burkholderiales > Burkholderiaceae > Paraburkholderia > Paraburkholderia sp. IMGN_8. The sequence goes on along the minus strand of NZ_CP150900.1, from coordinate 4,345,369 downwards.
GACTATCTCCAGACCGTGCTAGAACGTTCGTTTATGTATATCTTCATATGGTGTCCGAATTATTAAGATTTCTCTGAGCAGCACATTCGCAAGTCAAATTCCCGAACTGCTACCAGAAGAACCTTATCCGACGGATAACCCCGCCAATCGCTCACCCGAGGCGGCCCGCTAAAAAGGCGTGTCCGCTACTCGTGAAAAGCAGTGTCGGCTCAACAAAATTACTCACCAATAGCATTGGGTTCACGTTCTTGTTCTGTTTATTAGAACGCTGGCAACATCCCCGAAGACCTGTCCGCAGGCGCTAGACAATCCGGCCTATAGGCGAAGCCGAAGATGTCTCCTGGCTGGGACGCTCGGCGCTTATCGCTTTTCTCCTCGGGCCGCCTCGGCACGCGCGAGCGCTACGGGCGAGGTAACATTCTCGCTGACGTCGCGGCAATGTCGAATTCCTGCCCTAACTGGCGAGAATGTGATTTGGAGGATGGACTGAGGTGCCCGCAAACGCGATGTCTGGTACCGGCAACCGAACCGTGACCTTCTTCGAGGCATCTGTACGTGTCCCGGTGGCGGCAGCGCTAAAACGAGGCTGCTGGCTGCTTACTCAGTCAGACTTAACCGAGAGACTCGCCACGAGCTTCTTCAGGAAGCTCTCGCACATTTCGAGTTGCTGCACTTCGACAAATTCGTTCGGCTTATGTGCCTGTTCGATGTTCCCCGGGCCGCAGACGATACTCGGAATGCCGGCCTTCTGGAACAGTCCGGCCTCCGTCGCATAAGCCACCTTCCGTGTGTCCGTGTCACGACAAAGCGCCCGGACCAGCCCGTTGATGGCCTCCTGCTCGGCCGTGTCCAGCGCGGGTGCTGTGGAAATCTTCTCGAACGTGATGCTTGCTTCTTCCCGGACCATTCTCATTTTCGGGAGCAGCGTCTGTTCTGCGTATTCCCTAATCTGCTGATAGATACCTTCGGCGTTGACCCCGGGAAGATTCCGGAACTCAAATGAGAAATTGCAATGGGCGGGGACGGTATTTACCGCGATACCGCCGCTGATGGTGCCTGTCTGAACCGTGGTGAAGGGTACATCGAATGCCTCGTCGAATGGCCCCTCATACTTGTAACGCTCAGCCACGTCCCGGATGAAGCAAATCAGCCGCGCTGCGTATTCGATGGCATTGACGCCCTTCGGAGTAAGTGACGAATGCGCCGCGTGTCCGTTGACGCAACAGCGATATGCGTTAATGCCCTTGTGGGCCACAACGACCCGCATGCTGCTCGGCTCGCCAACGATGCACCCGTCGGGCCGAATGCCTCGCTCCAGTAAATCGGCAATCATCGACGGCGCGCCTGCGCATCCAATTTCCTCATCGTAGGAAAGCGCGAAGTGGATGGGACTGGACAAACGCGCACGGTCGATACCTGGCACGAGGCCCAGGGCCACGCCTATAAAGCCTTTCATATCGCACGAGCCCCGTCCATACAGACGGCCGTCTTTCAGGACCGGAACGAATGGGTCGGTGTTCCACTGCTGACCGTCTATGGGAACCACATCGGTGTGCCCGGAGAGAACGACGCCGCCGTTGGTCGCGCCATCTCGCGCAGGAATCGTCGCAAAAAGGTTTGCCTTTTTCCCACCTTCGTCGTACGTCAACGTGCTGACGAGGCCATTCCTGCTGAAGTAGTCGCGCACGGTCTCAATCAAGCCGAGATTCGAGTTCCGACTAGTAGTGTCCATCCTCATCAACGATTCGACCCAGTCGAACGTTGTGGCTGTCGCAACAGGAGTTGACATCAAAGGCTCCTCAAAAACGTGGCGGTGGTTGACTGCGCGATTTCGTCGCATCAGCACATCAATGATGTTGACGGCCAGGCCGCCTCTGGACGTTTCCTTGTACTTCGTCTTCATATCGGCACCGGTCAGCATCATGGTGCGGATGACTGAGTCCAGCGAAACGTAATGCGTTCCGTTGCCATGCATCGCCACGCGAGCGTGAGTGGTCAGACGTGAAAGATTTGAGCGACAAGCGTGGCGCCGAGGAACGTCCCTGCGTTCGCTACGAACGAGACCAGAACGATTCTCCAGCCGAGCCGACGGAACGCCGGAACGTCCTTTGCGATGGAGAGCCCTGCAAACGTCAGCATTGGAGTAGTGACGCCGAGGAAGTCGTTCTTTGCGCTGAGAGTCGCGATTTGCGCGCCCCAAGGGCAGAGCGGCGAAGTGAGGAACATGGCAACAAGCGATACCCAGCACACTGCAGGAATTTTGCGGCCGGTCGCATTGCAGATTGCATCCCCTACGATGACAGCAAGGACCATCACCAGCATCCCGGGCAGGCCCTCGATGGGCGTGGTCCCATGGGTAATCCAGTCACAAACCAGCGCCAGGACCGCCGTCACGCCCCATGCGAGCAACTTGCCGCCGTAGCCAAGTTCTGGAGCTTCAGTCTGCACGTCGCCCAGCTTTGGACGAGCGGCTGAAATCGCATCGGACGCGCCGGATGCCTTGGTCGTTCGACCGATAATCGGCTCGAGAAGCCGGTAGCCCCATACAGCCATCGGCAAGGAGATGAACAGAGTGAAGTACGTTCCGATGGTGGTAGTGATAAGATTGCTGGCGGCCGCAAACGTGAGCACGGATTTGGCCATCTCCGGCGTCTGCTGTGCCGCAATCGCACCCGAGGCCGCGGCCATCATGCTCCCGGAGCCAACCCCCGAACCCATCGCCAGAGCCAAGGGATGGAAGATGTTCAGACTGGCAACAAAGCCCGCGAAGATTGCAATGAAGACCGCGCCGAACACGGTCCCGGTCAGGTATTCGGCCAGAACGCCGCGTCCTTCCGCCGAATCCATCCCGTATTTCTCGCCGATGATGGCGAGACTGGGTTCGCGACCGACGGAGAAGGTCGCACCAATTGCCTCTCTCTTGATACCAAGCAGGAGGGCGATTGGCAAACCGAGGAGAATGGTGCCAACGAAGTGCCCCAGCTCCTGGAACGCCAACGCCCACCCGGCTGCTGCAAGCTTGGGCAACGCGCTTCCGACAAGAAGACCAAGCTTCGAGATGAACAGAAGTAGCGCTGGCTGCAAAATCGCAGCGGCAAGGAACTGCGTCTTCGCATCGAGCCGTGCCGCGCTTCGCCAGCGGTCACTCGTAAGGCCGAGTGCGGCACCGAGCAGTAGCGCCCATATCATCGGAAGCAGGACCACCTTCCCGGGCCCGACCTTGAAGGTAAATGAGCCTATAAACTCGGCGATGAGAAGGATGACCGCCGCGTACAAGAACAGCTTCGCGCTTCTTATCCCATTGCTTTCAGTGCGCGGCGACGTTAGCGTGTGTTCCATCACTGCTCCCTTTTCTGGTTTCCTCACGCCCTCGCTCTTCTAGTGAGCGAGGGCACTGCGCTGTTACAGATAGCCAAACGCCGTAGCCGGCTCTTTGGCCGTTTCCACCCAAACGCTCTTGGTTTGCGTATATTCGTAGAGCGCTTCGACACCGCTCGAACGTCCGTAGCCGCTCAGACCATAGCCACCGAACGGCGACGCGACATTGATGGTCTTGTACCCATTAATCCAGAATGTTCCGGCATTGACCTGCGCCGCCACGCGATGCGCGCGACCGACATCGGTCGTCCACACTGCGCCTGCAAGTCCAAATTCTGTATCGTTCGCAATGGCGAGCGCTTCCTCTTCTGAATCAAATGGAATGGCGGCCACGACCGGCCCAAAAATCTCGGTGCGCGCGACGTCCATGTCGTTCGTCACGTTTGACAGCACGGTCGGCGAAACAAAATAGCCACCCTCGGAGACGTCCGTAGAACCGGCTGACAGCGTTGCACCAGCGTCCACGCCACTCGAAATCATCTTCATGACGTGTTCGTACTGCCGGCGATTGTTAATCGGACCGACCTCCGTCGCGTCGTCCAGTGGCGCCCCGACCTTAATCTTCTTCGCGCCCGTGGCGACCATTTCGACGAACTCGTTGTAAATCGACCTTTGCACCAGCAGCCGCGAACCCGCGACGCAGCTTTGGCCCGCGCCGGCGAAAATCGCGGCCTGGGCGGTTAGCGCTGCGCGCTTCAGGTCTGCGTCGCCGAAGATGATGTTCGCCGACTTGCCGCCGAGCTCAAGTACGCACGGAAGCACACGCTTCGCGGCGGCTTCTGCAATCCGGATACCGGTCGCGGGCGAGCCGACGAACACGACTTTCTTGACAGCCTTGTTGCCAATGGCTGCCTGCCCGACCGTGTGGCCGTATCCTGACAGGACATTGATGAGCCCCTTCGGTGCTCCCGCTTTCTCGGCAAGCATGCCGACGACCAGCGATGTGAAGGGCGTCAATTCGGACGGTTTGAGAAGAACAGCGTTGCCCATCGCGATGGCCGGCGCAACTTGCCAACCGCATGTGAAGATGGGCGCGTTCCACGGTGTAATCTGCAACACCGTACCTGCAGGCTCACGACGCGTGTAGTTCAAGTGCGACGTCGGCACCGGAATCACTTCGCCGTAAAACTTGTCGGTCCAGCCGCCGTAGTATTCGAACATCTCTGCCACCTTCGCGACTTCGCCGCGACAGTCGCGAATCGGCTTGCCAGAGCCAATCGACTCCAGGCGTGCAATGTTCTCGACATCGGAGCGCAATTCGCGCGCGATGGCAAACATCACCCGTCCACGTGCCGCGTGGGTCAACGCCCACCACTCCTTCTGCGCACGTTCTGCCGCATCGGCAGCCTGTGCCGCGATTGCGGCTCCGCCGTCCTTGTATGCGAGGCTCGCCTTTCCTGTTGCAGGGTTGTAAAGCTGGATATCGTCGCCGGTACCTTCGACAAGCTCGCCACCGACGAAAGAACCGATGGTCTTCACGCCCGGGAAGAAATGCGCAAATGCGGCCAGCAACTGTTCTGCTTCGTTGAATTCCACTTTCAATACTCCTGTAGCTGTCGATTACCGTTCCGGAACGAACTGGACGATGCGATTGAAATCTTCCGCATCACCAATGGAGCTGGCGCTCTCCGCCCACAAGCGGCCCGCTTCCGCGCTTATCGGCGCATTGGCGTCGATGCTGCGCAGCAGGTCCATCGCAAGGCGAACGTCCTTACGCATCAGCTTCATCGTGAAGCCGGAGTCGAACTTGTCGTTGAATATCCACGTGGGGTAATTCGTCAACGTCGCGCTATTGCGGCCCGAGCCGCCGTTTAGCGCCTCGACCAGCTTTTGCGGGTCAACGCCAACGGCTTCCGCCGCACGGACGGCTTCGCTGGTTGCCAGAAGGTGTACGCCGGTCAGAAGGTTGTTGATGATTTTTGTTACGTGACCTGCGCCCACAGGGCCGACGTGTACGCGTTTGGCGCTGATGACCGAAAGAATGGGCTCGACAGTCGCGACATCCTGTTCCGAGCCGCCCAGAACCATTGTCATCGTGGCGGTAGCGGCGCCCTTCGGACCACCACTCACCGGGCCGTCGACAAAGCCCACCTTTACTTCGCGCAGCGCTGCCGCCACCTTTCGTGTGCTGTTCGGGTCCGCCGTGGTGGTGTCCACGACAATAAGGCCGCTTTTGGCGCTGGCTGCAACACCGCCTTCGCCGAGCACCACCTTCTCTACGATGTCCGACGTCGGCAGGCTCAGGATAAGTACGTCGGAATCACGCGAGATGTCGGCGACGGAGGCGCGCGCCTCAACGCCTTCGTCCTGGAGCTTCTCGGCCACGCCAGGTGCCGCATCAAATCCAAGAACCTTGTAGCCTCCGCGCTTCAACGATAGGGCCATTCCACGCCCCATGTTCCCGAGTCCGATGACACCAACCGTCTTCATAAGTCCACTCCCCTGGCAAATTCGCCGCTGACCAAGTGGAGACGCCCACTCGCCGTTCAGCGCGGTTGAGTTGCCATGTTGGACTTTTGAGACCCTATAATCAATCAACGCCAATATTGAGATTGTTCTAATTATTCGAACGGAGCGAGTGTGGCTGAGACCCTTACAGAGAGCCGAATCGTCTATTTTTATGAGGCGGTGCGGTGCGGAACGATTCGCGCGGCGGCAGATGCGCTAAACGTCGCGCCTTCGGCAGTCAGCCGGCAGATAGGCTTGCTGGAGACGGAACTCGACGCGACACTCATTGAGCGACATGCACGCGGCGTCAAACCGACCGAGGCTGGCGCGCAAGTCATCGAATACTTCCGCGAACAACTGGCCCACAAGGACGACCTGCTATCGCGGCTTCAGGAACTGCGAGGCCTGCGTACAGGACACGTCAGCGTTGTACTGGGTGAAGGGTTCGTTTCCGATTTGCTGGCTGGCCCGATGCAGCATTTCTGCAAACAGTTTCCCGGTATAGCGGTCAATCTGGACCTGGCCGGCACGAACGAGGTGATGCGGAAAATTTCAGAAGATGAGGGTGAGATTGGTTTGGTCTACAACCCCCCACCGGAGCCGAAAATTGTTTCACGCGCTATCAAACAGCAACCGCTGATGGCAATCGTCGGCCCGAATTTCACGGGGCTTGGCAAGAAAAAGTCCATGACCGTACAGGAACTCGCTACGTACCCTCTTGCCGCCACGCACCCGACCTACGGCACACGACAAATGCTTCAGGCGGTCGAGTTCGCCGAGAAGGTGCGACTGGAGCCGATAGTCACCACGAACTCCATCGCCATCCTGAAGCAGTTCGTGAAATCTGGGCTGGGAATTACGTGTCTTCCTGAGTTTGCGGTGGCGACCGAAATTGCCGCCGGTGAACTGTTCGCAATAGAAATCAGCCATCCTCTTCTGGAAAAGGCGGAGGCGCACCTCATCAGCCGAGTCGGCCGAAAACTCTCAGTAGCGTCCAACAAGATGCTTCAGATGATGAACTCGCAGATGAGAGCCTTCCGGTGACCGACCGCAGGTGATTACTCAGATGTTCGCGGTGGCACAGCGGAAGGAACGGGATTGCCATGTCTTCCCGAAAGCACCAGCACCGCCCCGAGTGTAGCGGCCACGAAGCCCATTCCCAGCCACCGTCCTTTGCCTTTGCAGCCAGAGCAGATAAGCCTTTCCCGGGAGTGCCTCACAATCCCCATGTGCCATGTAAGCCGTGCGAAATCACCACAACGCCATCCGGAGGGCTCTAATATTTAGAACACTTTTCCCCATCGGCAGCATTGGTGATTGTTTTTGTCAGAGGGAGACTATCGTGACAGGAGGCTGACTTTGGATAACATCGACCATACAACCATCTGGCAAACCATTCGCGACGAGGCAGATGCTGAATGCCAAGGGCGCCCCGGCATGCAGCGGTACTTCGACAGCACGGTGCTCTCACACGCGACATACGCAGATGGGCTCGCTTCGCAGATGGCGGCTGAGCTTGTGAGGCTGGACAGCACGCTGCCGGACTTTGCAGACGAGTTCTCTCAGGTCATCCAGCGCGACGGCATCGACGCATGCGCAGCGGCGGATGTGCACAAGGTTGCAACATCCAATCCTGCATGCCCCAATGCGCTTACTGCCTTCCTCTCCTTTCGGGGTATTCAGGCGATTCAGCTTCATCGTATTGCCCACGCGTACTGGATGGCAGGAGAGCGCACGTTCGCCGTGCTGCTTCAGAACTGGGGTGCAAAACTGTACAACGTGGACATTCATCCCGCCGCGCGCCTCGGCAAGGGATTATTTGTTGACCACGCGATGGGCATCGTCATCGGCGAGACGGCCGTGGTTGAGGACAACGTGAGCATGTGGCACGGCGTCACGCTGGGAAGCACGTTCAGCGAGGCTGGCGACCGTCATCCGAAGATTCGCCAAGGTGCGACCCTGGCGGCACACGCCGTCATTCTTGGAAACATCGAGATAGGCGAAGGGGCGGTCATCGCAGCGGGCAGCGTCGTTCGCTCTTCGATTCCGGCCGGAATGGTGGCTGCCGGGATTCCCGCAAAGGTCATCAAGGCGGTTTCCGAAACGTACGCCGCCATCACCGCGCCCGCAACAACTAGGACAAACGGATGATTCCTCCGAACCAGAATCGCTTGGGCATCGACCACCCGGTGGTCTCTGTGAGAAACCACCCCGAGGCCGTTGAGAAGTTCATCAGACTTGGCTTTTCGCCCAGCCCCATCTCCTATCACCCGTGGGGCTCGGTACTTACTTTGATGATGTTCGAGAACAACTTCATCGAACTCATCGGCATCAATGACCCATCCAAGTTCGGCACTGGCGAGGTAGACGGGTTTTGCTATGGCAGAACCCTCGGACAGTTTCTCGAGCGGTCTGAAGGCCTCGGGCTTGTCGCACTCCACAGCAAGGATATCGAAGGCGACTTCGCGGCTGTCAAAGCGACCGGCTTGCCAGTTCAGCAACGTGTCGACTTTCGACGTAAGCTGACCAAAGCGGACGGAACACCCGATGAGGCCGTTGTGTCGTTGGGAATGGTGATGGACCCTGAACTGGGCGACGCGTCCAACTTCTTGTGCCAGCAACACCGCCCGGAATTCATCTGGCGCAAAGACTGGCAAAGCCATCCCAACGGCGCAATCGCAGTTGACGAGGTTGTTTATGTCACACCGGACCTTGGCCTGCTCGAGGCCCGATGGACGAAACTGTTTGGACCGGAAAGCACGCTGCGGATTGATGGTCACGTCGAATCGAACACAGGCTGCGGGCGCCTCGTAGCCCTGACGCACGCTCAGGCGAATAACCGCTTCAAGTCAGTTGGAATGCCAGTGAGCTATACAGACAAACCGCACGGCATTGCCTTGCAGGTCCGAGTTCGTGATTTGCAATCGACTGGGCTCATTCTTTCCGAGAACGGCGTAGCACATGCGGAAACCGAGCACGGTATCGCCGTCACGCCAGAATCTGCTGGCAACACCATCATTGAGTTTGTTGAGTAAGCGCTCTCGTGACTCGCACGACGCAGCCATGCGGGCAAGGGATGCGGTTAAGCGGCCGCCATTATTCCCGGTGCCCGTCTTCCCTGTTGGCATCAAGCGAAATCTACCCTCAACGGGTCGTCGCGCCAGCTTGAGGTAACAAAGTGAACAAACGGAACGGCCACAATCGGTGCCTGCAAACCCCTCGCGCTGGCGAATAGTGAGGCTGGCGACGCAGGTAGAAGACACCGAGGCTGACAACCCCAACTAACGCGTCCGACGAGCCAGATGCTTACCCATTGCAACCAGGAGGAATAATCCTTGTCTGGCAGCTCGCTTTGTTTGGACGCGTGACCGACGAAAAATGCAGAGTTGAGAAAGCGCCGATACCCAGAATTGGACTCCATCTCTGTAATCACATACGCGACAGGCACATTAGGGGCGTGACCGACGCAGGAAAATACTTTTCGCGGTCAGTCGGAGCACCGGTGGGTCTCGCGGTTGAGGCCCTAACTGAAGGGCCGGGAACTGACATCTTTCTTCCTTGACTTGGTCTACGACCAAGCTATCACTAAATACCGCGCCGGACAGGAGACAGAGATGCAGCAAGCGGCTGAGGCTTCGACCTCCCTTGCTGGCAGGCTCGCAGCGCAGTATGTGCGCATGTCTACGGACCACCAGCAGTACTCAACCGAGAACCAGAAGCTGGCCATCGCTGAGTTCGCTGCAATACAGGGAATATCCGTCGTCGCCACCTACGAGGACGCAGGAAAAAGCGGTGTGACGCTTAAAGGGCGGCCCGCTCTACTTCAGTTGCTCCAGGACGCACTGGCGGATAACCATGCCTTCAGCGTTGTACTTGTTTATGACGTGAGCCGCTGGGGACGCTTTCAGGATGTTGACGAGAGCGCACACTACGAATACATGTGCCGCAAGGCAGGTGTACAGGTGGTGTATTGCGCAGAACAGTTCGCATGGGATGGCAGCGCATCAGCGACGTTGATGAAGACGCTTAAGCGAGCAATGGCCGGTGAATACAGCCGCGAACTCTCCCGGAAGGTCTTTATCGGCCAATGTCGGCTTGCCGAGCGAGGCTTCTGGCAGGGTGCAGCTCCCGGATATGGCTTGCAGCGGGTACTGGTCGCCTCAGATGGCACGGTAAAGGGTGCCCTCCGCCAATGGGAACATAAGAGCATCCAGACAGACAGAGTTATCGTGACGCCCGGCGACGAACACGAAGTGGCGCTTGTTCGTCGCATCTACGATTGGTACGTTTGTCAGGGAGTCGGCTGCAGAAGGATTGCGGACAGGCTGAACGCGTTCGGTATTTGTAACGCGCACGGTCGCCCCTGGAACCCACAACAAATTACCGACATTCTGAGCAGCGAAAAATACGTTGGTACCAATGTCTACGCCAGGACATCAAAGAAACTGAACGCAAACTGGCAAAGGAATCCGCCCTCAGATTGGGCTCGTTCAGAAGGCGCATTCCCGCCCCTCGTCGACCGGACGATGTTTGACGCCGCTGAAAGAATTCGGACGAACAGGACGCAAAACCTCAGCGACGACGAAATCCTGAAACGACTGAGCGACTTTGTGCGTTCCGCCGACGTAGTTAGCGCCAAAGAAATCGACAAAGCGCCAGCGTTGCCTGCGGGAAAGACATATTCCCAGCGATTCGGCTGCATAAAGAATGCGTACGCGCGAGTCGGGTATGAGCCGAGCTATCACGGCGCTGACCCTGAAATCTTTCGGGCCTCTCGAGCCGCCTTACAGGGATGCATCGGAAAGACGACTGATGCCCTGACGGCTCTGGGCCATCGCGTGGACATCTCTAATGACGACACTACCATTCGGGTAGACGATGAACTGGTCATCAGATTCGCCGTCCGGTTGATTCTTCATTACGACCGTCGCAGCCCGCGCTGGAGAGTGCGCTGGCCAACGTACTCTTCGCCTGACATCCTCGTCATACTGCGGCTGGACTCCGCATTTGAAACTCCACTCGATTTCTATGTGTTCCCGCGGGGCAGTTTAGTGCCCGGATACGATTTCTCACTGTCCACCCGCTGCGGCAGTAATGAACCTTTCGAAATGTTCCGGTATCCGGACGAAAGCATTTTGCTTGAACTGACGGCGCGGACCAGCAAGGAGGTGTTCGATGGAAGCCAATCCCCTCACTCCAATCACAGATATTCAGGTCAAGCTGATTCGGGTGCTTAACCCCCGGACCCGTAGCAAGCGTCAAAAACAGGCGCTTATCGACAGCGTCGCGGCAGTGGGATTGAAGAAGCCGATAACGGTTAGCCGTCGAGCATACTCCGACGATGTGGCAGGGTTTGACCTCGTTTGCGGCCAGGGGCGACTCGAAGCGGTGCAAGCGCTCGGTCATGACACCATCCCCGCACATATCGTTGATAGAGCCGAAGACGAGTGTCTTGTCATGAGCCTGGTCGAAAATATTGCGAGACGAAACCACACTACCCTGGAGTTACTCAGGGACATTCAGAGTCTGCGGCAGGCCGGGTATTCGGATAGCCTCGTGGCCGAAAAGGTAGGCCTATCCGTCGCTTATCTGGAAAACCTGATGTTCCTTCTCGACCATGGGGAAGAACGGCTTATCGCAGCTGTCGAGGCAGGCACCATGCCCATCGCTATCGCTATGCACGTCGCGCGCGCCAACGACACAGACGTGCAGGCCGCGCTGGTCGATGCATACGAAGACGGGACATTGAAAGGGCCGCAGCTTGCGATTGTCCGCAGATTGCTGGCCCGTCGCATCAGGTCAGGAGGAAAGGCCCTGCCTGCCTACAGGGAGCCCGCGGCTCCTCGTCCCCGCGAACTGGCACCGGACCAACTACGCCGTTTATATATGCGCGAAAGTGACCGGCAGAGGGTGCTCGCAAAGAAGGTCGAGGTGACCCATGCGCGGCTGCTATTTATTGTTCATGCTCTGCGCCAGTTGATGCGTGAAGACGGATTCATCAGCCTTCTTGCGCAGGAGGGACTCACGACTCTTCCGCGCATTCTCGACCAGCGTATTCGGGCGGATGGGCAATCATGAACAAGCCGACAGCGCAACCCCTGAAGGCCGCATTCGAGAGCCAGCCGGTCATGCTTCAGCTGAATGCACTGAACTCGTCAAGGCCGCTGCCCAAAACCGCCACAGCCGGCAAGAAATTCTTGCAGATTCTTGCCTCTATCGCGGCCATTGGTCTCGTCGAACCACTGATTGTGCTGCGCATTGCAGGTGACAAAGACGCGTTCCACATCCTGGATGGCAGGTTGCGGGTAGAAGCACTTCGTCGTCTCGGTTCGACTGAAGGCTTGTGCCTCATCGCGACGGACGATGAAGCGTACACGTACAACAAGCATATTAGCCGGCTGACATCGGCGCAGGACGCACGCATGATTGCCAAGGCAATCGAAAGGGGCGTGCCACGCGAAAGAATTGCCTTGGTGTTGGGCATTGAAGTCAACACCGTCAAGCGGCGGGCTGGCTTGCTCGATGGCATATCACATGAGGCAGCGGCGCTGCTTGCAGACAAAGCCTGTCCTGCGACGACATTCAATGCGTTGAAGTTGATGAAACCTTTACGGCAAATCGAAGCTGTCGAGCTGATGTGTGGACAGGGAAATTTCACCTCAGCCTTCGCACGAGCTATCGTGGCTGCGACTCCGCCGGAACAGCTTGAACATAGCGCCGGCACTCGTGGCAAATCGGACAATGAAGTAGTAGAGCAGCTCGCCAGGCTCGAACGGGAACTGGCTACGCTTCAGGCCACGGTGGCTCAGACTGACGAACGGTACGGCATAGAGCACTTACATCTCACGGTATCGGCTGCGTATGTGGCAACGCTTGTGAGCAATGAGCATGTGTTTCACTGGCTGAATGAACGGCATCCCGATTTTGCTGCCCAGTTCGAGGCTATTAGCAAGGAAGCGCGCGACGCTCGTTCTGCGTCCAACTCAAGCGGCCCAAGGTCCAAGAGTTTCAGGCGCATTGGCGGTGATACTGCTCAACCACCTCGCTAAGCCAGATTGCACCGAAGGTAAACGCGAGGAGTAGGCGAGTTCTCGGCAAGCTGTCACGCAGCCATCCGATGCTCATAGTACGGCCGGTCCCTGTCATCAAGTATCGCGTACAAGGCCGCCAAGTCTGACGCATCCGGGTTTAACCATGCATCGACGTTTTCCGGTTTGATAGGAATGATGCAGCGGTCATGGCCGGCAGCAGCAACCTCGGCTGGCGGCTCATCCGTTATCGCCGCAAATGACAGCAAGTCCGGTTCACCGGGTGCAGACCAGCGTGACCACAAACAGGCGACGAGCATGTCGTGAGCGGGGTTCGGCCGGAATTCCAGAACAACGTTTTCGTCTCTCTCACCTTCGGCAAGGTCACGCCCCTCCATCTTTGCGCGGCTGACGTTTTCATAAAATGCGTTGACGACAAGGATGCCGTGCAAGTAACCGAACAGCGGCTTCCAGAAACCTTCTAGATTGTCTCTGCGCGCGTTATAGGTTCCGGGGAATTTGACGTCATACGATGCCGGTTTGCCCGCAATGCGGCACTGATAGCGCATGGGTTTTAGGACGCGCTGGCCGTTCTCCATGACCATTACGGGCGCATAGTGACCCGGAAAGATGCGCGAGTCACGAGCCTGAGGTTCAGTCCGCCGGATATCCTCCAGTTTGCCGAGAGTCCACGCGATTTTGTCGGTCGCGATGCGCCTGCTTTCGGTGGTGGCTTTGGTGACCTTCGTCTGAAGTGAGCGTTCAGCGTCGGCGAGGCGCGCACGCAGTTTGAAGAGGTCCTGTTCAAGCTTCGTGACCTGCTCCGCGTTAAACCGGTCGATGAGTGCCTTCACCTCGCGCTCGGCATCAGACTGAGCCTCGGAAAACGCGTCTTCCATCGCTTTGGGAATCTTTGCCTTGCTACCCTCGGCCCGCTCGAAGAAGAGACGCGCGAATTCCTTGATGCTCATCGTCGCACCAAACATCCGTACGAACTTGCGATAGTCAGCTTGAATCTGGGCCGAGTAGCACATCTGAACCTCCGGTTTGCGCCTCCATGATAATCCCACCTGGCGGGCAGTCGGCTCAATAACGAGTGACTGCAGCAGCGCGTCGTCTTTGAGTCGGCGAATTAGGGATGTGTTTGTCTGTATCTAAACGCGTCGATTGAACACGGTGGCTGGCGACCAGCGGTAGTTTTGCCGCGCGCGGACCACGCCAGCGAGCTAGCACTCATCCGCGCTAGCTCGCGCGGAGTAGCCTAACTGCACCGGGCGGGCAACTATCTCCTCCGCGTGTGATGCCCCGCTCGGGAACGAAGAGTTTGAGACTCAATGAAGCGTCGGCGTAGGCCGGCAGCGGCGAGGAAGCCGTGACAGGCTGGCTGTTCGGCCACGGCATGACGGCTTGGCGCCCTGCGTTCCTAGCCCGGAGAATTGCCCCGATTTGCGGTGCGATACCAAAATGGGCTGTATAAAATCACAGTATTCTTCCCGCGTTGGTGCTAGTAGGCTTTCATAGGCCCATACACTCCGGGTGGGCATCGACGTCGATATTGACAGACCGTGCGTAATACTCTCACTTTGGTTCAAACAGGCTCTGCCCCCAGCGTCTTTCGCGTGTTATGGCGGGTAACAGCGACGATAGGAGCTCTCCATCATGACTGCGCTGGGCCATATATCGTCGTCCTACACCTTTTTGGCGTACTGTGTCACCTTCCTCGCGGTGTTCTGGACCGTCCGCGCTTACCAGCATTGGCGTCTATCAAGCGGCGAGTTCGACATCGACATGCTGTGGTCGCAGCAACGTGGGCTCAGATATTGGATTTTTGCTTTGGCGTTCTTGGTTTCGTCCACTATGCCGGAGCTAAGCGACGAAAACCGCGAGTGCCTCAGTCGTCAATTCCGTCGCGTCAGCGTCTTCTTGGGCTATTTTGTTCCGTTTTGTTTCTCGATGTTCGTACTGCTCAAGTACATCGAGGCGTCACATTCAATACTCAGTACCTCTGAAGCTGCACTGCGCGTCATCGAGAACGACCTGCCGTTCTGCTCTCACCAATCGGCGCCGGCAGACGTAAGTGACCTTCCTTCGACGTACGTCGTCGGTGATGCGCTATTCACCTCCTGTAGGTCTGAAGCAGACCGCACTATTTCCGCCATCGCAGAAAGTAACTCTCAGTTTTCGTCGATAGGGCTATACGAGGTCTCCCTGCTAGGCCTCTTAGCCATTGCGGGCATGCTCGAGGGGCCGCACATATTCTTCAAGTGGGCGAGTACGAGCCTTCCGCTGGCCCGCTCTGAGCCACTATTCACGCGTCGATGTCACCTGATTTTCTTACTTTACATCTTCTACTTTGCGTTCATCGTGCGCGTGGGCATAGATGCACCGTTTTCTGTCTTCCGCGGAATGGATTTCATGCAACTCGCTACGCGAGTAATAAGCCCACTAACCTTGGACCCGGACCGATATCTGGAAAAGCTGATGCCTTACACTGCCCCCAGTGAGGTCCGCGACCTACTCGCGTTAGCGGAGCGGCAGAGGTTATGGCTGAACGTCGTGGCAGCCCAAAGCGCGGTCCTTGTCATATGTGTTTGGGAAATCATAAAAGAGAACGTCTTCAAACCAGTGATGAATAAAGGATTTCGGTACGCCTACATTAACGATACGGGCAACTAGGCCGGGGCTGTTGTTTGTGTGATGCGCTGCGTAGCCAGGGACTCATACAGCGCCGACACGCCAGTACCAGTGGCACCGACTTAGCACTGGACGCCGTGATTGACCTTCGCGGAGGACACCCTCGTTGTGCACATCGACAACCCAAAAAAGGTTGTTGCGCTCGCGGATTTCAAGGATATCGATGAGGCTGAGGGCGCTGTCGTACGGTAACTTAGCTCGTCGGGCCATCAATGGATGGCAACGCACGCGCGACAAGGGGGTGCCAGTCTTCTGTCAGTGGAGCGACGGGTCAGTGGAAATTCCGGCTCATTGATGGCAGCTCGCCGAGCAGATACGACATGTCGATGAGGCGTTGAGCCACGAGATGCCGTACCTCACCTTCGCACTGCCATACGCCAAGCACTCCGAGTAACGATGCGCCAAGGACTTCCTTGCGCTGCTTCTCAAGCACTTTGGGCCAGACGATGACGTTGACGTTGCCCGTCTCGTCTTCAATGGTGATAAAAATAACGCCCTTTGCAGTCTCTGGCCGTTGACGCACGGTGACGATGCCGCAGCCGCGAGCGAGCCGGCCGTTCCGATAGGTCTGCAACGTTGAGGCCGGCATCAGTTTGTTGGCAAGCAACTGCGGGCGCAGTAGTGCAAGAGGATGTCGTCCCAGTGTTAGCCCCGTCGACTGGTAGTCACCGATGATATCTTCCGCTTCGGAGGGCGCACCCAGCTCTGGTGTTTCGTCTACAACCGTCGCAACCGAGAGCATGTCTTTGTCAGGCACGGAGGCAACCGACTGCCATAACGCTTCGCGCCGATTGCCCGCAAGAGATGACAGTGCGTTCGCCGCGGCCAGCACCTGCAGGTCGTGACGGTCCAGTTGCGCGCGCCGCGCGAGGTCGGGCACTGTCGTGAACTGCCGCACGGCTCGCGCATTCTCAATACGCTCTGCGGCGCCGTCGCGCATGCCTCGGAGCAACGACAAACCAAGCCTGACGGCGGGCTTCTCAGCACCGCCTATGTGCTCAAGCGACGAGTCCCACCCACTTATCGTGACGTCCACCGGCAGTACCTGGACTCCATGGCGCTTCGCATCCTGCACCAGTTGTGACGGCGAGTAAAAGCCCATTGGTTGGGAGTTCAGCATCGCTGCGAGGAACGCTTCCGGCTCGTGACGCTTTAGCCAACTGCTTGCGTACACCAGCAGCGCGAAGCTGGCCGCATGGCTTTCTGGAAAACCGTATTCGCCGAAGCCGAGAATCTGCTGAAAGATGCCATCCGCAAATGTCTTGTCGTACCCGCGCTCGAGCATGCCGTTGACGATACGGTCGTAGTATTTATCCAGGCCACCTTTGCGCTTCCAGGCTGCCATCGCCCTTCGCAACTGGTCCGCTTCCCCAGCAGTGAAGCCGGCTGCCAGGATGGCGACCTGCATCACCTGTTCCTGGAAAATCGGCACGCCAAGCGTGCGACCCAGAGCAGTCTTCAGCGCCTCGCTGGGATAAGTCACCGGCTCGAATCCCTGCCGGCGCTGCAGATACGGGTGGACGGCGCCACCCTGAATGGGTCCCGGGCGGACGATGGCAACTTCGATAACCAGGTCATAGAACGTACGCGGTTTCAATCGTGGCAGCATCGACATTTGCGCACGCGACTCAATCTGAAACACGCCAACGGTGTCCGCGCACGAAATCATGTCGTACGTTTGTGGGTCCTCGGCAGGTATGTCCTGCATCTCAAACCGCTCGCCACGCTGCTCCGAGACAAGGTCAAGTGTGCGGCGGATAGCCGACAACATGCCGAGCGCCAACACATCAATCTTGAGCAGGCCCAGCGACTCGAGGTCGTCCTTGTCCCACTGGATAACACTGCGGTCGGCCATGGCAGCGTTTTCGACGGGCACCAGGCGCGTGAGCTTTCCGCGACTGATAACAAAGCCGCCCGAGTGCTGCGACAGGTGCCGGGGAAAACCGTACAGTTGCGCGGCCAGTGATGCCCACGCCCGGATGATAGGCGTCTCCGGATTCAGCCCGAACTCTTCGAAGCGCTTGAGCAGGTCTGCACGGTTATCAAACCACTGATGCGACTTCGCCACCGCGTCCACTATCTGCATGTCGACACCGAGCGCCTTGCCTGTTTCCCGCAACACGCCGCGCGCACGGTATGTCGATACGGCCGCGGCAATCGCCGCACGGTTGCGACCGTACTTGCGATAGATGTACTGGATAACCTCTTCCCGTCGCTGGTGTTCAAAGTCCACATCGATGTCCGGCGGCTCGCCGCGCTCTTTCGATATGAATCGCTCAAACAGCATGTTGCCGCGCGCGGGGTCGACTTCCGTCACGCCCAGGCAGTAGCAGACCGCGGAATTGGCGGCCGAACCTCGTCCCTGACACAGAATGTCCTGGCTGCGCGCAAACCGCACAATGTCATAGACGGTGAGGAAATACGGCTCATATTGCAGGTCCGCAATCAGCTCAAGTTCGTGTTCAATCTGCTCCTGAACGTTGTGCGGAATGCCTGAAGGGAAACGTCGCTGTGCGCCAATGTACGTCTCCTGCCGCAAATAGGCCGCAGGCGTCAATCCGGGTGGCACCAGTTCGTCGGGATACTCGTACCGAAGCTCGTCGAGCGAAAAGGTGCAATGCGCGAGGATGTTGGTCGTCTCACTGAGCGCGTACTCCGGATAGAGGTTCGCCAGCCGCAGCCGGGACCGCAAATGCTGCTCCGCGTTCGGCGCGAGGTCGTACCCACATTCGTGCACCGGCCTGCCAACGCGAATGGCCGTCAACGTATCCTGCAACGGCTTGCGCGAGCGCACGTGCATCACCACGTGGCCGAGCGCGACGACCGGTATGCCGTGCCTGTCAGCAACGTATTCAATGGCGCCGCGGTGGATGTCATCCATCGCCCGCTGATGCAGCACCAGCCCGCACCACGCACGCCCCGGGAATGTGTGGTCAAGCCACTCAAGCTGCACATCCAGGACATCCTCTTTCGCGGGAAAGTCTGGCACCAGTATCGCGAGGCAGTCGGGCATGCCACGCAGGTGACTGTTTTCCCTGTCTGGCCGCGACAGGTCCTGTGGCGTCAGCCGGTACTGGCCTTTCGGCGCACGAGTGCGGGCAAGCGTAATCAGCTCGGAGAGGTTCCCGTATCCCTCTCGGTTCTGGGCGAGGAGGATGAGGCCGAATGCCGGTGAGCCGTCGGCATTAACGAGCTGGAAGTACGAGCCGATGACGAGCGGAAGCTTCGCTTCCTTCGCTGCTACGTGCGCCCGCACGATACCCGCAAGCGAGCATTCGTCAGTTATCGCCAGACCCGAGTAGGCGAGTTGCGCCGCGCGCTCAGCCAGTTCTTCTGCATGGGAAGCGCCGTGCAGGAACGTGAAATTTGAAAAGCAGAACAGCTCGGCGTACGCCGGTAGTGTGGAAAACGTGGAATCCATGGCACATCATCCGAAAAGGCCATGTAAATACCAGCGCTGCTCTTCTTCTGCGTCGCGGCTGCTCACACGTTCACGGTAAATCCAAAAA
This sequence comes from Paraburkholderia sp. IMGN_8, assembly GCF_038050405.1. NCBI lineage: Bacteria > Pseudomonadati > Pseudomonadota > Betaproteobacteria > Burkholderiales > Burkholderiaceae > Paraburkholderia > Paraburkholderia sp. IMGN_8. Next base: position 4,326,312 of record NZ_CP150900.1, on the reverse strand, counting down.
CAACTCTGGTCTTCCGCCTGAGCGACGAAATAATCGCGCGTAACCAGTTCGCCATCAAACCAGCCCGCTTCGATGCGTTCACCGGGCGACACCATCCGCAACGGAGAACCAAAAAAGGGGCGATGCTGACGCATCAATAGCCGTACCGGGCTGTCCAGCATCCACGTAGGCCTGGGAAGCCCCTGTGGGAGTGCTTCCTGCCTTGACTTATGCGTCACTGGAACCCAGCGGTTTGCTACCTCGGGGCGATGGTCGGCAGTTGGCGCGGGGCGAAGCACATTCTCTTCACCGAGCCGCGCAACGAGCAACTCGAGGAGACGCGCATGGTCTTCGCTCGAGCCGCCGGGCTCCGGGAAGAGCGTGTCGGAAGCCGGCGCCGCAGTTTCCACTTTCGACGCGTCGAGTTTCAGTGCGATGACCGGTGCAGTCAGCTCGATGCGATGCAAACGCTCCTTGAGCAATCTGACAAGATGCTCCTCCTTCCACGTCGGCTCGCCCAATGCGACGTCAATGGTGGTTGGCTCAATGGCGTCGCGCCCGCGTTCATGTTCGAGCAGCAGCTTTATCCCAGTGACCGCCAGTTGTTTTGCGCAAAGCCAGCCGCACAGTTGCACGATGAGTCGATGCGCGCCGAACACGGCACCGTCTGCATGCTCGAGCCGGTCCGGCATCTCGATGCGGGCGGAAAAAGTTGGTGGCAGTTCAAGCCAGTCAAACAATTCCGGCGCCGTACCGAACGCACGGTCAAGCGAATCAAGAAGATGTTCGCCACATCGCCGCTGCAGGCCGGCGCGTGGCAGGCGTCTCACGTCGGCAATGGTTTTGCAGCCGAGCCCGGAGAACCACTCTCCGAAGGGGCGTACCTCTGGCACAGCCATCATTGGCAACACGGACAGCCGTTGCTCGAGCGATGCCAGCTTGAGCACACGCCGATTCCCGAACTTTGCCAGTAGCCATGCGCCCTGGCCGGTAGGAGCCGCACTGACGCGCGCCGTAAATCCCAGCGTCGCCAGCACCGCTTTTGCTTCGCGGCATAGCGCGAGCAGGCCGCCGAAAAGACGCAGGCTCGCACCGACCTCCACAACGACTGTTGCTTCGTCAAGCAACGCAACATCCGGCGAGAATCGCATCAAGGCCACGCCTACCTCACGCTGCGCAGCTGCTTCGCGACTCGCCTCACGCTCGTGCATCTCCGTCTCGGGAGACAGGGTGAGCACCCCACCGCGTTTCATCCCAAGACGCACACCGGTCGCGCGAGCCGCGCTGTCAGCAATGACCACCTTGTCTTTCTCTAGCACCACACTGCCGTGAGTCGGCTCAGGCGACCACCTCGGTCGGAAAACCTCTAGCGGCAACTTCGGCAACTGAACGGCGAGGAAGACGCGCATGTCGGGAAAGCAAGACGGGTGTTGGTTGGAGGGGAATTGATAAGGGCTCTGCGCGAGAGGGCCCTCGTCGTTTCACGATATCGACGGTCAGGCCGTCGGCTGATGGTCTCAACGCCAGTCGGAGAAGCGCCGGCGATGAATCCTGCGCTGCGGCGAGCGGCCTGACCATAATGAAAAGCGTCTCAGATGACTGCGCCGCGAGGTGTAATCGTCGGAGGGATGACGCCTGCGCATACTGGGTCCAGAAGACCAAGGCACTGCAGCTGCCTGCGCGAAGAATCTGCTCCGCCGACCAGAGCGCATCCGCGGTTTTCTTCGCATTCACGCGCAGCACGTGGTCAATGGAAAGGCCGATGTAGCTGAGCCCCAGGCCATCCGGTGTATGCGGCGGCCGCACGAATGCAACCGGCCGATTCCCCGCAGCACTCAGCGCTGGCCGCAGCAGCCGCAGCTCGCCCACACCGGCCTGCTGCACCAGTAGGTCGACGAGCGCGCCAACCGGCCAGCCGCCGCCGGGCAACTCGGCAGACAGCGCCGGGTAGCCGGTGTCAACGACCCGTCCGCGACCGCGCGCGAGCTGGGACGCCCGCCACAGGGACGGGTGTATCTCTTCAGCCAGAACAGTAGCGGTGGACATGGCGCACTAAAAAACCTGTATATTTATACAGTATCGTACACGCAATTTTGCGACAGTGAACTGACACTTTTAATCGGAGGCTCGGTCATCCAATGCCTGAGATGGCCGCCTTCATGGCGAAGCTGCGCTCCGCCTTTGGAGATGAGACGATTGACGAGGCAGTCAGACGAGGTAAGGCTGGCGAGCCGACGTTTTACGCCTACGAAAATAGCCGCGCTATTGGCACAGCAAGTCCAGCAAACGAGAATGGGTGGCGCGTCAACGCTGACATACGGGACCGGCATTATTGCCCCGGCTGTGATGGCGGGTGCGTCGGACAGGGGATGGGCTGCAAAGACTGGCTGAAACGAACAGCCGGCAAGGAGAACTCGTGAAAACTGTTGGATTAGTCGTGTCGATGATGGCGTTCGCGCCGGCCGCGTTTGCGGCTGGGGTCTATACGGAGGTCTGGAATCCGCCAGAGGCGCGTGCGACCGCCCCACAGAGGGTCAAGGCAGCGCACAAGCTGGGAATTCATCGGCATGTCGTTCCCCATGCGGTGAAAGTGCACGTGCGACGCGCGCCGACGTCTGAATCCAAGCTCGTGGCGAAGCAAAGCAACATGCAAAAGACTGTGCCGACAGACGAACCAGACATGTCGGAAATTCCGCGTCAGCTGACGCCCGAGGGCAATGTGCTTCGCGTTGATTCCCGCAACATGTCAGCCGAGGTCACGCGCTGATGGAATCGCAGAGTTACAACGGCTACAGCGTGTGGGGGCACGCCATCCTTCAACAGGAAGACATCCTTCAGCCGGACCGGTACGCGGCTAGCGGGACTATTACTGCGGGTGGAAAGCTCATTGAAGCATCTGGTGTCCTGGGGTATTTCGATGCGGAAGATGAAGCGCAACGTGCCGGCCTAGAATGGGCTCGCGCTTGGGTCGATGCACACGGGTAGTCGCCGCAGTCTTCCGTGTTGCACGAACGGCTCGCGGGCCGCCAATGCCCAAGGCATTTTTCACGCCGAGCCCATCAGTTCATTTTTTGGTGCTGGGTAACGGGAGACCTACGCTTCAGCGAAGGTCTCCAACCTGACAACGGCATATGGGGAAGCCACCTGGCGCGGAGGCCATCAGAGCCTCAGCAACTCAGCTTTCATCCAGTCGTGGACTGCCCGGCTCAATTCCTGTTGTGAGGTGTCTCGGGGTGAAAATGCAGGACCGACGACCACCCGGATGTGCCCCACACTGTCAGGCCATCCCTTCGCGGGCCAAACTTTTCCGGCGTTGTGGACGACAGGGACGACGGGAGCGCCGGTCGCGCATGCCAGACGAATGCCACCCGACGTCAGTCTCAATGGTGCCCCTTGCGGCACGCGGGTGCCTTCCGGGAATATGACTACGACGTCGCCCTTTGCCAGCCGCTCGGCACACTCCTGTGTCACTGCCAGATGGGCCTGGCGCGGCGAACCACGATTCAGGCTGACCATGTCGAGGCCACGCAGCACCCATCCGAAGAACGGAATACCCAGAAGGTCTTCCTTGAACACAAAGCTGATTCGTCGTGGAAACAGTGCGAGGAATGCCAGCGTCTCCCACGTAGATTCATGACGGCACAAGATTATTGATGGCCCTGCCGGAAGCTGCTCGAGCCCCTCCACCGAGCATGTGACGCCGGGTAGCCAGCGCATCACGACAACCATAGCACGACACCACTGCGCCGCGAGCCAGTAGCGGCCAGACCTCCCAACGAAGGGGAATAACGCCAGTATCCCTATCGAATACAGGATGCCGCTACCGAGCAGGCAGACAATGAACAGCCATTTGATGAAGGTGGAACGCACGGTGGGCCGAATGAAATGCGCTTGGCAGCGGGAGGTTTTCGTCACTACCAATAATAGGCTGCGCAGTGAGCGATATGTTCGCGCGCTGGCATCGCTGCAAGTAGCCTGGCGCAGCAGGTAACATCGAAGCGGCTGGACGCGGTAATTGAGCGGCATCGATTCCGCGAATACCTGAGCAACCGGTCGTTGCATCTCCGGCAGCCAATTTCACGCCCGGTCAACGGCTTCGTCGAACGATGATTGCGCCGGGCATTCGTACGAACGAGTCGCCGCGTTGGACTGGGGGTGCCCCCAAGCCGTTGCGCATGCTCAAGCCGTTGCGCATGCTTCGCGCACCAAAAAGAAACCCGCCAAGCGGCGGGTTGAATCCATATCAGGAGGAGACATGGAGGAGACGAGCTAAGTATAAACCCTATGCAACTTGCAAAAATTTGCCACCACACGACGAAATTGGTGCCGCCCGCCGTTAGTCGCTGACCCGCTCTACCGCGCCTCGGTACGGCAAGCCCCAGCGAGTATAGCGGCGAACGCTATGTGTCCCAGCTGCGTAGACGGGCGTCTGGGTCACTCCGCCTTTTGCCTGCTTTTGGTGCGCTTCGCCACTTGCGTGGCCTTATGACTTTGCGCCTTGTCAGCGGCCTTTTTGGGCCCGGCTACCTCTTTTTTCCGGCTCGACATGTCGGCTTCGGGACTCTGCGTGGACTTTCTGGGGGATGGCATTTTAGACTCCTTAACGTGTCGGGGGACACATCATAAAAATAGGTCGCACCGCGCCGGGAATCAAGGCAACGCGGGGCTGTCCCGAGCGAGCCCGACTTATCCGGAAAAGGCCTCTGTCCCATCGTCACGCTCACCCCACGCGACATCGTCGGGCTGAGCAATCGATTGACCCACAGCCTGGCCAGCACGATGCAAGAGGTGAACGCCGCCGACATCGTCGTCGCTGAAGCGCTGTTCCAACGGTTTCCTGAAATCCGCGAAGCAGTCGTGCAGAATCGCGAACATTTCACTGGCTCTTATTGGTCAATAGATAATGAATTGGCGTCGGCGGACTGGTCGATGTTCATGGGAGGGCCGAAAGAAGAACGATGGACACGCTGGCAAGCGTGTCTACCAGAGGATTCCGCCGAACGGAAGTCAGCCACCGCAGCGCTGAATTTTCTCTTCCCCATGACGAACGCCACGATATTAGCCTTCGTCCGCCGTAAGCGCTTTCGCCAGGCATTTCAGCGCGAGCAGATTGAAACCAGCAACTGTGCTCATCGCGGGGCAATCAGAACATCGGATGCGCCGCAGGATAGAGAGCCGTTCTGAGAGCAAGTCCACCGAGCACGACGAAGATAACTGCGGCGAGGATGTGGACTGCCTTCGTCGGCAAGTGGTCGGCGAACCTGTGGCCAAGGTAGATGACTCACACGTTCGCCAGCATCATGCCCAGCGTCTTTCCCGCTACAACGCCGAAGAACTCGTGAAAGCGCTTGGCCAGTGCAATGGTGAACGCGCTGGCAACACGGTAATGAACAGGTAGCCCGCATAAAGCAATCCGTTGAACAGGGTCAGCACGAGGATGAGCCAGTGGGTCAGTCAATGCAGCCGGAGCCGGACCGCTGCATCGGCGGGCACCTGTTCGTGCCGTACCAGCAGTACACGCAGCAATCCCCGGACTTCGGTCTGAGCGCTGTCTTGCAATGCTCGCATTCGCAAAACCGAAAGCAAGCGTCTGGCGGGCAACGTCTCGCTCTTCATGTGCCAGTGCACGGGACACGTGATGGTCGATTCCGGACACTCGTATTCATCGCGTTACACCCTTGACGCCGGGCTGCTACTAAAGCGTCTGTATAACAAGTAGTCCAATGACCATTTTCCGGCGCCCCGGCACAGTAGAACCAGCAGCATTGCAGCCCATTGAATGTGCGTGGGCCATGCCTGCGGATACACGAACACCTCAATTACAGTCGTCATGCCGAGCAGGACCAACGCTACGGGGCGCGTCGCCAGGCCGAGCACAAGTAGAACAGGTGTCGTTAGTTCGATTGACACCGCCAGGTAGGCTGCCAACTCGGGAGGAAGCAACGGTAGTCGATAGTCTTCCCTGAATAACTCGAGCGCGGCATTCCAGTCGGCCAGTTTGGTCATCGCCGAGTTCCAGAAGACCGTGGCAATCGCGAGCCTCAGTGGAAGCGCGAGAACCGTGTACGGCACCCGCTCCAGCCACCCGACGGCACGTAGGATGCGGTCAGTCAGTATCGAACTGCGATGAGCGGATTGCGATTCCGGCATCATGTAATTTGCCTCCCAATTGCTTTGCTGGTTTGGATGGATGTCTCATCTGATAGGCAGCTGTCGACAAAGCATCCCGACGCAAGAAGGTGTGCGAGCCAGACAGATGTCTCTGCGTCCGGCACGTCGACTAGGGCATCATGCAAGGGGCGCCCCGCAAGCAAGGCAGCCGTGAACCGGCATTGCCCTTCCGCCATCCGGTTCACCTCGACGCCCGAAGGCCCTCGGTGGATATACAACCAGACCGGGTCAGCGGCCAGATTGATGTTCGCCATTGCGCTGTCGTCCCGCGTCAACACCGCGTGCCAGATGGCATCGACGGGAAAGGACGACGCAAGTACCCGTGCGGCAGGGCTCGGCAAAAACCTTACGGCGTGCATGTCGGCTGCGTCGAATTGCTCAAGGCGCCGTAAGTCAAGCGGCTTTGCGTCTGGCGCGTGCAGCGCCTCATTCACGGCCCATTCAAGTCGTGCCGTATCTGGCAGATAGTCAAGAGACGCCGCTTCCGGCATCTGTGCCAGAAATTCCGCAAACGACTCGCCGTAGCTGTCTAGCAGTGCGCTCGACGGTGGGCATTGCTCAATAAAAAGTCGGGCTGCGCCTTCGAAGAATTCGGACCCGACCAGAGCCTGCACGGCCGGATAAGTCAGCCGCAGCGCTGTAAGCAGCGTGCTGTTCGCCGTATTTCGGTAAATGGCGAACCGTGCCTGGGGAGCCAGGCCGTCCGGCACGACGTACTCGCATGCGTCGCCATCGGCAATCCCAAGCAAGTCCCGGCGGACCGCACATTGCAACTCAAGCAGCGTTGGTGCACAGGTTGTCATTTCGCTGCCTCTCAATAGCGGCCTCTGCAATCGCAGCTTCTTCCATCAGAACCTCAAGCGCCGGCACATCAGTGTCCCATTCAATCAGCGTGGGAGCGGGTCCAAAGCGCTTGAGGGCTTGCTCAAACAGGTCCCACACTGGAGGCGCGACGCGTGAGCCGTGGTCGTCGATGCGAATTATCTGGCCCTGGTCAAGCTGTCGGACGCTGTGCCCGGCCAGGTGAACCTCGGTAACCGACTTCGCCGGCAGAGCATCGAGATAGGCGAGTGCGTTCCAACCGTGATTGCTGGCACTGACATAAATATTATTAACGTCGCAGAGAATGCCACACCCCGTGCGTCGCGCGACCTCTGCAAGAAATTCCCATTCCGGGATGGTTGAGTGGCGAAAACGCAGATAGGTGGACGGGTTTTCTAATGAAATCCGCCGCTGCAGGTAAGTCTGGGCCTGGTCGACATGAGTGCAGACAATGCTCAACGCTTCTTCCGTCATCGGCAGCGGCAGCAGGTCGGCGAGGTAGACGCCACCGCTTAGGCTCCAGGACAGGTGTTCAGAAACCAGGCCGGGCTCAACACGCTTGATGACAGCGCGCACACGCTCAAGATGCTGGGCATCCATCCCTTCGGCGCTGCCCAACGAAAGGCCCACCCCGTGGAGCGAGATTGGGTAATCCCGGCGGATGGCTTCCAGGTAACCTGGCGCGCTACCCCCGCCCATGTAATTCTCGGTGTGCACCTCGAACCAGGCGGCTGGTGGATGCCCTTCGACAACCTCATGATGATGACGAGAGCGCAGCCCGACCCCGGCGCACGCCGGAATCAGGCCATGCGCACATTGCGACGCAGCATAAGCGGCATCCATGAACTCCCCCGTTCGCTCAAGCCGGCTTCAGCTTGCCGCCCTGGATTTTGCTGCAATCCCCAGCGGGAAGCAGCACGAATGACTTGGCATCACGTGCCTGGGTGGCTTGCCCTGCGCAGGAGTGCGCTCCCTCTGCGCAGTCATTTTTCGATACGGCATTGACGCCGTAGCACTTCTCCAGTTTGTTCGCTTCCATCCGGGCCATGTTGTCCTTCACAACTTGCGGCATTCCGCTCATGTCCTTCATGGTCTGGGCCTGAACCGGTACCACCTGCATGGCGAGTGCCAGGCCGATTGCCGAAGACAAGGTCGAGGCGGCCATAATATGTTTGTTCATCACGCTTCCTCCTGAGGGTTGCGGCCGGGCATTCTGGCCGTGTAGGAAAGTTCGGCCGGCCGCTGCAAAAGGTTACGGCCCTGGCAAAGTTTTTCTGCGTGACAATCTGCCGTCCGCGCCACAAAATTTCCGCATGCTCAGGCATCCACCCCCACCCAGTCGCGTTCCAGGTTCCAAGAAAGAGGGCCGCGAGTCGTTCACGTCGGCCCGTCAGGCTGAGCCTGTGGCCAACCGTGCTGATGGCAAACTGGACTGGTCCATCACCATGGCCAGCGCGCAAACCGGCAACCAGGAAGCCTATCGCCGGCTGCTCCACGACATAACCCCCTATCTTCGTGCGCTCACGGCGCGGCACATCCGGAATGCCGACGATATTGAGGACACGGTTCAGGATGTGCTGCTAACCCTGCACTCAGTACGCGACACCTACGACCCGTCACGTCCGTTCGGACCGTGGCTGGTCGCTATCGCAAACAGACGCATCGTCGACGGTCTGCGCCGGCGTGGACGCGTCGGCTCACATGAATCTTCAGTGGAAAATGAGCCTGAAACCTTTGCTGCTGATGAAGCGAACTTACAGGAAGAGGCTGTGAATGCCCGCCTGGTGAGGGAAGCTATCGAGCAATTGCCTGTCGGACAGCGCGACGCGATGCGCATGCTCAAACTGGAAGAAATGTCTCTGCAGGAGGCCGCCGCTGCAAGCGGAACGTCGGTTGCGGCGTTGAAAGTAGCCACTCACCGGGCAATGAAACGATTACGGGAAATGTTCCGGCAGCGAGGTAGCAAATCATGACTCGGACCTCCGACCTGATTGACGTGCTGGTCGCGGACGCAACACCGGTCCGGCGTCTGCGGCCCCCCGCGGCGAGAGCTGCATGCTGGTTGTTGTTTGCCGCAGCTGTGATGCTCTTCGTCGGTATCGCACATGGGGTGCGTGCCGACCTGCCGGTCAAACTGCATCAGCCCCTCTTCGCCATCGGCGTAGCTACAGCGATGGCAACAGGTATTCTGGCCGCCACAGCGGCATTTCTTGCCAGCGTGCCAGGCAGGTCTCGCCATTGGCTTCTGTTGCCGGCACCGGCTTCTCTCGCCTGGGTAGCTACGATTGGCTATGGTTGCCTGACCGATTGGGTCACGATTGGACCGGAGGGCATGTCACTTGGCGAAACGGCCAGATGCTTTGCTACCCTGGTATTAATCGGTATGCCGCTATCGCTCGTGATGCTGATTATGCTGCGCCACGTCGCTCGACTGTCACCCGGTCCGGTCACGATGGTAGGCAGTCTCGCGGTTGCCGCAATAACTGCGGTCGCGCTGTCAATTCTCCACCCGCTCGACGGAACGGCGATGATATTGCTGTGGAACCTTGGCGTCGCCGCGCTTTATCTGTCATTGAGTGGCCGGTACGGTCATCGACTTTTGAGCTGGGTGGCGCAGCGCTGACGCCCGGATGCCCCACACGAGGGCAAACGAAGCGTCCTCAAGAAAATTACGCGTTCGAACGTTCCTTTCTCGCTGCAGCTCAAAGACGATTCTGTTCACCGGCCGGTAACCAGACGAGCCTTGGGCTATGCCTTCGGCGCCCAGGCCGTACTCGCGAACTTCGCATCAACCTCAGTATGGAGCAGGTGATTCGAATAGTTACTGATGGTTTTGACGGCTAGGGCCAGAATGATTTCCAACACGTTCTTCTCGGTATAACCTGCGCTCACGAATGCCTCCAACTGGGCTTGTGTCGGATTCCCACGGGATATCACCATCGTCCGTGTGAACTCGGCGAGCGCACGAAGCTTTGGGTCCTCAATCATTTCGTCGTCGCGCACGGCCTGGATGGCCTGCTCCGGGGTTTTCGATACCTTGTCAGCAATCCAGCTATGCGCGGCAACACAATATGTGCACTCATTCACGCGCGAGATGACAAGAAAAACCAGTTCCTGCTCTGCGGAAGTGAGCGTCGACTCCTTCCGGAAGAGCTGATAGCCGTGCAGATATGTATCGAGCAATGCAGGCATGTTGGCCATGCCCGCATACATGTTCGGGATGCCACCGGTTGCCTTGCGTGCCGTCTCCAGGACTTCCCGTGCGCGGGCATCGGCTGTGTCTACGGTAAGGTGCGGAAAAGAAAGCTTTGCAGTAGCGTTCATGTGAACTCCTTGTGCGAAGGATTGGTTTCAAGCGCCATGTTTTGAGCCATTCGGTCCAAAACAGAGAAAAAAATTAGAGCAACAGGCCAGCGAGCAAAGTCTCCACGAAGGGCACAAGCTGCTTTTTGGTGAAGCCGCTCTTCGCCATTACGCGCAAACCGGCGATGCCCGCAACTAGCGTCATGGCCTGCTTCGCGGCGTCGACTTTCGAATCGATGTCTCCCCGTGCCTGACCGGACCGGATGACCTCCTCGAAGCTGCCCATCATGCCCTCGAACCCCGCTTTGACGAGTTGTCTCACACCTTCGTCGTGCGGCCCCAGTTCGACTGCCGTGTTGACAAGCAGACAACCCCGTCCGCCGTCATTGTGGCTAGCGACGTCAAGCAGCATCGCGCGCAGTTTTGCGCCTGTGCTTCCCCCGCCAAGCGTGGCACGCACAGCGGCAGTTCGCGTGCTTGCGTAATTGGTAACTGCCTGAATCAGAACATCCCGCTTCGACCCGAAGGTGTTGTACATGGACGACTTGGCCACGCCCATGTGTGCCGCCAGGTCGTTTGCAGACAGGGACGCGTATCCGTCTCGCCAGAACGCGTCGACCGCAGATGTAAGCGCGTGGTTTCGGTCAAACTCGAGTGGCCTTGCCATGTCACATCCAGAAGTGATTCTGGACCAACTATACCAAAATATCGAACTTCGCGTAGGCAGGTGCGGCTATTCGACTAACAGCACCGGTTTCGTGGCCAAATGGCTTCGCTTATCATGGAACTGCCCGAGGTGCGGCGTTTAAGGATGCGAGATGGACAGCAAAAATCACTGGGAAGACGTGTACCGGTCCAAAGCTCCTGATGCAGTCAGTTGGTATCGGTCACACCTCGACACTTCACTGAGGCTGATTGAAAAAATCGCGCCGGACCGGAACGCCGCGATTATTGACGTGGGCGGAGGAGAGTCGACGCTGGTCGATGATTTACTTCAGCGCGGATACCGGGACCTGACAGTGCTCGATATGTCCGCCGTCGCTATCGATGCGACAAGGAAGCGTTTGGGTTCTATCTCCGGGCAGGTAACGTGGGTCGAATCCGATATTACGGTGGTCGACCTTCCTGAGCACCGATACGACGTGTGGCATGACCGCGCCGCCTTCCACTTCCTGATGGAGCCATCGCAACGGGACGCTTACATCCGCGTGCTGACGAGAGCACTCAGGCCGAATGGCCACGTTGTGATAGCCACATTCGGACCACTGGGACCAAACAGGTGCAGCGGGCTGGAAGTAAGGCGATACGACGCACAACAGCTCTCCGATGAATTCGGTGCAGGGTTCGAGTTGGTAACAGGCACACTCGAAGACCACCACACGCCGGCTGGCTCCAGCCAGCAGTTTCTTTACTGCAGTTTCCTGAAGCTGTGACTGCCGGCCCCCCCGACTCGGCGTCGCGCGTGGCCTATTGCGTGAGCCTGGTCAGGCGCAGCAGGAACCGGACTGCTGCATCGGCGAGCACCTGTTGGTGCCGTACGAGCAGTACACGCAGCAATCCCCGGATTTCGGTCTGAGCACTGCCTTGCAATGCTCGCATTCGTAAAACCACACACAAACGTCAGTGGGCATCGTCTCTTCTTTCCTGTGTCCGCACACCGGACACGTGATGGTGGAATCCAGCACGACTGCAGCCATCACTGCACCTGCTTTACGTGAGACGGATAGCCAGCATCGGTCGTGGCGTTCGTCAACGCGTCGACCGAAACCTTCTTCGGGTCAAATACCACCTCCGCGCGTTTGCTTGCGAAGTCGACCTTTGCCGAGGTCACGCCTGGCACTTTCTCAAGTGCCTTGCGAACCGTAATCGGACACACAGCGCAATCCATGTTCGTGACGTCAAGGGTGACCGTGCGAAGCCCCTCGGCGAGGGCCGCGGATACGGTCAACGCCGTCGCGACGAGCACAGCAATCAGTTTCTTCATGGCAGGTACTCAATAGAAGAGCGGCGCATACAGGGGGAACGACATCAGCGCGAGCGCGGCCGGCATCACGACCCAGAAAATGAAGCGCTGACGATGTCGCACCGAAGGCACCGCGCAAGCTCGCCCACCGCACATTCTTCGGATTTGGCGTAGAGCCTGCGGAAAGCGACCGCGAAAAAGGCGATGGATATGGCGACAAACAGGGGTTGGAACGGCTGCAACGCGGTCAGGCGCGAGCCCCAGGCGCCCCCGACTCCCAGCACGACAAGGAGCAAGGGGCCTGCGCAGCAAGCGGATGCCCCAAATGCGGCAGCAGTTCCGGCTAGCAGGGAGCCGGTGGTGGCCCAGCGAGGTCGCACGGCACTTCCTTTTCGGACTGGTTGAGTCTAGTCTAGGTGCGTACCTGAGTACGGAGTCAAGCTCACCATGCAGGAAATGACCATCGGACAGCTGGCTGAAGCGGCAGAGGTCAACGTCGAAACAGTGAGGTACTACCATCGTCGCGGGTTACTGCCGGCGCCACCCCGCCCAGCAGGCGGCATCCGCCGATACCCGACAGCCGTACTGACGAGACTTCGCTTTATCAGGCGGTCCCAGTCGCTTGGCTTTACGCTCGATGAGGTGGAGGCCCTGTTGTCTCTGCATGATGGTCAAGCGTGCAACTCCGCGCGCGCTATCGCCGAACACAAGCTTGTCGATGTGCGCCAGCGCATCCAGGATTTGTCCATGCTGGAAGCCGCGTTGGCGACACTGGTACAGCGCTGTTCGACGTCGAAAGGCAAGGTGTCGTGCCCGCTCATCGACACGCTCATGAACGGCGGTGAGCTGACCCCGTGAACGCGTTAGCGCCAGGTGTGCCGGTAGCACACACCACCACCGACACAACCGAGACGGGACTAACCAGCGTGACGAGTCTGGCGGTCAGCAGGCCACCTGCGCTTTACCGGCAGCCGCAACTCGAGAGGCGCAATCATTTCGTCTCTCGAACGTCTAACAATAAGACTGTGCTTATCTCGGGGTAGACCGCGATGCTGAACGTTATTCGCCGATATCTGCTCGCGTCGAGCCTATTACTGGTCGTCAGTACCGCTTTCGCTGGCGAGCAGCCGTTTAACCAGGCCCGGTTCGACAGGCTGAACGCCGACGGGAAGCCAAACATCGTCTACTTCCATGCGACCTGGTGCCCGACCTGCAAGGTCCAACAACCCATTGTGGACCGTCTGGCAGCGAGCCCGGAAATGAAGGACGTGACCATTTTCGTGGCCGACTACGACAAGGAAGTTGCCCTGAAACGAGCGATGAAAGTGACTCAGCAGTCGACGTTCGTTGTTTTCAAGGGTGGCCACGAGGTTGCACGCTCGACGGGGCAGACACGCGAGCAGGACATTAGGAACACGTTCGCCAAGGCCCTGTAATGGATTTCACTCCTGGTACGTACGCGCTCGGGTTCCTCGCCGGAGCCCTGACGACGTTGTCACCCTGCGTGCTTGCCCTCGTTCCCATTCTCGTTGTGTCTGCATTGGCGGCACATCGGCTGGGGGTGGTTGCACTCGCCGCCGGATTGGGTGTGTCCTTCTCGGTCATCGGCATTTTTGTAGCGACAGTCGGTGTGTCGTTGGGACTGGATAACGAGGTGTTCCGTCGCGTGGCCGCCGTGCTGATGATTCTTTTTGGACTCGCGATGTTTTCCCACCGATTGCAGGCCATTTTCAATCGCGCGGCCGCAGGGATAGGTGGTCCCAGCCAGAACTGGCTCAGCCGGATAAAGGGCGATACCCTGCCAGGCCAGTTCGCGGTCGGACTGCTGCTGGGAGCCGTCTGGAGTCCTTGCGTCGGACCAACATTGGGCGCGGCAACCACGCTCGCCGCGCAAGGTGGAAGTCTCGGCAATATCGCACTATTGATGGGCATATTTGGCGTCGGAGCCGGGCTTCCGCTGGCGGTTCTCGGCTCCCTTTCGCGGGCCTCGACGCAGAAGCTGCGACGCCGACTTGGCCCAGTGGGAACGGCAGGGACAATCATCCTCGGAGCGGTGTTCATCGCCGTCGGCATGCTCGTGCTTACGGGGCTGGACAAGACGCTGGAGACAGCGCTGCTGTCTGCAAGCCCCGCGTGGCTGACGGACTTCACAACGTCCCTTTGAACCTGACAAACGCGGATATCGGCATCGGTGGTCGTGCAATGGCCTCCCCAACGGGCTCCGATACCGCAGAACATCCGTGCTTCCGTTGCGCCATCGCAATATCACTTCATTTTCGCCAGCATGTCCCAATTTGAATCCAATAGCCTGTGTCTCCCGTATATGCGGTTAGGGCAGGGCAATTGTGCGCTGCGTTTTCATGAGACCAGTTATGAAACGCAAGATGATTTTTTCGGCTGCAGCGAGGTCGACGGCAATATCCAACGCCTTTGCCGTCGGCGGGACTGTGACTGTAGGCAGTCAGGCGATGTAAACGAATGCGACTTCGGCACGACCAGGAGCGCACACCCACTGCAGCCTCTGTCATTTTCAGTACCCAACCACGACTAAACCACATGCGTGAGTCCGGATGTCACGCAAGTCCGGCATCTGCCGGCTCAATCAGCTGGCTGCCCTCTGCCGCTGCGCTACCAGGCTGTCATCAGCGGCTTACGTAAGCTCGCAGCGACCCCAATTCCTGCCGAGCTCGCCAGGAGAAATGTTATGCGCAAGTTAACGCTAAAACTCATGCTTGGTTCTACCGCTGCTATTTCAGTCGTTGTGTGTAGTACGACGTTCGCACAAGGTGGAGGAAATGGACAGGGCGGAATCGGTGCGGGCAATGCCCACGGTGCAGCAACGGCAGGAATGACGTACCACGGGGACCCCGTCACGAGTCCGCTGGATACGATGCCGGGAAATGCAATGAAAAAAATGGACCCGCACGAAACCGATATGCACTCGATGTCGCCCGATGACACTCTGAGTCCCGCGAAAACCAGGCAATGAGGGGCGCCCGCGCTTCGCGTCAGGGGTTACTCAACCTGATGACGCGTGAATTGCTGAGATGAACAAGGAGGAAGTCGAACCTCCCCAGAGCACCCAATGACCTGGAGACCTGGCGCGCAGTTCGCCGGCACCCTGTTCGGCCACGCGCCGACAGAGCGCAAAGCCGCGGCAGACAACCTCCGTCGAGCGCGCGACGGCTACAAAGTCTTTTTCCGCGACTGCGGTCTCGTTAAGAGCAAGAAAAAAGCATGGGCGTCGCTGCCTGCTACAGCAGACGCCCCGCGCGAGTGTGACTATGTCACTTCAGCAACGACAGAAAGTCAGGCGCATGCACGACCCTTGCACTCTGGTCCCGCACCGCCGGCATCAATGCCTGAGCGGTCTGGTTGCACGCTGTTTCGCGGAAATAGCTGGACGTGTACGAGTACTTTAAAGCAACGCTCAGACTGCGTCCGTTCGAGAATGCCACTGTGAGGCCAAGATTCCATGCATCGGTATCCGCGTCTTGCGTAACGCTAACTAGCGCGACCTTGTGAAGCTCATGCCGCCATTCGATGTTCGAAGTACGGCTGTCTTTGTCATCAAGTATCGCGTATAGGCTCGCAAGGTCTGATGCATTCGGGTTGAGCCACGCGTCTACATTCTCTGGTTTTATGGGAATAATGCAGCGGTCATGCCCCGCTGCAGCAATCTCTGGGGGCGGCTCATCTGTTATCGCGGCGAATGACAGCAAGTCCGGCTCGCCCGGACCGGACCAGCGCGACCACAGACACGCGACCAACATTTCATGCGCCGGATTCGGCCGGAATTCCAAAACAACGTTTTCGTCTCTCTCACCTTCGGCAAGGTCACGCCCCTCCATCTTTGCGCGGCTTACGTTTTCATAAATCGCGTTGACGACAAGGATGCCGTGCGAGTCAGGTCACCGACTGGGACGGATTTGAGGTAGTGCGCTTTGAAAGAGTTTTTGGTGTTGGTTTCATATGGTCGACCAGATGGTTTCGTAGTTCTGCTTAACTTGTATCAGCCTAGTTTATTTCGATTGGACGGCTGGCACTGTCCCCTGGCGCTGAACGTTCGAAGAGTGTGGGCAGACCCGCCGACTGTGCATCATGGTTTGGAGTAGTATTTCGCGTGCCATTCAACCGCACCTACCGGGGTCCCACATGAGCTGGAAATTCTGGAAGACGTCGCAAACCTCTGCCATCAAGTGGCCTACCGACGCTTACGGCTCTGTGCGCTTTCTGCTGGGCATGTTCCTGAGTCACAACGTTCCCCCCTTCTCGCAATGGCGCACTCCTGAGGTCACCTTCTCGCCGGACATCGAAGTGACGGCTGAGATTTCCGCCAGAGGCTATCAATTGGCGATTTGGTTCTGGATGTTTTCGGCTAAGTACGACGCAATTGCGAGTCGGATGGCGCGTGACGCGTTTTGTCTTTTTGCCGACGAGGCGGACCCCTCGATGGGGACGATGATTGAGAGTCTGCTCAGTCTCCAGGACAGGGTGAACCAAGCCTACCAGGACACTCCGCGCGAGGAACGGAGCCTGTCCCGCGATGGGGAGACGACCGAGTTGCCGTTGGAATTCTTCATGGCGACTGGGTTCCTCCTGCAGACTTCCGACTCGCCCTAT